>CAYIBK010000016.1:15004-22680 GCA_964361645.1 uncultured Gammaproteobacteria bacterium
GAGGCAGTATTCCCAACCACTATGGCTAGGAAGAAGATGGGGCATTCAGTGGTCCCAACTTTCTTTCTATCTAATTTAACTTAAATTAAACAAAAAGAAAGCCAGGACACTAAACTTATTAATATGTTAATGAACTAATAATTATATTATACAGCATATAGCATAATTTGTCAAACGCACAACATAATCAGATATTAAATATGGTAAATAATTTATTTTTGATATTTTTACATTTTATTGCTTACTATTCTATTTAAACCAGCTTTTATCAGGCCTAAGAATAATGGGTGGGGATTAAGGGGCCGGGATTTAAATTCAGGATGAAATTGTGTTCCCACAAAAAAGGGATGGACACTTTCTGGCAATTCGATAATCTCCACTAGTTGATTATCAGGCGAAGTGCCAGAAAACATCAAACCGGCTTCTTCCAGCATATCCCGATAATCATTATTAAATTCATACCTATGGCGATGTCTTTCAGAAATTTCTAATTTATCATATAAATTTGCCACCAAAGATCCGGTCTTTAATAAACAAGGATATTCCCCTAACCTCATAGTATTGCCGTATTGTTTTTTAGCCAATTTTTCGGCTTGCTCTCTCATAATATGAATAATGGGATTTTCAGTTTCCGGCCTTATTTCAGTGGTATGCGCTCCAGTCAAACCGCAGACATGACGAGCAAATTCAATAGAAGCCAATTGCATGCCATAACATAAACCCAAAAAAGGTATTTTATTTTCTCGGGCATATTTAATGGCCGCTATTTTGCCTTCAATACCGCGCGAACCAAAGCCTCCCGGCACCACCAAACAATCGTAATTCTTAAGCTCATCTATTTTTTCACTGTCGCTGTCGTAAATATCAGAATTTATCCAATGTATTTCGGGCTTCAAGCTGTTATGCCAAGAAGCGTATTTTAAGCTTTCAATCACCGAGATATAAACATCCGATAAAATAAAATCTCCGGTCTCAAAATATTTGCCTACAATGCCTATCTTAATAATATTCTTAACGCTGTTTATTTTCTCCACTAGTCCTTGCCAATCATTTAAATCTATGGGATTAATCTCCAAACCTAATTTGGCCAATATTTTCTCGGATAAATTTTCTTTTTCAAAATTAATCGGTATCTCATAAATAAGATCCGCATCGGGAGCCGAGATTATTTCTTCTTTGTGGACATTGCAAAACATGGCAATTTTTTCTTTTCTGGGATCATCAATGGGACGATCCGCCCGACACAAAATAAAATCAGGCTGAATGCCGGCTGAATTAAGCATTTTAGAAGCTGTTTGAGTGGGCTTGGTTTTCATTTCGCCAATTTTTGAAGGCACCGGCAAATAAGAAACTAAAACAAACAAAACATCGCCCGAGTGATTCAATTTCATCATTCTGGCCGCTTCTAAAAATAAAATGTTCTGATACTCGCCCACCGTGCCGCCAATTTCCACAATAGTTATATCAGCATCGGCAATTTGTGAAGCTCTTTTAATTCGGCCAATTACCTCCATGGGTATGTGAGGCACCACTTCCACGCATTTTCCACCATAGCCCAAGTTTCTTTCCCTTTCAATAACCGAATAATAAACCCGCCCTGTGGTCATATAATTGTCACGATAAATATTGGTGTTTAAAAATCTTTCGTAATTACCAATATCTTGATCAGTCTCATCACCATCGCTGGTAACATAAACTTCGCCGTGTTCTATTGGGTTCATGGTGCCAGCATCAACATTAATATAAGGATCAATTTTTACGGCCGTTACTTTAAGCCCTCTGGCTTGAAGTATGCGCCCTATAGAAGCGCTAGCGATGCCTTTGCCCACACCTGACATTACCCCACCGATGACAAAAATGAATTTTTCTTTGGGCATAAAAATTGATAAATTAAAAAATAAAAAATGGGGCTAAATCCCCTATTTTAAAAACAAAATTTTATAGTACTTAGCTACTCATGAACTACAACAGTTATTTCGGCTTCCAAACCATGATTTAAAACAATAAAAACAGAATGATCACCCAACTCTTTTATCGGCTTCACTAAATTAATTTGCTTCTTTTCAATATTAATTCCTCTTTCCTTGAGCTTGTCGGCTATCATAGAACTGGAAATTGAAGAATATAATTTTCCGTCGCCGCTGCATTTGCCCTTTAATTCCAAAATTATGCCTTGTAACTTCTTGGCATTTTGCTGAGCCAAAATTAAATCTTGCTCTGCTCTTTTAACAGCCTCTGCTTTGTGTTTCTTAAGCTTACTTATATTCTCGGCTGTGGCTGGTTTAGCTATTTTTTGAGGAATTAGAAAATTAAGAGCATGGCCATCAGCCACTTCCTTGATATCGCCGATATCCCCTAGTCCCTTAATTTTCTTAAGCAAGATAACTTTCATAATCTATTACAGCCATGGAATTAATTTTGCTTATATTATAACACCTGCTAATTAATTAACACAAATAGCCTTTACTCGCCCCTTATTAGGCTTATAGCTTTATCTAGTTGCGGATCTTTATAGGTATTATAATCATCTTCAGTCATTTCCACCAAAACATCTGGCGTAATGCCATCACCCTCAATGGAATTGCCCTTGGGCGTAAACCATTTGGCCACTGTTAACTTAATAGATGAACCATCCTTTAAGTTGATTAGTTGTTGGACTGAACCCTTGCCAAATGTCTGAGTGCCTAAAATAGTCGCCTTACCTAAATCCTGAAGAGCTCCGGCGACAATTTCCGAGCCCGAAGCACTGCCATCATTAACTAATACCACTGTTTTAAACCTGGCTAAATTAGCTGATTTATTAGACCGATGGAGCACTTCTTCTCCATTTCTGACTTTTTCTTTAACCACCACTTCACCATCAACCCACTCGCCTGAAACATCAATAGCTGCTTGCAAATAACCTCCTGGGTTGTAACGCATATCTAAAATTATTCCAGAGATATTTGGCCTTTTTAATATTTCCAGAACCGCATCATTAAATAACGGCACAGTCTCGGAATTAAATTGCCTGATTTTAATATAAGCAATATTATTATCCTTTATTTCAAATTCCACACTTTTAACTTTTATAGCCTCTCTAATTATAGAAATTTTCTTGGGTTCTTTAAGACCATCGCGATAAATTGTCAAAACAACTTCTGTGCCACTTTTGCCACGAATCAGACTAACCGCCTTATTTAAACTCATGTCTTCAGTTTTATTGCCATCAATTTCTAAAATAAGATCTTTGGGTCGAAGTCCGGCTTTCAAGGCGGGCGAATTATCCAGTGGAGCTATAACAGTTAAAATATTATTTCTCATGCCTATTTCTGTGCCAATACCTTCAAATTTACCATCCAATTCTTCATTGAAACCGTTGGTATTTTCTGGGGTAAAAAAAATTGAGTGGGGATCGCCCAAAGAAGCTACGATACCCGAGAGAGCTCCATAAAAAAGTTGTGTGTCTGGGATATTACTATCGTATGATTCCTGCTTAACAATATTCCAGACATCCCAAAATAAATTAAAATCAACATCCTTTTTAAGATAATCAGGTATGGCTCCGTCTTTATCTTTAACTATACCCAAAGACGTGGTAGTAGCATTAGGATTTAAGCCCCTTATTATTTCTTTGCCTTTTTGAATAGAAACATTGCCACCCAAAAGCAAACCCAAAGCAAAAGCCACGATAACAAAAATAAAAGAAAGCCAAAATGGCACACTCTTCACTTGAATTCTATTTATGAGCGGCATTTTAAAATTTATCATGGAATATTGGTGTTATTTTATATTACATATATTACATAATTGTATCAGAAAATTAGCAACAAAACAAAAACATAATAATATAGAAAGAATGGAGGTATCATCATATTATAATAATTTTGTCAACTATTAAAATATCGTAAAATATGTAATAATATATCCAAAATGAATTTGACTGCTGTCTTAAGACAGCAGTATCTGGGCAAATTAAAATGATCAGTGTCGGCTCCGCCGACAATATTTTTTCTCATACTGGCCTTCATACCAGAGGTATTAGGCCAGCAACATTATAAAAATACTAAAATCACCCGAAGGAATGGAAAAATATAAAATAATCGGTAACCATCCATTATCTGGAGAAATAAAAGTTTCTGGCGCTAAAAATGCTGCTCTTAAAATACTAGCAGCCTCTATTTTGTCTGACCAAATTTGCCAAGTTGAGAATATTCCGCAAATAGAAGACATTAAAAGAATGGCCGAAATTTTGGAAAGTTTGGGAGCTAAAATAACTTGGCAGGAGTCAAATTTAGAAATTGATCCTAGTGGCATAAAAAAATCCACCCCCGATCAGCAACTGGTAAAAAAATTAAGATCATCAATAATGCTGGCTGGACCACTACTAGCTAGGTTTGGTGAAGTTACTATGAGCCATCCTGGCGGCTGTATAATTGGCAAAAGACCAATAGATTTATTCTTATCAGGACTTAGGGCGATGGGAGCAGAAATATTTGATCATGGAGAGTCTTTCACCCTAAAAGCTAAAAAATTAAAAGGAGCTAAAATAGTCATGCCTAAAATTGCTGTTACCGCCACCGAAAGTTTAATGATGACTGCCTGTTTAGCCGAGGGTAAAACCACTATAATTAATGCGGCTATGGAACCAGAAATCCCAGCCCTGGCTGATTATCTAAACAAATGCGGAGCAAAAATAACGGGGGCTGGCACACCGCAAATAATAATTGAGGAGGTTGAAAAATTATCTGGTGGTAAATATGAACTTATACCAGATAGAATAGAAACTGGATCTTTTGTTATATTAGGATTAGCTACTAATAGCAAAATAAAAATTACCAATTGCAATCCAAAACACTTGGAAACTGTTTTGGCTATTTTAAAAAATGCCGGCGCTAATTTAGAAATAGGGCCAGATTATATAGCCACTAAAACCAGCCATCTACGCGCCACAGAAATACAAACCCATGAATATCCCGGATTCCCCACCGATTTACAAGCACCCTTTACAGTTTTAATGACCCAAGCCGATGGCCGAAGCTTAATCCATGAAACTATCTTTGAAGGACGTCTTTTTTATACTGATAAGTTAAATACTATGGGAGCAGATATAATTATGTGTGATCCACATCGAGTTATTGTCAGCGGAAAAACTAAACTTCATGGGAAAAAATTGGAAAGTCCTGATCTGCGAGCTGGCATGGCGTTAATTATAGCCGGCTTGTGTGCTGAAGGCGAAACCATAATAGATAATATCTATCAAATAGAACGAGGTTATGAGAATATAGTTTCTAGACTTAAAAATATCGGAGCTAAAATAGAAAAAATAAACGAATAGAATGCAGGAGGTAAAAAGTAAATACCAAAATATAAAACTTGTCACTTCTAAAAATTTATTATTTAGAAGAATAATTTATGTCTCTTTTATTATAATCTTTTTTATTGTTACTCCTATAATAATCCTCTACACGGAGGGGTATCGCTATAATTTTAAGCGTGGCAAAGTCCAAAAAACAGGCATCTTCATTATCAGCTCCATTCCTAAAAAAGCCGATATTTATTTGAATGGAAAAATGATTGAAGGAGATCAAACCCCAGCTAGAATAGAAAAACTTCTACCGGCTGATTATGAAATTCAATTATCCCAAAAGGGCTATCATGATTGGACTAAAAAATTGCAAATATCGGAAAACTCAACCACTTTTGCCGAGGATATAATATTATGGAAAAATAATTTACCCATTCAACTGTCAGAATATCAAATAATAGATTGGCTGGCATCCCCTGATAATAAAAAAATAGTTTTTGTAACTCAAGACCGGAAAATTATTACTCTAGATCTAAACAACCAAGAATTCCATGATATTTATCAAGCTGGGGAGTATACTAACCCCAAAATACTAGAATGGTCTAATACTGGAAAAAAAATATTAATAAAATCAGATGATAAATATTTAGTTCTTGATACTGAAAGATACTATATCAAGCCCACTATTATAAACGACAATAATTATAAATCAGTCAAATGGAATTTAAAAAATGACAATACTCTCTATGCTTCCAATAATTTGGGAATTTGGAGAATTGATTTATTCACTAGAGAAACAAAATTGGTATTTAATAAAGAAATATCTGATTTTATCATTACCAATGACATTATCTATTATTTTTACAAGGATATCGTCTATAAACAAAAACTTTCTGAAAATAACAATCCAGAAATTATTGATGGGATAAAATGCCAAGATTGCCTTTTTTTGAATTATAATTTCCCCCGATTAATCCTCTTAAATAAAGAATTACAGGAATTATTTATCATCGATCCAAAGATGAAAAATAAAACCATTAAAAAAGAGGCTAAAAATATCTTTTGGTTAAATAAAAACACTTTTATTTTTTATAACAGTTGGGAGATATGGATTTATGAACTTGATAAAAGAGAACCAGAACTAATTACTAGAATCGGAGCTGGTATTGATGAAGCTATTTGGCATCCAGAGGGACGACATATAATATTTACTAGTGAAAATAAAATAAAAATAATTGAATTGGATAATAGGGAGTTGAGAAATGTAATTGAATTATTTTCCGGCCTAAAAATAAACCATCTTACCATAAACGCTGATGGAAAAAATATTTATTTTAGCGCCATAATATCCGACCAAGAATATGTTATGGAGTTGAATATTAAATAAATTTGTGTTATGGTATTTTTGCTATAAGATCTTTTTAAAAGAACCACCGAGGCTAACAGGAGAATGATAATGGACAAGCCAGAAATACCCAATTGGGATCAGCTTTTTATGACCATGGTTTATTTAGTGGCTACTAAAAGCAAGGATGAGAGCACTCATATCGGTGCAGTAGTTATTGGGCCAGACAAAGAAGTCAGATCTACCGGCTACAACAGTTTTCCTCGTGGGATAAATGATAATGTCCCAGAAAGACAACTTAGGCCCGAAAAATACTTTTGGTTTGAACATTCCGAGAGAAATGCTATTTTTAATGCCACTAGATTTGGAGCATCCCTAAAGGATTGCATTATGTATACCAATGGCATTCCCTGTATGGATTGTGCCAGAGCCATTGTCCAGAGTGGTATTAAAGAAGTGGTGGTGGATAAATCATGGGATGATCAAAATCCAATAGAGTGGCAAGAACATGCCCAAAGGACTAAGCAGTTATTTGCCGAGGCTGAAGTGAAGCTCAGATTCTGGAACGGAGAATTAGTGCCCATAATTAAGTTTAACCGAGGAGAAATTATTGGTTAAACACAAAGCACGGTAAATTACCGTGCTATTTTATTTAATAATTTACTAAGATAAATTATTTTTTATTTTATCAGCTATTTTTTGTAATTCACCTATTGATTTTCTAGGACCAAGTTGAGTGGAAATATATCCTTCATAATTATCAAAATAAATTTCTTTCTTGGCCCACATTTCTTTAAATTCCTCTTTAATTCCATGTAATGGATATAATTTAATATGGGCGTGGTTTACACCCATACCCTCCATAACCATAGCTACCCTTTTAAGACTTAATCCTTTTTCTAAAATTTTTGCAACTTCTTTGGAAGCTAACATAAATTCTTGATAAACATTATTTGGCATATTAAACACATAAGAATCATGGTGTTTTTTTGGTAAAACCAATGCCATACCTGCAGTATTGGGCATTAAATCTAGAATAGCAAT
>CAYIBK010000017.1:0-20550 GCA_964361645.1 uncultured Gammaproteobacteria bacterium
GCAATTGGCACTCTAAAGGGAGAGCAAGAAACATAATCAAAACCCTGTCGGTGGCAGAATTCCACACTGCTGGGCTCACCGCCATGCTCACCGCAAATACCAATTTTAAGATCGCCTCTTACACTTCTACCCTTCTCAATAGCAATTTTAATCAATTCTCCCACACCTTCCTGATCCAAGACCTCAAATGGATCTTGATTATAAATACCCTTGGCCACATATTCTTTTAAGAATTTTCCAGCATCGTCACGGCTAAAACCACAGCCCATTTGGGTAAGATCATTAGTGCCAAAAGAAAAGAATTCGGCTTCCTCGGCAATCTTATCGGCGGTAACGACCGCTCTTGGCACTTCAATCATAGTACCCACCTTATAGAGCATATCAATATCAGCGCTCTTTATAATAGCATCGGCAATTTCTTTAATTCTTTTATTTAAGATAGAAAATTCTTTGCTGTTACCAACTAAAGGAATCATAATTTCTGGCACAACTTGATTTGACCGGCCACAGGTTGGACACTCACGAGATACTTCAATCGCCGCCTCAATTATAGCCTGAACCTGCATATCGTAAATCTCTGGATAAGTTATGGCTAATCTGCAACCACGATGACCAAGCATAGGATTAAACTCGTGCAAATCAGAAATTTTAGCTTTAAGCGTGCCAGCATCAACTTCCATCTCTCGGGCTAATTCGTAAATATCCTTTTCGCTAGTTGGCAAAAATTCATGTAGTGGCGGATCTAGTAATCTAACTGTTACTGGATAACCTTCCATGGCATGAAATAAACCGATGAAATCTTGTTTTTGATAAGGCAATAATTTAGCCAAGGCTTTTTTTCGTCCCTCAACATCAGAAGACAAAATCATTTCTCTAACCGCTTTAATTCTATCACCTTCAAAGAACATATGTTCTGTTCGACATAAGCCAATACCTTCAGCACCGAATTTTCTAGCTACCTTAGCATCATAAGGAGTATCAGCATTAGTTCTTATTTTTAATCTTTTTATTTCATCAGACCAGTTCATAATAGTTCCAAAATCACCACTAAGTTCTGGGTCCTCTGTATTTAATTTACCCAAATAAACCGTGCCATCTCCCCCATCTAGAGTTATAAAATCACCTTCTTTCACCACTACGCCAGTAGCTTTAAAGGTAAACTTTCTAGCTTTTTCATCAATAGAAATATCAGCGCAACCAGCCACACAACAAGTGCCCATACCTCTGGCTACTACTGCGGCATGAGAAGTCATGCCACCTCTGGCAGTTAAAATGCCTTTGGCACTATGCATACCATCAATATCTTCTGGTGAAGTTTCCACCCTAACTAAAACCACATCTAATCCTTGTTGAGTTTTCTCATAAGCTTCAGATGCCGTAAAAACAACTTGCCCCACAGCCGCCCCAGGAGATGCAGGAAGTCCCGTGGCTACTACTTCAGCTTGAACTTTAGCAATTGGATCTAATTGTTTGTGAAGTAATTGATCTAATTGTTCCGCTTGAACTTTCATCAAAGCCTCTTCTTTGGTTAGAATTCCTTCTTTAACCAATTCCACAGCGATTCTCACAGCCGCGGTGGCTGTTCTTTTACCATTTCTGGCTTGTAAGATAAAAAGTTTGCCCTCTTGAATAGTAAATTCCATATCCTGCATATCTCTGTAATGCTTTTCCACTTGATCACAGGTAGCTACTAATTCATCATAAATGGCTTTATTTTGCTCTTCTAGAGCACTAACAGGTTTGGGAGTTCTAATACCAGCCACTACATCCTCGCCTTGGGCATTCATTAAATATTCACCATAGAATTTATTTTCACCAGTGCTGGGATTTCTAGTAAAACAAACACCAGTGCCTGAAGTCTCACTTAAATTGCCAAAAACCATAGCTTGGATATTAACCGCCGTGCCAATTAATCCCCTGATATTATTAATTTCCAAATATCTAATGGCGCGATAATTGTTCCAAGAATTAAAAACAGCATCAATGGCTAACTGCAATTGTTCTTTTGGATCTTGGGGAAAATCCCTGCCTTTCAGTTCAACTATTTTAGCTCGATATCTTTTAGTAATTTCTTCTAAATGTCCGGCTGTCAAATCAGTATCATATTGGGCGCCAACAGTATCTTTAATATTTTCTAAAATCTCTTCAAACTCATGGCCATCAACTCCCATAACCACATCGCCAAACATCTGAATAAATCTTCTATATGAATCCCAAGCAAATCTGGGATTGTTGGATTTTTGAGCCAAGCCCTCAACTGATTGATCATTGAGACCCAGGTTAAGAATGGTATCCATCATACCAGGCATAGAAGCGGCCGCGCCAGATCTCACAGAAACCAAAAGCGGATCATTATCATCACCCAATTTCTTGCCCATTTTATTTTCCAATTCAGCTAACTTAGTATTGATCTGATCCTTAACCTCTGATGGATAAATTTTATTATTTTTATGATAGGTAGCGCAAACTTCTGTAGTAATAGTAAAACCTGGCGGAACTTTAATGCCCAAACCACTCATTTCAGCTAAATTAGCACCCTTACCACCTAAAATTTCTTTTAAATCCTTGTTTCCTTCTTCAAAGGAATAAACATACTTTTTTTCCGACATAATTCTTAGTTAAATAATATTAATTATTATTAAATTTTAACAATGGATAGTATAAATATTAATTTAAAATTCAAAATTAAAAATGTAAAACTTTGGTATAGTTTAAAAATTAAAATAACAATTTAAAATTAATAATAATTTATTTTAAGTTTTTATTTTTAAATTTTAAGTTAAATATCATAGAAATAATCAATTAAATAAAAACACCTGATTTTTAAAATAAATAAAATAATAGACCTGTGTTTTGGTCTATCACCTTCCATTGAAGCTGGCACCAAATATCAGCCAATTTTCCTTTTGGAAAGCAATCCGTTTTGAGCTCCAATTTTACTGACCACAGAAGCCGAATTACTTACCCCCCACTTCAGAGCTATCTTAATATTATTACCATAGATTAAAGCACCTGTAAAGGCAGAGGAAAAGGCGTCTCCCACCCCCACCGTATCTACGCTTTTGGTCTTTAAAGCTTTGATAAAATAATATTTTTTTCCATCATAAGCATAGGCACCAACTGATCCATCTGTGATTACTACTATTTCCGGACCAAGATTTTTTATGTATTTTAAAAGACCTTTGATATTTTTTAATTTTTTAAATTCTAGAGCCTCATCTTTATTTAAAAGCAATAACTTTACCCTGGGTAAGTATTTTTTCATTCTAGATAATCGTTTCAATTGCATACTGCCGGGGTTCCAAGCTATTTTAGAATTAGCCTTAATAACTAAATCCATAATTCCTTCCCAGCCTATTTTAGGCAGTGAAGTAATATAAAACCAACCGCTTTTTATCTTATCCAAGGATAGGTCTTTAGCTGATAGGACATCACTAGCACCTCTATGGGCAAAAACTATATGTTCGTTTTCTGTACCCTTAACAGTTAAAATCATAGAGAAGGCAGTTGAATTATGCTTATCGTATTTTATAAAACTGGTATCAACCCCTTTCTTTTTTAAATTATCTACTACTTTCTTGCCTTCTTCGTCTAATCCAACTTTAGAAATTATTCCAGCTTTCAAACCTAGATGAGCAAAAGAAACAGAAGTGTTGGCTGCCCCCCCACCATATGTTTTATAAAGCTTGTCGGCTATTATTTTGGCGCCATACTCAAAGGCTAACAATTTTTGCTTAGTTAGATTGCTAGTGGCAATAAGTTCCCCTTCTCCGGAATAAAACATAAAATCACCAGTGGCGCCGCCGATGGAAACAACATCAAATTTTTTGTTTTTTAAACTAATCATATTTGATATTATAGCAAATAATTATTATATTTGACAATTGACTTTTTAAAAAGTAACATCAATACAAGCACTTTTACAAGGAGATAAAAAAGATGAGATTCTTAACGCTAATTTTTGGCACCATGGGTTCTGGTAAAACTGCCGAACTTTTGCGAGTCATCGGCAAGCTTCAAGAAAATAATAGTCGTTTACCTATTGGATCTAAGTTAAAATTTATGGTCTTTAAACCGGTGATAGAGACCAGAAGTGGTAAAACAACTATTGTCTCCAGAAACGGCCAAAGATTTGATGATGTAATTGCTGTTGGTAATCTACGAGAATTAGCCCTAGAAATATCCAAAAACGCCCCTGATGTTATCATTATTGATGAATGCCAATTCTTTGAAACCGGCGTCGGTAATGACCCGTGGCATTTTACTGAGCTAATTAGAGAACTTTTAACAGCCGGAAAACGAGTTATTCTCTGTGGTTTGATTCAGAATTGTTATGGTGGAAAATTTGAAATTTTAAGTTCACTTTGTCCTGAGGCTAACGAGATTCTTAATCCACACACCACTTGCAGTTGTGGCCAAATAGCTTCCCATACTCAAAGATTACAAAATGGTTATCCCACACCCATAACCGATCCGGTATTTTTGGTAGACGATTCCTCTAACCACGACTTGGGTTATAGTTACGAGCCCAGATGCAATGATTGTTGGGAAGTGCCAGAAAAACCTCATCCTAATTTAGTTATTTTTAGAAATGCCCTAGAAAAAATCAGGGATTTAAAACCATAAAACCGTCTATTAATATAGACGGCTTTTTTATTTAGCTTTTATCTGGTTAAACTAATGAGAGCACTATTTTCTGCCCAAGGAGCTTTGACTGTCACACGACCATTAGTAATATTTTTATAAATAGTATAGCCAGTGGCACCACCAGCTACAGCCGCCTGGCTGGGATCAATCGGCAAAGAAGCAATGTAAGCAGGCACCAAGTCAGCACTTAACTTTATTAGTCCGACACAAACACCGGCATCTGAACAAACCCCCGTTTCCATATTGGTAATAGAGGCCGGGAGAGAATTGTTATTATTTAAATAATATTGATGAACAGCATTTAAAATTATCCTGACATCAGATCTTCTTTGGGCATTTCTAACATCCGCCGATCGCTTGTCTGGATTGGTCGCGACAATTACAATACCAACTAAGATGCCAATAACTACTACTGCCAGTAAAATTTCTAAAAGAGTAAAACCCGGCCTGCCAGTGGGCAAGTCCTTTTGTAAAATAAATATTTTTTTCATATCGCTAACCATATTATAGCATTGTCTTAAAAATAGAAACAATCAGCTGATTTTAATCATCCCCTGTCTTAAGACGGTCAAATCACCTGAGGCTATTTTTATTAAAGTTGAAGGCTTTGATTCTAGTTTCCTACGATCAATATAAAAATCAACAGAATTACTAAAATACCTTTTAGCCTGCTTGATGGTTAGCGCCGGATTGTGTCCTTCCCAATTAGCACTGGGAGCCACTAGTGGCCCTGTTTTTTGAAGTATTAATTTAAGCCAATCATTATCTGGTAGTCTAAAAGCTAAGGAATTAGTGCCACGATGAAGATAAGTTAACTTCTGATCACAATCCAAAATGATACTAACCTGGCCGGGCCAGTATTTTTTTAAGATTTTATTAGTTTTAGAATTTGTTTTTACACCAAATTTTTTTAAATCGGCAAAAGAACTAATCAAAATTATAAAGGGCTTATCAGGACTCCTTCTTCTAACTTTATAAATCCTTTCCACCACTTTTTTATTTAAAGCCAGACCCACTAAACCATAAATAGTATCGGTGGGGATTATCCCAATGCCACCTCTTTTTAAAATTCCAATCTGATCCGCCAAAAATCTTTTAGTTATATCATCAATACTTATAGCATTACTGATTTTAAATTGTCCCACTCTGGTTCTTTTTAAATCAGACATATAACCAGTTACTGATAAACTTTTGCCAATATCTCTAGCTAAAGATCTTATATATACTCCCGGACCGCAAACGACTTTTATTTTAAGATTGGGAAATTTATATTTCAATATTTTAAGGCTTTTAATTTCTACCGGCCTGGATTTTAACTCCACTGCTTTTCCAGCTCTGACTAATTTATAAGACCTTTGACCATTGACTTTAATAGCACTATAAAACGGCGGAACTTGTTTTATCTGCCCAACAAACTTTTTTAATATTTTTTCTACTTCAACTTTATAAACTTTATAAACTTTTAAACTTTTAACTTTATGACCTTCTTCGTCATCAGTGCTACTGGATAATCCTAATTTTATATCGGCGATATATTCTTTTTCTATTTTAACTATCTGACTCAGATTTTTAGTAGCTTCACGCCCTAAAGCTACCACTAAAATGCCCTCAGCTAAAGGATCGAGGGTTCCGGCATGGCCAACTTTCTGTTCACCGGTGGCTTTTTTTATTTGGGCAATTATATCAAATGAGGTTGGGCCTTTGGGTTTGTAAACAGAGAAGATATTCATTCTCTTGACATATTTAAATTAATATTATATAGTAACTTCCCTATAGTACTTTATTAGATATGGGCAAAGAAAAACCAACGCAAATAGGGAGTTGTAAGTGGAACATCAGTTTGTCTTGAATATGGAAATTTGCGGTTGTTTGTGCCATGATCATCCTGGTCTAGAACATACGATTGTTTGCTGCAATACGTGTGAATATTGCCAGAAAAATATCAAAACAACATCATACAGAAAACATAAGAAAAGATGTAAATCCAGACATAAAATAAAACAAAAATCAATCACTAACTATTAGTACCAAGTCTCCATAAGAGACTTTTTTTATATCCCAAGTTTATTGACATTCATTAAAAGCCCAAAAATTAACCATTGACTTTATTGTCTAAATATGATATTTTTCTATTAGTTATTTAAAATAATTTAAGTTAATTTTTACCATATCAGGAGGATCAGATAATGACAATGCCAGATAACGTCATCAGAATTGATGTCTGCACTTGCCAGACAGATTATCATAAGAAGACAAAAACATCAGAACCATGTTGCGGTAAATGCCCCTTTTGTGGAGAAAATATCAGATTACAATTTTTTGTTAATCATGTTGGCAGATGTAAGAGGCCAGAACAACCAAGACCAGCAGCTTAAATTATTTTCTAAAACCATAATAGCACATTGGCTTAATTTAAAACAAGAAAAGAGGTAAACCATGGTTATGAACTGCTGTCCGAATTTTGAAGTTTGTGATTGCGATTGCCACAGGCTACCAGCCGGGATGATGCAACATTGTATGCCTTGCTGTAATAAATGCCCGTATTGTGGCAAAAATATCAAATGGCATAGTTATGACGAGCATATAGTTAAATGTGGTAAAGAACGTCTACTAATATGCACATCGGATAATGAAGTGTGTGATTGCGAATACCATCAGTGGCCAGGGCACTGTCTGCCTCCTTGCTGTAAAGTTTGCCCGCATTGCGAGCGCCATATTAAAGAAACGCATTTCGCCAAACATGTGGAAAAATGCGAAGCTAGAAAACATAAAAAATAAAAGCCCTAAATTTATCTGGGCTTTTTTTATTCACCCTGTTAAATAAGATTTAATATTACTTTTATGTATTTTAATTTAAATATTTTTTAATCAAATTATAGGGAGTTTTTTAGACACTACTTAAATCTAATTTTAATTTTATTAATAAAATTAAAATTATTTAACAGGGTAAACCGCATAAAACCTTTTTCTTCTTTTTCTACCACTAGCCGAATTACCAAAACGATGAGCTTCATCTCTCACTCTAGTTAATACTCCTCTCTGCGATTGCGCCAATTCTATAATAGCTTTACTAGTTTTATTAGGAAAAACCATCCTGTCTCCGGCTAATTTAGACAAGCCGATTATCGGAATATTAATATTGATATTCTTTAAAACTTTGTTTATATAATCAATCTGCGGTTTCCCCCCGTCAATTAAAATCAAATTGGGCCAAGGCCATTCCAGATGTTTAAATCTTCTTCTAACTATTTCCTCTAGAGCGCGTAAATCATCGTTAGCTGGAGCTGCCTTAATATTAAACAAACGATATTGATCTTTGGCTAATTGACCATCAATTACCACCGACATCGCCCCAACAGTTTCTTTACCGGTAAAATGGGAAATGTCATAACCCTCTATTCTATTTTTAGCCGGGATGTCATTTAATTCATCTCTGGTAATTAGAGTGACATCCTGAATATTTTTAAGCGTCTTAGCCAATTGAGGATTGGCTTTTTTTAATTTTTTGAGCAATCTTTTCTTCTCGCCTTTAAAAAGTAGGGTTATATTCTGAATATTTTTCTTATAATCATTTTTGGTAATTTTACCCACACAAGTTCCCGGACAAAGTCCGACTTGGTAATCAAAACAAGGATGGCCGGAATTAGGCGTGCAAGTGCTATAGGGAAAAATGCGCCTAATAAGCCTGAGTGTATTTTTTAATAAAGTGGCATTTTGGTATGGACCAAAAATGTAAGCAGAAGAAGTAGGAAATTTCTTCAGCTCCCTTTCCCTCACAATAATCGGGTAAGCATAATCTTTCTTGGAAATCACCACAAAAACAAAAGACCGATGATCTTTATCTTTGACGTTATATTTGGGCCAATGCTTTTTAATCAGATTAGCTTCTAAAATTATAGCTTCTAAGACCGTATCGGTTTTTTGATGTTTGATATTCTTGGCTAAAAAAACCATCTCGGCAATCCGAGAATCAATGTCTTTTCTAAAATATTGTAAAACACGCTTTTTTAAACTGGTGGCCCGGCCAATATAAATAATCTCACCCCTTGAGCCGATAAACATATAGACACCTGGAGATAGGGGTAAATTGCTTGCCCTGTTAAATAAATTTGCCTTAAGCAAATTTTCCGCTAAGCGGGATTTAACAGGGTGGACTTTTTCTTTTAACTTTTTCATATATAAATTACGTTACTATTGACAAAAACTATTAACTATGATATAATGGGGATGTCTTGTACAGTCAAATAACCAAGGGGAGATGCGAAATGATGATGTTTATTTCATTCTTTTTCTCCGGCGCTCTAATAGGCTCCGGTAGCCAAGTTCTATTTAGTAAAAATCCAATTTACCCCAAAGAAATTGCTGCTATATTGATATTGGTTGGTATTGTACTTTTGATAATAATTTCAATATATTTGTAACTTTCAAACCCGGGACTCTAGCGAGAATTCATTCGCTAAAGTCCTTTTTTATTTATTTTAAAATTGCTATACTCTTATTCGGAGGATAAAATCATGCAATTAGCACACGACTTGCTTTGGGCTATCGGTTTTGGTTTAATGATAATGAGTATAGGCTATACTATCAGACTCCATAAGGAGAAAGATGATAATAGCCAGTTTAAAATTCCACTGGATACACTAATCACTTTTATCATCGGAATTGTTATGTACTTTATTAGTTTCTACATCCCTATTATACGCTAATAGGGATTTTTTATTTAATATTTTTATTTATATTATTAAATACCTTGTTTATATCAAATGAGATTGCTTCACTTCATTTCATTACGCTCGCAATGACAATATATTTTGAGCGCTAAATTTTTCATATACTCGACTTTCTATTTATAATAAATTTAAATAAAATCAGACGAACATTAAAAAATATTGTGATAATTTTACATATTCATAGAAAAAGAAAAGTGTGAATCAATACATGAGATTGCTTCACTGCGTTCGCAATGACAGTAAAATAAACACTGGATACCCGATCAAGTCGAGGATGACAGATAAAAAGATAATTATTTCAAATAATCCTTTAAATATTTACCGGTCACACTTTTTTCATCTCTAATAATTTCTTCCGGCGTACCCTTGGCCACAACATATCCTCCCCTGTCCCCGCCCTCTGGGCCCAAATCAATGACATAATCAGAAGCATGAATAATATGCATATTATGTTCTATCACCGCAATGCTATTTTGCCGATCAATTAATTTGTTCAACACTTGAAGCAATAATTCAATATCATGATAATGAAGACCCACCGTTGGCTCATCCAGAAGATATAAAGTTTTCCGACCTAAAGTATGAGTAAGCTCACGAGCTAATTTTATTCTCTGCGCCTCACCTCCGGAAAGCGTGGTAGCGCTTTGGCCTAATTGCAAATAACCTAAACCAACTTCCTGTAAAACTTTTAGTTTATCAGTAATCTGATAGTGAGTGTCAAAGTAGCCAATGGCTTCATCAATAGTCAAAGCTAAAACCTCGGAGATATTTTTGCCCTTGTATTTGACCTGCAGAGTTTCGCGATTAAATCTCTTGCCATGACAGACTTCACACTCCACTGTCACTGCCGGTAAAAAATGCATTTCAATTAGATTAGAACCGGCGCCATCGCAAGCTTCACAGCGTCCGCCCGGGCGATTAAAAGAAAATCTGGAAAGCGTATAACCCTTTTCACGGGATTGAGGCAGTAGGGCGAAGAAATCCCTGATCGGCGTAAAAATACCGGTATAAGTGGCTGGATTTGATCTAGGAGTACGGCCGATGGGTGATTGATTCACTATAACCACTCGATTAATATAATCAGTACCCATAATTTTAGCCACATCCTCCAATTCTTCTTTTTTGACATTAGAAGCCATCCGCGGATTGGCTTTTATCTTCTGGACATTTTTGTATAAGACATCATAAAGAAGTGATGATTTGCCGCTACCTGAAACACCAGTGATACAAACCATTTTCCTCAGCGGTATATACACTTGGACATTTTTCAAATTATTAGCTCGGGCACCGATAATTTTAATCGCTTCACTGGTATTGGTTCGCCTATGAGAAGCAGTTTCAATAAATCTATCCCCACGCAAATATTCTAAAGTTAAAGATTTTTGAGGATTATTTTTTTTGAGCAATTCCTTGGTTTCACCTATGGCTACCACTTCCCCGCCATGCCGGCCAGCCAATGGCCCTAAATCAACTAAAAAATCAGAAGCCCTAATGGTTCTTTCATCATGCTCCACGATAATTACCGAGTTGCCCTGATCTTTTAAAGATTTTAAAGTCTGGATTAATCTTTCTGTATCCCTTTCATGCAATCCAATAGTCGGCTCATCTAAAACATACAAAGTTCTTGATAAATGAGATCCGATTTGCGAGCCCAATCTGATTCTTTGCGCTTCTCCGCCCGATAGTGTTTCGGCTTCACGGCTTAACGATAAATAATTCAAGCCAACTTGAAGCAGAAAATCCAAACGATCGCCGATTTCAATCACCACATTTTCGGCAATTTCTTTTTGCCGAGCAGTCATCTTATTATGATAAGCCACAAAAAAATCATAGGCATGCTCAATCGACATGGCGCTGACTTCAGCAATATTTTTGCCATTAATTCTAACTGACAAAGACTCATCTCGCAGTCTTTTCCCCTGACAATTGGGGCATGGCTCAACCGCTTTCTCATATTGATTTTGATATTCCCCCACTTCTTTGCCCTCATCATCAAATTTCTTTTTATTTTCCCATAATTCTAACCTACCTAACCCATGGCACTTTACACAGGCACCATGGGGGCTATTAAAAGAAAATAATCTTGGTTCCACTTCTGGGAAAGCAAAGCCGTCATTAGGACATGTCCAATTAGAAGATAATAGGAATTCTGATGACGCCCCATCCTTACCAAGGAGTGGATTAGGGGTGGTTGCCGTAGTTTTTGGCAAACCCCTCCCTGCCCTCCCCTCACCAAGGGGAGGGTTATTTTTAAACAAAGCCACTGCCAAACCATTGGCGTAATTAATAGCATTTTCCACCGCCTCTGATAATCTTCCTTCATCTGTAATCATCACCTTATCAATCACAATCTCAATACTATGCTTGCTGTGTCTGGCTAATTTTACTTTTTCATGAAGCGAATAAAACTTGCCATCTATTCTAGCCTCCCCAAATCCTAAAGCTAAATAATCGTAAAGCAGTTGATAATATTCCCCTTTTCTATCCACCACCACTGGAGCTAAAATTGTGACATATTCTTCATCTAATTCTTTGGCACGTGATTTAATGATATCAATCATTTCATCGAGTGCCAGTTTATCAATTTTATGATCACATTTAGGACAATATACTTCTCCTAATCTGGCGTATAAAACGCGCAAGTAATCATAAATTTCTGTTAAAGTTCCCACGGTTGAACGAGGATTATGTGATAGGGCTTTTTGATCTATAGAAATAGAAGGAGCTAAACCAATTATTTCATCTACATCAGCGGGTTTCATTTGGCCTAAGAATTGCCGGGCATAAGGTGATAAAGATTCGATATAACGTCTTTGCCCTTCGGCAAAAATAGTGTCAAAGGCCAAGGAAGATTTGCCACTGCCAGAAACACCGGTAAAGACCACTAATTTATTATGTGGTATTTCCAGACTGATATTTTTTAAATTGTGCACCCGCGCCCCGCGGATAATTATGCTATCTTTCATTAAGTTGACATTTTATGATAATTATAATAGGATTTAATTTGATTTTGAACCTTATAATTTAGTATTATTATTGTGATACGAACAATTATTGTACCACCTAACCTATTGATGGTCAATAGAAAGGAGGGAATCACTAATGAACTCTAAAATATCTAAGAAGCCATTTGTTAAGGTAGAAATTACCGATGATAACATGTCGGGAAAAATGCTATCATTGAAACTGGAAGCGTTCTGTGAAACAGAGCCGTCTGTATTACTTTGGGAAATGAGTTTTATAGCAGCTCCCGTAAGGCAATATAGAGACATAAACGGGCAAGAGCTTGAAACTTCTGGCAGTGATTGGGTGATTGATTTCCATATCATTAGATCAAATACGATTTTAGAAAACGGTTTATTTGATGGTGTAGCCATTATTGCCGGGCGCATCAAAAATTCTCTGGAAATGATAAATGGCCAATCGCAACCTGTTTATCTATTGTCTTTACAATCACGATCAATAAGGGGAGAAAAAACATTTACCTCCGCCATAGATCTTTGGAAAACACTTACTAATTTGGGCATTAGAAAATCTTAAACGGTAAAAAATAATTAACACTGGCCTAATTACAACCCAAGGAGAATAAACCATGACTCAAGAAGAATTTATCGATAAACATGGTAAAGAAGCCTGGAAACAACTAGTAGAACCAAAACAATTACATCAGAGAAATAAAGTGTTAAGAGCCAATGCTAATGCTATTGTACACTGTGATGTTATATTGCCAATGCTTAGTTTACTTGGCTTCAAAACCGGAAGCTTATTGTGGGCAAAGCATATAATAGAAAATGTTTTGTCAGAGACGGAGGAATCGGTGCAAGATATGACTGGTTATTGAATTATTATTTTGTTCTTTCTTAAACCACCATTAGGTGGTTTTTTATTTTCAATTATAATAATAATTTATGCGAGCCTTTAAAAATTTAGTGTCAAAATTTATGCTAAGCGAGTGTTAAGAGCCAACTCAGGAGCGAAGCGACATTTGTTGGCTTAGCGAGCGTGCTGAAATTTTGCCTTAATTTTTAACCAGCTCGCGACTTTTTCTTTTGGCACAGCTTTTCTTTTTCCTAGAAAAAGAAAAGTGTGAGTAAATACATGAGATTGCTTCACTGCGTTCGCAATGACAGTAAAATAAACACTGGATTCCCACCCCTGCCTACCGGCAGGCAGGTACGCGGGAATAACAACGGGTAATTATTTCTCCACCACATCTAACATACTCTCAATATCTTTTTTAATCGTCTTGGGTGTAATCTTATGTTTTTTGTTATAAATTAGTTGTAATTTCCTTCTTCTTTCTACTACCTCAATCGCTCGCTTCATCGAGCCTGTTTTTTTATCAGCATATAAAATAACCTTGCCTAATATATTTCTAGCCGCTCGTCCCATGGTCTGAATTAAGGCTTCCTCACTGCGTAAAAATCCTTCCCTATCAGCATCCATAATCGCCACCAGTGTTACCTCTGGCAAATCCAAACCTTCGCGAAGCAAATTAACACCCACTAAAATATCAAATTGCCCCTCTCTAAACTCTCTTAATATTTCTGTCCTTCTGAAAGTTTTAATATCAGAATGAAGATAAGCAGCCTTAAAACCGTTTTTCTGTAAATAAGAATCTAGATCTTCAGCCATTTTTTTGGTTAGAGTATTAACAATCGCTCGACCAGTTTTCTTATTGTCACTGTAAGGTAGTGGAGCGGGTCCTCGCGAAGGCGGGGAAGCAATCTTATTTTTATTGCCATGGGATTGCTTCGCTTCACTTCGTTTCGCTCGCAATGACAAAGAAACAGGGCTCGCAATGACAACTCTTAACTCTTCTATTAGATCATCCACTTGACTTTTGTTTTTCTTTTTATCATAAACCGATCTAATTTCAATGGGCGGATCCACTAAGCCAGTTGGACGAATAACTTGCTCGACAACTTTTTTGGAATGTTGTATCTCCCAAGCACCAGGAGTAGCTGAAGTAAAAATAGTTTGTCCTATTCTTTCTAAAAACTCATTAAACTTCAGGGGGCGATTATCTAAAGCGCTAGGTAGACGCCAGCCGTATTTAATTAAATTTTCTTTTCTGGCTCTATCGCCCTCATACATTCCCCTCACCTGCGGCAAGCCAATATGTGATTCATCCATAATCAACATAAAATCTGGTTGACCGTTTTTATCTTTAGGAAAATAAGATAAAAGCGAATCGGGCGCTTCACCAGACAATTTACCTGTCAAATGACGTGAATAATTTTCTATACCATGACAATAACCCAAACTCCTTAACATTTCCAGATCGTATTTTGTTCGTCTTTCTAATCTCTCGGCTTCTAAATATAAATTATTAGCTTGAAAATATTTTAATCGATCTTTTAATTCTACTTTAATATCAGAAATAGCTCTTTCAATTTCTGGTTTAGTAGAAATAAAATGTTTAGGCGGAAAAATTATTATATCTTTTAATCCTTCTATGATATGCCTGGTGGTTTTATCAACAATACCAATATCAATAACTTTTTGAGCATCTAATTCCAAGCGATAAATCACATCCTCACCGGCTGGCATTATTTCAAAAACATCACCGCGAACTCTAAAATGGCCACGCTTCAATTCACCTTTAGTTCTTTCAAATTGAATTTTAACTAATTGTGAAATCAAATCATGACGCACAATGTTTTGGCCAATTTCCAAATGAAGAGATGACTGGGTATAACTAACCGGCAAACCCAAATTATAAATGCAAGAAACACTAGCTATAATTATCACATCACGCCTAGTTGATAGCGCCGTGGTCGCTTGATGTCTTAAGCGATCAATTTCCTCGTTAATCATCGCTTCTTTTTCTATATAAGTATCACTGGTAGGCATATAAGCTTCTGGCTGATAATAATCATAATAAGAGACAAAATAATTAACACTATTATGGGGAAAGAAATTTTTGTATTCACGGTAAAGCTGAGCCGCCAAAGATTTATTTGGCGCCATCACCAAAACCGGCCGATTAAAATCGGCAATTATATTAGCCACACTAAAAGTCTTGCCGGATCCAGTTACACCCAGTAGTGTTTGAAAATCAGAGCCATTTTTTAAACCACCAATTAGTTCACTAATCGCTTTAGGTTGATCACCAGCTGGTTTATACTTTGATTTTAATTTGAATATTTTATCCATAGTGGACATTACAGGATTTGAACCTGTGACCTCACCGATGTGAACGGTGCGCTCCCCGCCCGAATGTACCGTTCGGTACGGGCGGGTAACCAACTGAGCTAAATGTCCTTAATTTTCATATTGCACTTATATTTATCTACCTACTCATTTTATATACACAAAAACGACCGGGTTTCACGGCAGATAGGGGTATACTACAATATAATTTTGCTTTTAGCAAATAAAAAAGCGGATACAGATGTATCCGCGTTGATTTAAACTTAAAATGTACAATGGAAATTAAAGTTGTAAAATTGCCTCAATAGCCGCCAGCTTGCCGTCTGGATCAGCTTCAAAAGATTCGCCGTCAACCACGATAACCGATTGGTTATCGTCGTCTTCGTCGTCGTCTGAATCGTCCTTAAGCTCGACTTCAATGTAGTCGCCTTCGCCAATCAAATCCTCCAAATTGGCTTCTTCACCATTAACGGTCACAGAAACCACATCGTCTGGATTAATGTCGGTAAGACTTCGCAAAATATTAGCAATAGTATCGGGAGTTTCCAAAGAGTATCCTTCACCGTTAATTGTGCAAGTTATAACGCCCTCTTCATTACCCTGGATTTTGGTGATAATCAAAACGACATCAAAGTCTGCAAGCGGAGTAACGAGGATACTACCGACATAACCTTTGGCGGTATCAACTTCCGCATTATTAGAGAATTTCCTCTTATTCACTCGGACTTCACGATTTTGAGCCAAACCAACCCAGTCAACTTCGGGTTTAACTTGGCTGGCTTTTTCGGCCAAACCAAGAACCGTAGTGCCTGCGGGAACCTCAAGTTCCACAATCTTTCCTGGAACAACCATCAACTTCACGTTCATTTCATCTCTCCCTCTCTTGTTGTTAACTGCTGCGCAACCTAGACTTGAAATTTAAGATTAACTCACTGCCACTGCCTCACCGATGATAATCATCGGCCGAGCAGAGACAATTAATTCCTTCTGGTAATCCTCGCCATTAAACCATTTAATCAGCTTCCAAACTGCTATGGAAGCAATATAAGAGACTGTCGGAGAAATTGCTCTGTTGGTACAGGGTGATTCTTCTGCTTCTTCGTCACTATAAAGAGTACTCTCCCATAACCGAATATCGGCTGGGTTCGAAGGTAGAATAGCATACACCCGGCCATTGTCAATAGCCATTCTGGTTTCGATCATAAATCTAACCGACAACTTGAATTTAAGAGCTCCCTCCCAAATATCCTTTCTAACATCCATGGAATCAACCATTAAAAAGACCACGCCTTTTAATTTGGAAGCGCCAGTTACCGCTTCATTATGAGCAGTGATTTCGATGCCAGTGGCTTCCAAAATTATTTCTCTTAAAGCCTCAACCTTGGGTTTACCAACATCTTTCAGCCGATAAACCTGATTGGGCAAATTGTGCTCTTCTACTTCATCAAAATCATAAGCGTGAATATTTCTCACGCCCATCTTAGCTAAAAGATAAGCCACATAACTGCCAGTGGCTCCCACGCCAATAATATGGACTTCGTCCCTAAATTTATCTGGAGCAAACAAATCTAATTGCCGCCAATAATCCACTACGACTGGATTTTCATTTTCAGCCATAAAGATCATCTCCAGACAATTCTGGGATTCCTGTTAATGAAGCCAAAAATTGACTTGTCTGGCCATCTTGAAAATCTTCACTAGGAACTAAAACACCAGGCTTAATCCGGATCCTATGTCTTCGGTTTCCTCTAGGACTATAGGGTGATCTGTCTTTCAAATGAGGTAATCTAAAACTATCGTCTGAATCATCATCAGATGCAGGATCCAGTGGATAAGCATACTTGCTTTTTTGATAAGTGACTACTACCGAAGAAACTTTCTTTTCAATTTCCGCCTTCCAAGCGGCTTGCTGGTCTTCATAAATTGGAGCATAAATCTGCCAAGGGACATCCTCCCAAATAATACCCCTTTTGTAATCAAAGAAAGTGAATTCGGCTCGGCCGCTACGGCCAAAAATGCCTCGAATAAACCACTCGTTGTGATTGAAAAGTGCCATTTGATCATCATCTTGCGATGAAGATGTGGTGGAATTGCTGGGATGGATATGGCCCCAAAACAAAATTTTAGCACAAAGCTCGGAATCTACCATAGCTAAATCAGTAAATAAATCAGCCAAACCCTCTTCGGTCATTTCCGTACTAGCACCGCTAACCACCTGCTCAATCAAGAAAATCTTCTCAATTAAAAATCGATAATCGGCAATTTGCCTAACACTGCCCAGCCAGCCGATTTCGTCACCACCGCTTTGTTGAGCAATAGATAATTGATCGGCATAAGCTTCTGGAGTAATAAAAATTTTAGGGATGGAATTTTGGCCAATCGCCACTTGTTTCGGTTCAAATTTATGAGGCACAAAGGGCTCCGCTCCTGAAACTGAATTATGATAAGACCATTGATGCTGATGCACTTTAAACACCTCCTGCTGGTTTTGATTTTTCCACTACCGGCCAACAATTAAAGATATCTTTGCCAGCCGCATCTTCCACATTAACAGTTTCTAAAAACTGGATAGCTAGGGCGGTGATAGCCGCAAATTGGTATTCGGCTATCAATTGAGCAATCATCCCTGTGATATTGCCCAAACACGGCGCGCCATTACCTTTAACATGAGGGTGGTGAACATTATAACCATTATAACGACCCTTGCCTTTTCTCGTGGTGTTAAAGAAAAGCAGACCGCCATTTTCGCCATTAAAATAAATCTCGATGCGGAATTTGCCGATATCAAAAGTGACTTCTGGACTGTATTTGTCTTTTTGTGTGGTAATGTAAATATGATGGGTATTAACCACCAGTTTATTTTCCTGGGCAGTTACGCTTTCAACCCCTTCAATATTAAAAAGACGATTGAATTCGGCTTCAAATTCGGCGCTAGTGGCAGTTTGCCGATCTTGCAAACCCTTTAAACTATGTTTTAATTCAGCCTCACAGCGGATTTTTTCTATCAATGTTCTCTGCAATTCCAAAACATGTTGGGTAAGAGAATCTAATTCCTGCTTCTGATTTCTGGTGGCAACTTCCTGTCTTTTCTGGCAAATTGCCACATAGCTTTTTAAAACCCGCTCTCGGCGTATTTCTTTTATGGCTTGATCGCGCTCGGCTTTTTCGGCCGGTGTTCTATTTAATTCCACAATTGTCAGTTCCAAAATACGCCGATAAATATCCACTCCGCCAGTCATCTCACGATAGCCCAGGGGGATATGGATATACAAATTATTATCCAATAATTCGGCTACCGGAAAAAGCGATTCGTTTTCAATGATTTCCACGCCTGTTTCTGTGGGCTTAAAATATTTCCAACTATAATTATTATCATTGGTATCAAAACCAAACAGTTTTCTGGGGAAACTATTATGTCTGGAACGCAAGCCAAAAACGGCTGAATTCAGCCAAATATGGAAAGCGCCGTCATTTTCTGGCTGATTGGTGCTACCATCAGTGGCATGAACAATGATTTTACGAGCTAAAAATGGCAAAAGAATGTCTTCGGTGGATTTTTTAATTTTACCTGGAATATTTAAATCACTGCCACTGTTTTTGATTAAAACTTTAGGACCATTAATTAAAGCTGCTTTTTCTTCATCAGTTAATTTAAAAATATTAACTGCGGCCTCTAAAATCCTTTCAAAAATATGGTGATCATCTGGCCTGTCTTTATGGGTAATATCATGGAAAATATAAAGATTACGATCAATTATTTCGGCTACCGCATCACCTTCTGAGGTAGAGATAGTTATGCCGGTTTCCGTTGGTAGAAATGATCCATCACGGCAACCAGGAATATAACCCCACATCTTCTCTGGAGTTGGTTGATTATATGATCCAGAAGGAGACGACCAAACCAAAATATGAATAAATCCATCTGTAGCCGCCGGCACTGGTCTGATGTTATGGCCATGGGGCACATCAATTATCACGCCCGGGCAAACTGATTTAGAGCAAAGACGCCTGATAATTTTTTCCATTTCACTTTGGCTGAATTCGCCATTCCAATTATTAAAATTAATCATGAAAGGCAAATTTTTCTCGGCTTCTTTTGCTTCTTCAGAAGTAGCAGCCAAAACTATCGGCCGATATTCTTCAATATGCTTGATTATCTTTTCAAAATCTGCCGGTTCTTTCGGACAAGAAGGAATTTTAATGCATATTATTCTGCCCATAGGATAATACTCAACATCAGCAACACCTTTTTTAGCGCCACTGAGGCCCAAATGCCCGCCCAAAACTAAATTCAGTTCGCCCTCTAAAGTCGTAAGACGAGGGGAGGATTGATAGTAGGCTTCATGAATAACAATTTTTTCAATCGCGGACAGATTTGTTATCGCCCAATCTTTAATTTTCTTAAAAAGAGGTTCCCAGTGTTCGTTTTTGTATCCATTTGGAGCAGAAATTATAACTCTAGAATTATCGGATTCTGCCTCTGGTTCAGGATTAAAAGTAATAGTATCAGAAGCCACTGTTTCTAATCTTATTATCCCGGGGATAGAAGTTGGAATTTGATTGCTTATGTCAAATTTCAAAACTTGAAGACAATTAACAATGTGCCCTTGTTCAAAAACCAAACCGCTAATATCATCAATTTCCATTTCCGCATAAGTTATGCCGGCAGCTTTAAGTTTGGTCTTTTTCCGACCAGAGACATTGGGAATAAAAAAATTATTCATGCTGTTCTCCTTTCTCTTATCTTAAGAGATTTTTGAGATTTCTCTCAAACTTTTTTATTGTCAACGAGCCGTTCCTCTTTAAATAAAAAGAGGAAAGGCTAAAAAGGCAAATTTTGCCTGTTTAGCTTTTCCTCCTTGATTAAATTATTCGACCTTTTACCTTAACAATATTACAAATTTTTGTCAACTAAAAAGCCATATGTTTTTCTGTCATTGCGAGCGTAGCAAAGCAATCCCATTTAATCAAATGTGAGATTGCTTCAGTCGCTTAAGCTCCATCGCAATGACAATTA
>CAYIBK010000018.1:0-20518 GCA_964361645.1 uncultured Gammaproteobacteria bacterium
TGTGTCCGTTCACTAAAACATAACCGCGATTGCCTAATTTCCTGTCATAACCGTCATAATAGCCAACAGGGATTGTGGCCATGGTAGTGGGGCGATTAGTTTTATAGCTGTAACCATAACCCACAAAACTATTTTCTGGTATATTTTTTATCTGGCCGATTCTGGTTTTAAAGGTTAGGGCTGGTTTTAAAATAATATTTTTAGCTTTAGAGAGTTCTGCCACATCATTACTTGAGTAATAGCCATAGGTAGCAATTCCTGGTCGGATTAAATTTCCTGCCTCGTATCTGGAGAGTAAAATGGAAGCGCTTTTGTCACAGTGAACAATTAAATCATAATCAACAATTTTTTTTATTTTTGTTGTTATGGCTGTGAATTTTTCTAATTGTTGGTTAAAATAAACAGGATTTGAGGGGTCATCAGAAGTGGCAAAATGGGTGGCTAGACCTTCTATTTTAATATAAGGCAAGTTATTTATTTTTTTAGCCAAGTCTTCCGCCTCTTCTATTAAAACCCCATGCCTGTTCATACCAGTATCGATTTTTAGATGCACCTTAGCTGTTTTATTTTTGGCCTTTCCTATGGCTGATAATTTTTCGGCATATTCTAAATTACTGATGAATAATTTTAAATCAAGATCAAAAATTTTTTCTAATTCATATTCAGTTATATAACCCATCACTAAAATAGGCTGATTAATCCCAGCCCTTCTTATTTTTTCTGCTTCTTCAATAGAATTAACCGATAACCACTCTACTCCGGCGGAGATAAATATTTTAGCCGTTTCAACCAGACCATGGCCATAAGCATTGGCTTTAATACAAGGGGAGATGATTATTTTATCTCCGACTATTTGGCGGATTGTTTTAATATTGCTGATTAAATCATCCTTTGAGATTTCAATCCAGGCAAGATCATTCATGATTATTTATATGTTATTTTATTTATTTGAAAGACAATCACCATATTACTCTAAAATAAGAATAAATCAATAATTGAATATTATAGTTATTTTAGTGTTATTAAAAAAATAAAAAACCAAGATTTTATAAATAAATCAAGGCTTATTGGTTTTTAAATCAGGTTCCAGAAAATAGTAAATTTATTAATCGGCCAGCATAGTAACTGGCAATAATAACTGCTAGAGCAATTAATAAATGTTCTGATATTATTCTTAGCGGTTTTCTTTTTTGAGATTCTGCCATAATCAGACTAATAATTGTTAGCAAAAATATACCCCAAAGAGAGTTAATGATAACAGCTGTTTTAAGACTAAATAAAATGATTGGAAATAGAAAGGTAATGGCAAAAATAAATTTAGCCAGAAAAGTGGTGATAGTTGTTTGCCAAATTTCCTTTTGCTTATCACCATCTTTGGATTCTTCAGAGATATGCATGCCCAAAGCATCCGAAAAGGCATCAGCAATGGCAATGGTTAAAATTCCTCCCAGAACAGCTAATTTTGAACCAGTGCCCGCCAAGAGTCCAACCATTAGTCCTAGAGTGGTAATTACTGCTGAGGTTAAGCCGAAATTTAACCCAGATTTAAAGGGATCGGTTAGTTTTTGGTGTTCTTTTTTCTTTGACCAAAACATAGTTTAATATTATACTGGCTAATGTGAACCTAGATATATTTTATCAAAAAATTGGAAAAAAATACATGAATAAAAAAGTAGCGATTGTGGTTTGTGCCTTCCCGCCTCAAGGCGGGGGCATTGGCAATAATGCCTATTACCACCTAAAACAATTAAAAAAAATCGGTTATCAAGTTAAGGCGTTTACTCCCAAATACAAAAATATTAAGAGTTTTGATGATGAAAATGTTGAATACTTGCCGGTTGTTTTGCCAATCGGCAGGGCCGGATTTTTATTTTCTCTTTTTGGGAAATTGAAAGAATTTGATATTATCCATTTTTACTATCCGTTTTTTGGGACAGATTTGATTATAATTCTTTTTAAGTTATTTAATCATAGCCAGAAATTAATTATTCATTATCAAATGGATCCCATCGGCCAGGGTTTCCAGAGATTTATGTTTAAATTACATATCAAATTATTTTTATTACCCCTGTTAAAAATTAGCGATAAAATATTTGTCTTGTCTTGGGATAATGCCAAATATAGTTATCTAAAAAGTTATCTAGATAAAAATAAAAATAAGTTTATAGAAGTAGCTAATGGTATTGATACAGATATTTTTTTTCCCAAAGAAAAAAATGTTCAATTGGCTAATAAACACAACATTTCTGAAAATGACAAGTTAGTGGTTTTTGCCGGTGGGTTAGACGATCAACATTTTTTTAAAGGTGTTGAGGTGCTTTTAAAATCTTTTGTGATGGTAGTTAAAAAAAATGCCAGCGCCAAGCTAATGATAATTGGTGATGGCAATAAAAGATCTTATTATGAAAATTTATCTCATGGTTTAGGCTTAAAAAACGATGTTATTTTTACCGGCTGGATTGATAATGAGAATTTATCAGATTATTATAATTTAGGCGAAGTTTTTGTTCTGCCATCAACGGAGAGAACCGAAAGTTTTGGTATTGTTATAGCTGAAGCCCAAGCCTGCGGCTTACCAGCTATCGTTTCTAATTGGCCAGGCAGTAGAATGACGATAGAAGAAGGTAAAACTGGTTTTTTAGTAGAACCAAAAAATGAGCCTGATTTATCAGAAAAAATAATTAAACTCATCAGCGATAGTAACTTAAGAAAAGAAATGAGTAGTAATGCGTCTTTACAGGCCAAGGAAAAATATTCTTGGAGTTCAATTATTGTTAAAATAGATTCAGTTTATCAAAGTTTATGAAAAAAAGAGATTTAAAAATTTTTTATATCATTGCTAGTTTAATTTGGATGGGCCTCATATTTTGGGAATCAGCCATAGGAGATTATTCATCCGTGCCCGGAGCAAAAGATGGCCATAATGATTTTTTATCTTCCATTGTCCATGTGCTTTCTTATTTAATATTATGTTTTTTATTTATTAAATCATTTATAGTCAGTGGAGTAAAAAGAAACAAATCAATAGTATATGGGTTTATTTTAGCCTCTCTTTATGGCGCTACCGATGAATGGCATCAGTATTTTGTACCAGGCAGAGAAATGCATTTTGGCGATTGGCTTCTGGATGTAGCTGGATCATTTATTGTTTTTAGTTTTTATAAATATTTTGGTCGAAAGTAACTATTATAATTAATATTGTAACTATGATATGACAGAAAGTGTAATGTCCGCCCTAGGCGGATCTGCCTTGGGCAGAAAAATAGCTGTTATTCATTCAATTTATAAACCCCATACTCGTGGCGGGGCTGAAGTGGTAGTAGAAAATATTGTTACTGGCTTAAAAAATAACGGTGAAGATGTTTTTGTGGTATCTGTTGGTTATAAAAATAAATTTGAAGATATTGATGGTATTAGGGTTTATCGTATTAAACCATTTAATTTATTTAATTTTTTAGATATTAATTCTAAACCAGTTTGGCTGAGATTGCCCTGGCATATTTTGGATATGTTTAATGATTTACAAATTTGGCGTATCTATAAAGTTTTAAAACAAGAAAAACCCGATCTAATTTTAACTCATAATTTAAAAGGCTTGGGCTACTGCATACCTTGGCTTATTAGGATTATGAAAATAAAGCATGTCCATAGTGTTCATGATATGCAACTTATTCATCCCTCCGGTCTTTTGAAATCAAATCAGAAACTTAATTTTTTGATCAAGATTTATGCTTGGTTGAATGGTAAATTATTTAATAAAATTGAAGCGGTTATCTTTCCCTCCAAATATATTAAGTCTGCTTATGACAGTTATGGTTTTTTTGCTCTAGCCAACAAACTTGTTTTAGCTAATCCGATTTTAAATCATAGGGCTGATTTTAAAATAGAAGACAAAAATAACAGCCAGCCGCAATTATTATTTTTAGGACAAGTTGAAGAATATAAAGGCATCTTTGATTTAATTGCAGCAATTAAAAAGATGAAATCAGATTTTACTCTTCATGTTGTGGGTGATGGTTCAGCTCTGGAACTAGCTAAAAAAAATACCAAAGGAGACGATCGATTTAAATTTTATGGCCGCTTAAGTCACCTGGAATTAAAAGAAAAAATCTGGCCCAAAATTGACCTGTTAATTAATCCCACTAAAGTTCCAGAAAGTTTTGGCATGGTGATAATTGAAGCTATGTCTTACGGTATACCGTCTCTGGCTGCCGATATCGGAGCTACTTCTGAATTAATAGAGGAAGGCCGAACCGGCTGGTTGTTTGAATCTGGCAACATAGAAGAACTTAAGGAGAAAATTGAATCTATTTCTAAAAATATTTGCGCCTATCAACCTCTGAGGTTTTTAGGCCAAGAAAAAGCTAAAGAATTTAGCATTGATAACTATTTGAATAAGCTTAGGGAATTTGTTAAGATAAGAACAACTTAAAATAAACTTAAATTCCATGGCAGGGATTTCACTGATTTTAATGGTAATTCTGGTAACAGCGATAGCTGGCTTGTTTTTCTTTTTCAATAAGAAGTTTTCTGATTTGAGTTCTAATAAAAGTGGCGATCAGTCTTTTTTGATGTTGCAAGAAAGGATTAAAGAACTTAATCAGACTATGGATCTTAAATTATCTGATTCTACCAAGCAAATGCAAACTCAATTTAGCCACAGTTTAAGTGTTATCAAAGATGTAGCCGAAAAGGCGGCGCAAATCCAGGAAACTAATAAACAAGTTAAGGATTTTTCCCAGCAGTTGTTTGATCTTAAGCGAGTTTTAACTTCTCAAAAACAAAGAGGCAATTTGGGTGAGGCCGGCTTACATCTAGTTTTGGAAAATATTTTACCACCCACGGCTTATCAATTTCAGTATAAAATCAGCGAGGGAGCGGTGGTGGATGCCGCTATTTTTACTAAAGATGGTATTATTCCAGTTGATGCCAAGTTTTCTTTAGAAAATTACAATCGCATTGTGAGTGAGGATAATGAAGATCGCCGCAAGTTACTGGAAAGAGAATTTAAAAATGATTTAAAAAAGAGAATTGATGAAACTGCCAAATATATCCAGCCTAGTAATGGCACGATGGATTTCGCTTTTATGTTTATACCCGCTGAGGCTATTTATTACGACTTATTAGTTAATGAAGTTGGCGCTGTCAAAGTTGATACTGGCGGTTTAATCGATTATGCTTTTAAAGAGAAAAAAGTTATCATTGTTTCTCCCACCACTTTTGCGGCTTATTTACAAACAGTTTTGCAGGGATTGAGGGCTTTAAAAATAGAAGGCCAGGCTAAAGAAATTATTAAGAATGTGGAAAAATTACAAAGGCATATTATCTCTTATGATGATCGTCTGCAAAAACTGGGTAGCAGTTTAAACACCACAGTCAACGCCTACAACTCCTCTTATAAAGAATTCAAAAAAATAGATAAGGATGTAGTAAAAATAACCGATAAGGAATCTAAAATAGATGTTTTAGAAGTTGATCATCCAAAATTAGAAAATTAATCATAAATTTATGGATTATGCTAGACAATTTTTAGGTAAGATTGTTTTTGCGAAAATAGATAGGCCAATGGGAACGCGCCATCCGATGCATGGCTTTATTTATATGGTTAATTATGGTTTTATACCCAATACCCAGGCGCCAGATGGCGAAGAAGTTGATGTGTATGTGGTGGGAGTTTTTGAGCCAGTGGAAAAATTTACTGGCAGGTGCATTGCCATCATACATAGAACCAATGATAATGATGATAAGGTAATTCTAGCTCCAGAGGGTGTGGATTATAGCGACAAGCAAATATTGGCTCTGACAGAATTTCAGGAAAGGTTTTTTAAATCAAAAGTCATAAAAAGATAAATAACAATTATTTGATGAAAATTTATTATGTGTCATCCTTAATAATCACCTCGTTATTTTTAAGCGGCTGTATTAAACAAACCACTGAGACGACCAATAATAATTTGATAATAGCTGATGAAAAGTTTTGTATTACTCACACTGAGTCCAATATAAGCAGTGAGGAGGCTTTCAAAATTGCTAGCCAAAGCGAGTGTGCTCAAGCGGGGGTAGTTAAAGAAGATTGTAGTTGCGATAGTAATACTTATAATTGCTCATTTTCCATAGCAGCTGATAAGCCAGACTGTGATCCTGTTTGTATTGTTAATCTAAAAACTCAAGCAGTTAAGCTTGACTTACAATGTACCAATGACTCCTCAGCAGGGGAATAAATTTACTTGTCGTGCATTTAAATATAATTCCCGGTTCTAGCAGCGAAGGACCGGGTTTTTCTTTTATTTATTTTTTGCTAAGATACGGCTATGCCATATAACAAGATATTAATTATTTTATCGCTTATCTTATTTTTATTGTTTTTAGCGATTAATATCCCGTCTCCACTAAAAATTGAAGGCGACGGAGTTTTTTATTATAGCTGGTTAAGATCGGCTCTCTTTGATCATGATTTTAATTTTTATAATGAGCTTAATTATTTTTCTACTTACGATGTTGGCAGTAAGTGGATACTAGACACCGGTTTTAAAACTTATATTGGCAAAATACCCAATGCTTATGCTTATGGCACGGGCTTAGCGTGGTTGCCCCTTTTTGCTTTAGCTAATTTATTATCTCTTATCTTTAATTTACCAAAAGATGGCTATTCTTTTTTTTATGTTTTATCAGTAAATTTATCGAGTTGGTTATTTGGTTTAGCCTCTTTGGTTATAGTTTATATTAATTTGAAAAAAATTTTTAGCGCCAGAATATCTTTTTGGTCGTCTTTAGGAATTTATCTGGCAACGCCTTGGTTTTATTACCAATTTTTTGAACCCTCCATGTCTCACCTGGCTTCGCTTTTTATGGTTTGTTTGTTTTTTAATTTTATTATTAAATTTCATCAAAAAGAAAAAGTTAATCTATGGTTGTTTTCTTCGGTAGTATTTTTAATGGTAGCCATTAGATGGCAGAATATGCTTTTTTTAGTTACTTTCTTACCATTTTTATTAAGTAGTCGGCATGATTTTAAATTATTAATGAAAAGATCTTTGTCGGTAATTGGTCCAACTTTAGTTTTTTGGTTGACTCAATTTGTTTTATGGAAACATCTTTATGGCCATTATATTCTTACGCCGCAAGGCAGGGGATTTATGAGGTTTGATTTTCATGGTTTATATATATTATTTTCCACCAATCGCGGTTTACTTTTATGGTCGCCGATTGTAATTTTGTCTTTTTGCGGGTTTTATTTTTTATATAAAAAATCAAAACAATTATTCTTTATTTCTATTTCAGCCCTAGTAGTACAGTGGCTAATTAACGGCTCTTTAAATGATTTAGGTGGTGGTGACGCTTATGGAGCTAGAAGATTTATTGAAACCTTGCCATTTTTATCCTTAGCCTTGGCGGCTTTCTGGGCTAAGGTTAAAAATAAACAATTAATTGTAGCAATTACCACTATTTTACTGGTCTGGAATATGGTCTTGATACAAGATTATCGCCATGGCCAAATACCGCATCATGGCGAATTTGATTTATTGAAAGTTAATTATTTTAAGGATATAATTATTATCAATTAAGGGGCATTTTTGATTTATTCATTATTAACTAAACTTATGTCTAAAAGTGATAAAATGGCTATAGAAAAATTACTGGCTGAAATTGGTATTGAGGTAAATGGCAATAAACCATGGGATATTAAAGTTCACAACGATCAGCTTTACAAACAGGTTTTGGCTGGCGGATCATTGGCCTTGGGAGAATCTTATATGGCTGGTTGGTGGGATGTTGAGAGGTTGGACGAATTTTTTACCCGAGTCTTACAGTCTAATTTATCTGATCAGATTAAGAATAACTGGCAGGTTATTTTTCAGGTATTATTAACTCGTCTTTTTAATTTACAAAAACCATCAAGGGCTTTCACTATTGGCGAGCATCATTATGATGAGGATGAGAATGTTTATATGGCCATGTTGGGAGAGACCATGACTTACACTTGCGGCTATTGGCCAGAGGGTGTTAATAATTTAGATGAAGCGCAGACAGCCAAATTGGATTTGGTTTGCAAAAAAATCGGCCTTAAATCAGGCGATCGTGTTTTGGATATTGGTTGTGGTTGCGGCAGTTTTGCTAAATTAGCGGCTGAAAGTTATGGCGCTCAAGTCGTGGGACTGACTGTTTCCAAAAATCAGGTTCAATATGCTAAAGATAATTATAAAGATTTGTCTATAGATATAAGATTTCAGGATTATCGTGACATCAACGAAAAATTTGATCATGTGGTTTCGCTGGGTATGTTTGAACACGTGGGAGTCAAGAATTATCGCACCTATATGAAAGTAGTCAGAAGATGCTTAAAGGATGATGGTTTATTTTTGCTTCATACCATCGGAGGCAATCGCTCGGCTCATTCATCAGACCCTTGGATTAGCAAATATATTTTTCCCAACTCTATGTTGCCCTCTATAGCTCAAATCGGCCGATCCATAGAAAATATATTTACCATGGAGGATTGGCATAATTTCAGCGTCGATTACGATAAAACCCTAATGGCTTGGTATAATAATTTTATAAGTAAATGGGTTAAAACCGGAGAAAAGAAGGATGAAAGATTTGTCAGGATGTGGAGTTATTATCTACTAGCTTGCGCTGGTTCGTTTCGAGCCAGAAAAAATCAGCTCTGGCAGGTGGTTTTGTCTCCCCATGGAGTGCCAGGTGGTTATAAATCAATTAGATAGCAAAAAATAATTCTCTTTATTTTGGTAACCTTGTAATTTTTATTTTACCCACGAAATACTATGGGCGTTAGCCCATAGATGAAGTATTTTCCTCTGTCTTTCTTTTACTTGTCATCCTGGCCTACCTACCGGCTACATTCGCGTGATAGGTTCAGCAATCTCATAGTTTACACACTGTCATTGCGAGGCACGAAGCAATCTTATGGCTATATTAAATGGGATTGCTTCGTGCCTCGCAATGACTCGTGACAATATCTTACATGTTATATACGAGCCCCCCCCTTGACAAAATAGTGTATATATGATATATTTACAAAAAATATAAAACCGATTGATTCATAAGTTTGGCAAGAGGCTTGATTAATGGATTGATCAAATAATAGTATATTTACGAATTTGCCATAGCAGAAAGGATTTTAATCAGACTGCTAGTTAGAAGAATCTTATCTGCTGTGGCAAAGCCAATGTGGCCAAGCCAATGACAGCGTGTCAAATGGATCCAAATATCAATCCGGAGCAGGATAATATCCAGCAATGGGGAGATAGAAAGGACGAAAGAAATGTCAGCCAAGAAAAGTCTTAATTGGAAAGAAGTCGGGCAGTTTGTGGCGGCGCTCGTCAAATTGTTCTCGGTGATTACCGAGACTTTGAAAAAAGCCAAGGTTGGCGCTGAGGTGATCGATTGGGCCACTGGTCCAGGTAAGAGCTTCTTTGTTCAGAAGCTCAAGGAAATCGGCGCTGAATTTTTGCGTCAAATAACGCCGATTCTCAAGGCAGTAATCGACACCGATATTGATCCGCGTCTGCCGTTTGGTGGCGCGTTGATTGAAAAGCATGTTCGTCAAGGCAAAATTTCAATTGAAAAGAGAGTCGATGGCTTGTATATCGACGGCCAAAAGGTTATTCTGTATCGCTCAACGCGTCAGATCAATGGCCGGTCTGTTGTCGGCTACGAACTACGCAAGGAAGTTGATGGTCAGCTCATACTATCCGCCAGTATTCTGGATTTCCTGCTGGCGAATAAAGAGTACATCCCAGAGGAGTGGAAAGAAAGGGATGAAAATGGCAATGTTGTCTACATCTTTTTCTGGGCCACAATTTTCCGCCGCTCCGATGTCGGCCTTTGTGTCCGTTATCTGTTTTGGAACGGTGGCAGGTGGGACGAGGACTACGACTGGCTCGATCGCCACTGGAACTCCTACGTCCCGGCCGCGGTGCTCGCAAGTATCAGTACTCAGGTCTTGGTTTCTTAGATCTGTCTGATCATTGGGAACCTTGATCTTAATCTCGTTTTTTTGAATACATTCCCGAACCAGCAATGGTTCGGGATTATTTTTTATGCTAAAATAAAAAACCGTCATATAATCAGACTGTTTTTTGTTGATTTGTTGTGGTTTATGTTATAATTCATTTTATGAATATGAGCATGTCTGCTAAAGGCAGATCCGTCTCGAGCGGAAAAAATAAACCAATAAATAAATTTCTTCATGATTTATCAGGTGATTATTTTTTATTTGCGCCTCAAAAATTGGGTGATGATTTAAAGCCTGGTTATGAATATGGTATTAGGGAAGTTAAGAAAATAGATAACATAGATTGGTCTGGGAGAATGCCCTATGGTAATTGGAAAGAAGTTTTATTGCCTCACCATGAGCGTCTTTTTGATATTAAAAAAGGCAAATTAGTTAAAGTTAATTCCAAATATCCATCAATTGCCTGCGTGGGCATGAATATTTTAGATTTAAAAGCTTTAACTCTTTTTGAGCAGGTTTTTGCCAGTGATGTTTATTATCAGGAACGCCGGAGAAATTTATTAATTATTGGCTATAGCACCGGCTTGCCCGATGATTATAAAAAGAATAAAGTCTTTTCTCATAATTATCGCGAAGATGTTTTAGAGCATGTTATTTTTGATATTTTTATAACCAGCCAAAAAAATGGCCGGATGATTTTTTATTCCGGTTCGGAAAAGGGCCAGAATATTTTAGAGAAATACGGTCTTAAAAATTATCAGCATATAGAATTTGCTGGTCCAATTTCCGAAAAAGGCCCTGATAAAAGAATGATATCGATTGCCCAAAAAATGGAAAATTCTTTTAATCATAAAGTTTGGGATGATTTAAATAAAAGGTGCATTGCCTGCAGTAAGTGCACCATAGCTTGTCCGACTTGTTTTTGTTTTGATTTTGAAGATAGAAATGATGTTGACGACAAATCACGCAGTCGCAAGTGGAGCTCGTGTTTTAATAGCGATTTTGCTTTAGTGGCTGGTGGCCACAACGATTTGGATACGGTTAAGAAAAAAATATTTTTTTGGTATTTCCATAAATTTGTCAGGATCCCACACGAATATTCTTTGCCCGGTTGCGTGGGTTGTAATCGTTGCACCCTGGCCTGCCCCGTGGGTATTGATATTAATAAAACCATCCAATCTCTGATGAAGTAATATATGTTTAATATCTATCAGCCCCAAAAAGCCAAAATTATCAGTGTGGGTCAAGAATCAATTGATACCAAGCTTTTCCGTTTAAGTTTTGTGGATAAAAAAATTAAAAAAGAATTTAATTTTTTGCCTGGCCAGTTTGTGCAGGTTGGTTTGCCCGGATACGGGGAATGTCCTATTAGTTTAGCTTCGTCAGCTTATTATGCTAGTAAGTATTTTGAATTAGCCATTAGACAGGTTGGCAAATTAACTGATAAATTAGCAGAACTTAAAAAAGGCGATTTGGTGGATATCCGCGGTCCTCATGGTAATGGTTTTGATGCTGATTTATTTAAAGATAAACCCCTCTTGTTGATAGGTGGCGGTTGCGGCTTTGTGCCGCTTCGCCCCTTGATAATGGATTATTTAGCCCAGAGGTTGACTAATACGGTTTTACAAATATTTTATGGCTGTAAGAACGAAGAAACCCTTCTTTTTAAGAAGGAACATGCCAGTTGGAATAGGCAGGCAGAACTTAGTATTATTTTAGAAAAACCGTCCGCTAAATGGGCTGGTCACAAAGGTTTGATTACTGATCTTTTTAAAAAGAGGGTGATTACTGCTAATTCCATCGCTGTCTTAGTTGGTCCGCCAATAATGTATCGCTATGTTATTGCCGAGCTAAAGAAAAAAAATGTGGCTGATGAAAATATTTATTTGTCACTAGAAAAAAAGATGTATTGCGGTCTGGGCATTTGCCAGCATTGCGCTATTGGGCCATACTATGTTTGTAAAGACGGGCCGGTTTTTAGATGGGCTGATATTAAGAATATCGTTGGAGTAATTTGATGTCAGTGATCATTGCGACCCCACACTTAATGCGGGAGAAGCAATCCCATGATTAGTTAATATGAGATTGCTTCGTCCGCTTCGCTTCCTCGCAATGACGGTTCATAAACTTTAAGATTATTTATAAGTTAATTAATTAAAATAAAAACATTATGTTGGGAGCAGGATTGGTGATTATAGGTATAATATTTTTGCTGAAAAATCTGGGCATTATGCCGGATATCGCTTGGGATGTTATTTGGCCAGTGATTTTAGTGGTGATTGGCTTAACCATGATTTTTAAGAAGAAATAGAATTATAGTATAATTTTTATTTTTTTAATTTCTTAGTCTTTCAATTTTTATATGTGTTTAACTATTCCCTTAAAAATAAAATCTATTCGCGGCGGAATAGCTAATCTTTCTGATGGCCAGAAAGTTGATGTTTCATTAGTAAAAAATATATTAGTGGGCGATTGGGTACTTCACACCAATGGTTATTTAATTAAGAAAATAGATTCTCAAGAAGCAGATGAAATTAATAAATTACTTAGCTCATATCCTAACGCTGATGCTTCTAAAATCGATCCTTATTTTAAGGATATATTAAAATCGGCTAGCACAAACGGTTTAACTAAAGATGAAATAAAATATTTACTAAATCTGCAAGATCAATCAGACCTTGAGGCACTTTATTCCCAAGCCAATATTATTAGAAAGACAAGTATAAAAGATCATATTTGTATTCATGGCATAGTTGAGTTTTCTAATTATTGTTGTAATAATTGTCATTATTGCGGTTTGCGTCGTGATAATCTGGCAAATAATCTTTTTCGTATGGAGATTGATGAGATTATTAATACTTGTGATCAGATTGTAAATGGGCGAGGATATAAAATTATCGTACTTCAGTCGGGTGATGATTTTTGGTATGATGATAATAAATTATCGTCTATAATTAAAGGAATCAAGCAAAAATGCCGGGTATTTTTATATTTAAGTATCGGAGACAGGAGTTTAAAAACCTATCGACAGCTCAAACAGGCTGGAGCTAATGGTGTTTTATATCGATTTGAAACATCTAATTCAGATCTTTATGCCAAATTGCACCCCAATAAAACATTACAAGACAGATTAAACAATTTAAAGGCAATGAAAGAAATGGGCTTTACTATTTCTACAGGATCAATTATCGGATTACCGGGGCAGACAATTGATGATCTGGCCAATGATATATTATTAATGAAAGAACTAGGCACCTTCATGCCGTCAATTGGGCCCCTTATTCCATCTAAAAATACGCCATTAGCTAGGGCAAAAATTATTGATTTTAATTTACTTTTAAAAATTATTGCTGTGATCAGATTGGTGATGCCCACTGCTCGTATTCCGGTAACAACTGCTATGGAAACAATTGGCGGAAATAATTCAAGATATCAATCTTTTATGGCTGGATCTAATTCGGTAATGTTTAATCTAACGCCGGAAAAATATCGTGAGAGTTATAATATTTATGATAATAAATTTTATGATAAAGAAAAAAAATATGAACAATGGGCTCTATTTAAAGGTGATTTAAGCTATCAAATGTTGGAGGAAGAATTAAAAATAAAAATTTAAATGATATTTAGCGAAGAGAAAATAAATCAATTAATAGTTAGTCGTGATGAGCCATCAAATGAAATAGTTGATGGTATTTTAAACAAGGCGGCAAATAAAAATGGTTTGGAAATTGATGAAGTTGCTACTCTGCTTCATATTAATAATGAATCAAATCGGCAAAAGCTTTTTGCTGTGGCTAAAAAAATCAAAGATGATATTTATGGTAATCGGCTAGTATTATTTGCTCCATTATATATTTCTGATTATTGTGTTAATAATTGCAAGTATTGCGGCTTTCATTGTGATAATAATGCTAGCAGAAAAAAATTAAGTTTAATCGAAGTTTCTCAGCAAGTAAAAATATTGGAAGATATGGGACACAAACGCTTGCTTTTAGAATTTGGCGAGGACCCAGAAAATAATCCGATTGATTATGTAGTTGATGTTATTAAAACTATTTATAATACTAAATCAGGTCGAGGAGAAATTAGAAGAGTAAATGTAAATATTGCATCTACTACGGTAGACAATTATAAAAAATTACATAGTTGTGGTATTGGCACTTATCAGCTTTTTCAAGAAACTTATCATCGCCCTACTTATAAAAAACTACATCAAGGACCGAAGGCTGATTATAATAGGCAAATTACGGCTCATGAAAGAGCATTTGAGGCGGGTATTGATGATTTTGGCTTGGGGGTATTGTTTGGGCTTTATGACTATAAATATGAAGTACTGGCTTTAATTTCCCATGCTCAGTATTTGGATAAAAAACTTGGTGTTGGTCCACATACTATTTCTGTGCCTCGGTTTAATCCGGCACCAACAGTTGACCTGTCGCCAGAGTTTAAGATGAGCGATAAAGATTTTCTAAAAATAATTGCCATTATTCGCTTGGCGGTGCCATACACTGGCATGATTATTTCTACTAGGGAGTCTCCAGAAATAAGACGTCAGGCTTTTCAAATTGGCATTTCTCAAGCATCGGCGGCATCACGTACTTCGCCTGGTGGTTATAAAAAAAAAGATGATTATAGCCAGGAAATTTCTCAGTTTGATCTTTATGACCATCGCAGTTTGGAGGAAGTTAATTTGGATATTTGTTCTTTGGGGTATTTACCTAGTTATTGTACGGCTTGTTATCGCAGTCAAAGGACAGGTGAGAGATTTATGGAATTAGCAAAAACGGGTAAAATCCATGAACTTTGCCAACCCAATGCCCTACAGACATTTTATGAATACTTGCTTGATTATGCTATGCCAGAGACTCGTCGATTGGGAATAGAAATGATTAAAAATGAAATTAAAAAAATTGATAATTTAAAAGTAAGAGGAAAATTGATTGATAATTTAAAAAAAATAAAAAATGGAGAAAGGGATTTATTTATATAAAATAAAAAAGCCACTATTTATATAGTAGCTTTTATTTTTTTTTGATTACAATCTGATAGTAATAATCAAGGCCAGACCAAATACATACCACCGACAACAAGATTCCGCCTACCCAGTAAAAAAATCCATCTAAGAAATTAAATATTTCAAAGTAGCCGTTTTCCACCGGCATCAGTAGAATTAAAATACATAGTAGCGGTAAACTTATAGCCGTTTTTATTTTACCCGATAGTTTAGCTGGTATTGATTCTTTGGCTAAGATTCTTAAATGAGTGGAGCTGATATCCTTAAGCCACAGTAGGGCTATAGGTATGAAATGAATCATACCCATAGCCACTAGCGGCAGATAAAGAACTGTTAGCCATTTGTCAGCTAGCGGATCGTAATTTTTGCCAAAATCAGAAGTACAATTGAATTTTTTAGCATACCAGCCGTCGCACCAATCGGTGAGGGCTGCTATAATTACCAAAAAGAGAACTAGCAAATGTATTTTGGGCGATGTTTGGGCAAAATAAAGCAATATTAGTATGGGCAAAGTTAAAAATAATCGTGTGGTAGTTAAAATATTTGGTACTTGGTTTTTCAAGGTTCTATCTCCTGTTTTAGACAAAGTGTCTCATTAAGGTTATATACTTATTTTCTTAAAATGTCAACTTCAGAAAAAAATAAAAATCTGTTATAATACATCTATTAAATATGATTAGAAAGCGCCAACATAAAAAGCCTAGCGTGGCTATAGTTTCACTTACCTCCTGCGAAGGCTGTCAATTTGTCATGTTGGATCAGGGGCAAAGGTTTTTAGATTGGTTGAAGAAAACTGATTTACAGGAATTGCGTTTAATTGAAGATTCGCCCATGACAGCCAAGCATTATGATATTTGTTTTATTGAAGGTAATCCAGTTACCAAAGAAAATATAAAATTATTAAAACACATGCGCAAAATTTCTGATTTACTGGTGGTAGTCGGTAATTGTGCAGCTTTGGGCGGAGTTTGGGAGGTGAAAAATTATCAGTCCAAAAGGAAAACCATCAAACAGGTTTATAAAAAATTAAAAGTAGAGAATCCTGATATTAAAGAAGTTGATAATTTTGTCAAAGTTGATCTCACGATTCCCACCTGCCCGATTGATGGTGATGAATTTATGAGGATAGCTAATAACCTGATAGATGGTATAGTGCCAAAAATTCCTCAGCACCCAGTTTGTTATGAATGTCAAACCCGTGGTTATGAGTGCCTGCTGTTAAAAGGTGAAATATGTCTGGGACCGATTACTTTAGCCGGCTGCAAGGCTGTCTGTTTGAAGAGTAAACAGACCTGCTGGGGTTGTCGCGGTTTATTTGAAAATGCGCAAGTTTTTAACTTTATTAACCATCTTCTTAATTTATTTCCCAGAGAACAAGTTTATCGGGTGATGGAAGTCTTTGGAGCCAGGGATACGATTATGGCAGAATTTACTAAGAAACAGAAAAACCAGGTTTTAGTTAAAAATAAATAATTAAGACTAGTCCAGCGATTAGGCGACCGACTAGTCTAACGACTATTCGTCAATCTTATGGAAAAATTTACCAGAAAATTGCAAAAAATGGGTACGCACAGTTATGTGATTAATATTCCTAAAGAAATTATTCAAAAATTTGGCTGGCAAGAAAGGCAGAAATTAGAAATATCATTTGGTGGCAAAAAGCCTCAATTAAATATTAAGGATTGGGGCAAAAAGAAAAAATAAAGACCAGCTCCTTTTTAAAAGATGAATATTAATAAATTATAACTTTATAAATATGGGACCAGAAATTTTAGAATCAATGGGAGTGGATCGACTTGATCTAGAACATCGAACCAAGTTGCAAATCGAGTTAATGAAACAAATGCTGGGTGACAACCCATCTCACCAAAAGCAATTAGTTTGGGCGCAAAAATATAGTAAAATAGTTAGTGGTCTTATTGATAGCCATGAGCATGATGAAATTAGAAATTTAGCTTTTGAGGAGAATTATATCGAAGCAGCAAAATTACTTGGCGACTTATTAGAGGAGTAAAGTAAAATTAAAAAGAACTAGATAATTCAAAACTCAAATGTCAAATATCAAAATTTCAACTAAAAACTGTAAATCTGATCTTAAAATACGATGCTATTATTTTTCTATAAATGTTATAAAGTCGTTAGAAAATTTACCAAACAAAAGAATCTATTGGATAATTAACGATCAACTGCTCAGATCTGTTACTTCAATAGGTGCTAATATAGTAGAAGCAAAATCTTCATCTTCAAGAAAAGATTTTATAAAATTTTATGAAATCGCTTTAAAATCAGCTAATGAAAGTAAATATTGGTTTGGTCTTTTAAGAGACGCTTGTGATTTTAACAGAGAACAGGCAAATATTTTATTGAAAGAAGTTGATGAAATATCAAAAATGCTTGGTTCAAGTATTTTAACATTAAAAAATAAAAAATTTTAAGTTTTGATTTAAGATTTTGAATTTTGAGTTTTAACTTTTGAAATTGAATACTATGAAAATTCAAATAAATCATATTGGTAAAATGGAGGGTCACGCTGATTTTGTGGCCGAAATATTAAAAGGCAATGTCTTATCCGCTAAAATCATCACCACCGAGGGTGCTCGGCTGATTGAAGGTATTTTAATTGGCCGGCATTTTAGAGAGGCGCCGATTATTACTTCTCGTATTTGTGGCATTTGCCCGGTAGTTCATAAACTGTCATCCATTAAAGCGATTGAAAATTCTTTTGGCTTAAAACCGTCTAAGCAAACTATTAAATTAAGGCAGATCATGAATTGGTCGCAATTAATTCATAGCCATGCCTTGCATTTATTTTTTTTATCTCTACCTGATTTTTTTGCCATTGAAAATGATCTGAATTTTATAAAAAAATATCCTAAAGAAACTGAATATGCTATCAGGGTTCGAGAGTGGGCTCTTAAAATAATCGCAGTTATTGGGGGTCGAGCGGTTCATCCGATTGCTTGTGAGGTGGGGGGATTTAAAACTTTGCCCCCAAAAGAGGAATTAGAAAATTTACTTGATAATTATGAGGGCGTAGTGAAAGATGCCTTGGGCTTAACTAATTTAGTGCTCAAAATAAAATTACCCAAGTTTAATCGTCCGACCACTTTTGTTAGTTTGACTAATAAAAATGAATACGCCAATTATAGTGGAGATATTAAAATGACCAAACCAGACGGTTCTATAAAAATAATTAAAGATTCTGATTATACTAAAAATATCCAAGAAATAGAAGAACCATATCGAGCCTCTAAATCCGCTACTTTAAATGGTGAACCCTTCATGGTGGGGGCTATTGCTAGAATTAATAATAATCATTCTCAATTAAATCCCATGGCCAAAGGAATTTTAAAAAGTTTAAAATGGCAGTTTCCTCAATACAATAGTTTTGAAAATATAACCGCCCAAGCTATTGAAATTATTCATGCTATAGAAGCCATAAAATATTTAATCAAAGATTTGGCGGGTAACTACAATCAAAATGAAAAAAGCTTATCACCAGGATTAGAAATAATTGCCGGCGCTAATCCCATAGGCAGAGAAGTTAGGGGCATTGACGCCATTGAAGCGCCCAGAGGCACTCTGTACCATCATTATAATATTGATCAAAACGGCTATATTACAGATTGTGATATAATCACGCCCACGGTTTGTTATTTAAAAAATATCGAAGAAGATGTCAAAGCTTATATACCAGATTTAAACAAATTAAGTGTTAAACAAAGATCAATAAAAATCCGAGCGCTAATTAGGGCCTATGATCCCTGCATTGCTTGTGCGACACACTAATAAAATTAAAAATGTAAATCTCAAAATGCAAAACAAGGGTGTAAAATTTAAAATTGAATCATTATTTAGAAATTAGAAATTTTTAAATTATAAATTAATAAAAATTATGCACGATTTTCATTTAGCGGATACCATTTATAAAACTATTATGGATTACGCTGCCAAAAATGGTTTAAAAAAAGTTACTTCGGCTTCTATAGAACTTGGTTCTATGGTGGAGCACGGCGAAGAAATATTACCCGATAATTTAGATTTTAATATTAAGATGTTAGCCGAGGGTGGTCTAGCGGATGGCTTGAAGTTGGATATTGTTAGATCTAGCGGTAACGCCTGGACTTTAAAAGATATAGAAGGGGATAAATAAATTTGTGAAAGTAAAATCAATTAGAGAATTAAAACATTTAAAAGGCAAGCGAGTTTTACTACGTGTTGATTTTAATGCGTCTATTGGTGATGATTTAAAAATGGATCAAACCGAGGATTATCGTATTGTTCAAACATTGCCCACTATAAAATATTTGATGAAAAAAGGGGCTAAAATAATTATTATGGCTCACTTGGGTCGCCCCAATGGCCGGGTGATTGAATCGTTAAGATTGGATCCAGTGGCTGTTAGATTGTCACAATTGCTTAAAAAATCCGTTTATAAAAGTGATGGTATTTTAGGGCCGGAAGTGGAAAAACACATTAAGAAAATGAAAGATGGCGATGTTTTAATGTTAGAAAATATTCGCTTTGATGGGCGCGAGGAGAGGGGTGATAAAAAATTTGCCCAAGAGCTGGCCAAATTGGGCGATATTTATATCAATGATGCTTTTGCCGTTAGTCATCGCCATCAATCTTCCGTTTCGGTAATACAAGATCACCTGCCTTCTTATGCCGGCTTTTTACTGGAAAAGGAATTAAAAAATTTAAATTCAATTCTAAATAATCCCTTGAGGCCACTAACAGTTATAATCGGCGGCGCTAAGATATCCACCAAAATAGAATTGATAAAAAGATTTTTAAAAATTTCCGATCATATGCTTCTGGGCGGAGCGCTAGCTAATACTGTTTTGCATGTTATGGGTGTGGCTATTGGCAAATCACTGGTTGAGCCCAAGATGTATCCCATTATCAAAAAAATAAAATTGACCGATAATCAATTGCGTGTGCCCGTTGATGGGGTGATGGCTAAAAATTATAAATCAAAAAATGGCCGTTTAGATGCCTTAGCTGATATTAAATCTGATGAGTTGATTTTAGACATTGGACCAGATACAATAAGGCTATATGAAAAAATCATTAAATCATCTAAAATGGTAGTTTGGAATGGCCCCATGGGTTTGATTGAGAATCCATTTTTTGCCAAGGGCACTAAAGACCTAGTTAAAATATTGGCTAAATCAAGGGCCTATACGATAGTGGGTGGAGGAGAAAGCGTGCAGGTAATTCGCCAACTTAATTTGGCTAAAAAATTTAATTTCATTTCTACTGGTGGCGGAGCGATGTTGGAGTTTCTAGAGGGGAAGAAGTTACCAGGATTAAGAAAAATATTATTAACGAATTAAATATATTATGAGAACTCAAAGTATTATTTTTGCTCTTTGGTTATTATTTATAGCTCTTTTGGTGCCCACTAGCTCAGCCTTGGCTGATTATGGAGATTTATCAATTATGAGTGTTTCTTTTGAGCCAGCCCAGCCTGTGCTTGGTTATTTAACTAAAATCATAGTCAAAGGACAATACACTGGCAGTTC
>CAYIBK010000019.1:0-20344 GCA_964361645.1 uncultured Gammaproteobacteria bacterium
TAATTTAATATGTCAGATTAAGATCTGCAACTCACAATTATGGAGTTGTTTTTTAATTATATGAACGAAGAAGTAATACTAAGATTTGACGAAGTGTCATTTGAATATATACATAAAAAGCCCCTTTTACACGAGGCTAGTTTTAGTATGCGCCGTGGAGCCAAAATAACCCTTATGGGCCAAAATGGCGCCGGTAAAAGCACGGTATTCAAATTAATCAGAGGAGAGTTAAAAGCTAATAAAGGCATTGTTTCCGTTACCAGTGGCGTAACTGTAGGTACTGCTATGCAGGTAATCAAAAGGAGTGATTTTGATTTAACAATTAATGAATATTTTGCCAAAGCCTTTGAGATAGTTCCAAAAACCATCAAGAACGAGATAAATAAAGCCATGGAAGCTGTTAATTTAACTGTGCCAACAGCTAGGCGAGTGGGCGATTTATCCGGTGGACAACAAGCCAGATTGCTCCTAGCCTATGCTCTAATTCAAAAACCGGATATTCTTCTACTAGACGAGCCGACTAACAATTTAGATGAAGAGGGGATTGATCATTTACTGACATTTTTAATTATGTATCAAAAAACAGTTATTGTTATTTCTCATGATGCTGACTTTTTGAATTGCTTTACTGAGGGAGTGCTATATTTAAATATTTTTACTAAAAAATTAGAATTATATGTAGGCGACTACTACACTGCAGTGGAAGAAATAAACAATCAAGTTGAAAGAGAAGAAAAGAAAAATGCGCAACTAGAAAAACAGATTCAAGATCGTAAAGACAAAGTAAACTTTTTTGCCAACAAGGGTGGTAAAATGAGAAAATTAGCCAAAAAACTAAAAGATGAAACCGAGGAAATGGAAGAAAATAAAGTGGAGGTAAGACGAGATGATAAGACTATTAGAAAATTTACTATTCCAGCTCAAGAAGATATTTTTGGCAATTTAGTAACTATTAATTCAGTTAAAATTATAAAAAATCATGAAGCCACGGAAAAACCAATAGAAAAAGTGCTAAATAAACAAACAAGACTTTTAATTTCCGGTCCCAATGGTATTGGTAAAAGCACCCTGCTTAGAAACTTAGTTAATGGCAAAAGTACTTATATAAAAATAATAGATGGATTAAGAATCGGTTATTACAGTCAGGATTTTACTACTCTAAATTATAATGATACTGTTTTTGATTGTCTAAAACAAGCTATGTTGGATAATAGGGATGTGCAAAAAATGAGAGCAGTAGCCGCCAATTTCCTGATAACGGGTGAATTAATGGATCATAAAGTTTCGCATCTGTCTGAAGGGCAAAAAGGCTTACTAGCCCTTGCCAGGCTAGTTTTAATGGAACCGGGATTATTAGTTTTAGACGAGCCAACAAACCATATTAATTTTAGGCATATTCCAATTATTGCCGAAGCCATTAATAATTACAAAGGTGCGATGATTTTAATTAGTCATATGCCTGACTTTGTAGAAAAAATTAGAATTGATGATTACCTTGATTTGGGGACACTATAAAAATATAATATCAAAAAAACGCACCATTTCTGGTGTGTTTTTTAGTAAACAGATTTATTTAGCTCGCTTATGTTTAATTCTTTCGTTTTCGCTTAAATATTTCTTTCTTAATCTAATATTTTTAGGTGTAATTTCTAAATATTCATCTTCATTCATCACACTCATGCCACGTTCCAAAGTTAGATCCATGGACGGAGTCAAACGGATAGCCTCATCAGAACCAGAGGCTCGCATATTGGTTAGTTGCTTGCCTTTAATGGGGTTAACGGTCATATCTTCTCCCTTGGCAGTATTGCCAACTACCATGCCTTCATAAACGTCAGTATTAGCTTCAATGTATAATGTGCCTCTATTTTGTAAATTGAAAAGAGAAAAACCCAAAGCTTTACCAGTGGCCATAGAAATCATGGAGCCTAATTTAGTTTTTTCTATTTTACCAGCATGGAGTTTAAAACCAATAACCTGGGTATATAAAATACCTTCACCTCTAGTATCAACCACAAATTCATTCTTATAACCCAAGAGTCCGCGAGTGGGAATTTCAAAAATTAATTTCAAATGTCCATGCTCTGGTTTCATCTCGGTCATAATGCCACGTCGTTTGGCTAATTTTTCTATCACTACGCCAGACATTTCTGGTTGTATATTGATAGTTACCTCTTCGAATGGTTCGTGTTTTTTGCCGTCAATTTCTTTGATGATAACATGGGGTTGAGAAATTTGCAGTTCATAGCCTTCACGCCTTAAGTTTTCTAGCAAGATAGCGATGTGCATTTCACCACGCCCATAAACTTTATAAAATTCGGTGGTAGAGAAATCAATTTTTAAGCCCACATTTAATTCTAATTCTTTTTCCAATCTTTCTTTTAATTGGCGGTTAGTAACGAATCTACCTTCGCGACCAGCAAAAGGAGAACTGTTAACTAAAAAGTTTAAAGAAATTGTCGGCTCATCAATATTGATAGCTGGCAAAGCTTCTTGGCTTTCGTTTTCACAGATAGTTTCACCGATATAAATATCTGGCAATCCGGCTAACATAATAATATCACCGGCACTAGCCGAATCTACTTCTTTCCTAATCAAACCTTCAAAAGTAAATAATTTAGTAATTTTTCCTCGTCTTATTTCTCCCTTAACAGTTTTAACAATCACATTTTGTCCTTGGCTAATTACACCTTCGTAAATACGACCAATAGCCAATCGTCCCAAAAAATTATCATAAGCCAAATTAAATGGCTGGAGTGTTAATGGCTTGGCGGTAGCCTTTGGACTAGAAGCCACGGGAACTATTTTTAAAATAGTATCCAAAAGAGGTGTTAAATCGTTGGATTCATCATCTAATTTATTTTTAGCTATGCCCTCTCTAGCAATAGCATAAAGAGTGGTAAAATTAAGCTGTTCATCGTTAGCTCCTAAATCTAAAAATAATTCATAAATCATTTCATGAACTTCCTCCGGCCTAGCGGCTGTTTTATCAATTTTATTGATAACTACAATTGGCTTTAGACCTAATTCCAAAGATTTCTTCAAAACGAATTTAGTTTGAGGCATCGGGCCTTCTTGAGCATCAACTACTAAAATAACACAATCAATGGAGCGAAGGACTCGTTCTACTTCTGAGCCAAAATCAGCGTGTCCAGGAGTATCAACAATATTTATTTTAGTGTCTTTATAGTAAACAGAGGTATTTTTGGAATAAATAGTGATGCCCCTTTCTTTTTCCAAATCATTACTATCCATGCTGGTGGCATCAGTAGACATGCCAGTTTGGCGCATCAAAGCATCGGTTAAGGCGGTCTTACCATGATCTACATGAGCTATAATGGCGATGTTTCTAATAGTCATAAAAAATAAAGTCACTTCGTAAATAAAAGTGGAAATGAAAATTTATATTAGTAAATTTTATTTGTGCCCTATAAGCATAACATATTTGATATGAAATGTCAAGCAATACTAAAGTTAAATGAATTAATAAACTTTTAATTAAGTAGTAAAATTGTGCTATAATCAAACAATAATTAAATAATCTGGATAAAATATAAATGAACCAAAAAGCGATTGATTTGCACGAAAAAAACAAAGGTAAAATAGAGATAAAATCAAAAGTTGATTTAAATACTAAAGAAGATCTAAGTTTAGCTTATACCCCGGGAGTAGCCGATATCAGCCGATTAATAGCCCAAGATAAAACATTGATTAAAAAATACACTAATGCAGGTAATAGTGTGGCTATTGTCACTGATGGCAGTGCTGTTTTAGGACTGGGCAATATCGGGCCGGAAGCGGCTTTGGCGGTGATGGAGGGTAAAGCTATTTTATTTAAAGAATTCGGCGGCGTGGATGCTTATCCGATTTGTTTGTCTAGCCAAGAAACAGAAGATATAATCAAAGCGGTTAAACTAATTTCACCCGGGTTTGCTGGGATTAACTTGGAAGATATTTCTGCTCCTCGTTGTTTTGAAATTGAGAAAAGATTAATAGAAGAATTGGATATTCCTGTTTTTCATGATGATCAGCATGGCACCGCTATTGTGGTACTAGCTGGATTAATTAATTCTCTAAAAATAGTTGATAAAAAAATAGCTGATATTTATGTAGTCATAAACGGGGCCGGAGCAGCTGGAATATCTATTGCTAATTTACTAATATCTTATGGCTTAAAAAAATTTACTATTTTAGATACTAAGGGCATGATTTCTAAATCACGCCCCAGTTTAAATGAAAGCAAAAGTGAAATAGCTAAACAGACTTTGGATATTGCTGGCGATTTAAGCAAAGCTATAAGAGGAGCTGATGTTTTCATTGGAGTATCTAAGGGTAATATTTTATCAGAAGAAATGGTAAAAAGTATGAATACTGATGCTATTATTTTTGCTATGGCTAATCCCGAACCAGAAATTATGCCAGAGCTGGCGAAAAATTACGGAGCCAGAATAGTAGCCACAGGCAGAAGTGATTTTAAAAATCAAATCAATAATGTTTTGGCTTTTCCGGGAATATTTAGAGGATTATTAGATAGTGGTATTAAAAAAATAACCACCGAAATGAAAATAAAAGCAGCCGAAGCTATTGCTAGTTGTGTGGAAAATCCCACCGAAGATGAGATAATACCATCGGTCTTCAATAAACAAGTGGCACAAAAAGTGGCTGATTCCATAAAAAAATAAAACTATGAAAATATCAAGTCCTGATAATTTAAAAATAAAAAATCTTAAAAAATTAAAACAAAAAAAATATCGCCAAGAACTTGGTCAATTTTTTGTGGAGAATTTAGTTATTATAAATGACGCATTATCTGCCGGCTATAAGCCAATAAGTATTTTTGCCACAGAGCAATTCTCTCTAAAAAATAAAAAGAAATTAGAAAGAATAATCCAAGAAAGTAAACTAAGTGATTGGTTTGAGATAAGCGACAAAATAAACAAATCGTTTTCTGATTTAGAAAACCCGTCTGGTATCTGCGTTGTCTACAAAATACCCGTAGAATCTAAATTGTTTCTGGATAAATCAATTTTGTATTTAAATAGCATCGGCGATCCAGGTAATTTAGGCGCTATTCTAAGATCGGCTGTGGCTTTTGGATTTAAAAATATTATTTTAGATGAAACTTGCGCTGATGAATATAATTTTAAAACTATCAACGCTTCAAAAGATGCCATTTTCAAAGTAAATATAAATCATGATAAAAATCTTACCTTTTTAAAGCAAATTAAAAGTAAAATGCCAATTGTCTCTACTAAAATGAGTGGGGGTAAAAACATAGATGTTTTAAATAAACACAAAAAATTCTGCTTGGTTTTAGGTGATGAAAGCAGGGGAGTAGATAAGAATATAGAGAAGATAGCTGATGAATTTGTTAAAATAAATATCAGTAGCGATATTGAATCCTTAAATGTAGCTTCGGCTACCGCTATAATATTACACAGTATTTACAATAAATAAAGATGATTACAAAACTATTTTATGGATAAATTTAATATTTTTCGAGCGAAACAAGAAGAACTAGAAAAAACATTAAAGCGTAGCGAGGCTACGGTGAAAATGTTTTTTTGCCAGTTCGACGAAGTTGTAGCCGAAAAAGATAAATTTATAGCTAGAATAGTTTTATAAATATCTCTAATATGAATATAGAAAAACTAAAAGAAGTTTTATCCGGCCAGCCGTCATACAGGTTTAAACAAATCCAAAAGTCTATTTTTGGCGATCTAATAGAAAATTGGGAAGGGGCTACCACCTTGCCCAAAGAGTTAAGAGAAAAATTAAATCATGATTGTCCTTTGGATATAAAAGGGGAGATATTAAAAACTGGGGATAAAAAAACTCTCAAAGCACTGATCACTTTAGAAGACGGGCAAAAAATAGAAACGGTTTTAATGATCCATAAGGACGGCCGCTATACGGTTTGTGTTTCTTCTCAAATTGGCTGTGCCCTAAGATGCACTTTTTGCGCTACTGGCGAGATGGGCTTCAAAAGAAATTTAACCGCCAATGAGATAGTAGAGCAAGTTTTGTTTTTTGCCAGACATATCAAAAAAACATATTCACCAGATGACAGAGTGACTAATGTGGTTTTTATGGGCATGGGCGAACCATTTTTAAATTACCATAATGTTATGTCGGCTGTTAAAATGTTAAACAGCGAGGAATATTTTAATATCGGCGCCAGAAAGATATCCATCTCCACTTCCGGCATCACAGAAGGTATAAAAAATCTGGTCAAAGAAGGACTTCAGGTTAATCTGGCGATATCTCTACACGCGCCCAATGATAAATTACGTCTTAAATTAATGCCTATCAGTAAAAAATATCCGGTTAAGAAGATAATTTATACTATGGATAATTATATAGAAAAAACCGGTCGCCAAGTGATGATTGAATACTTACTAATAAACGGCATCAATGATTCTATAGAAATAGCAGAGGAATTAACCGATCTTTTAAAAGGCAAGTTGGTAGTTGTTAATCTGATAGCTTGCAATCCAGTGGGTGATAGCAAGCCATCGCCCGAACAGGTGATAAAAAAATTCAAACATATTTTAGAAAGAAAAGGCATTGTAGTAACCCAGCGTTATCGTTTTGGTCGGGAAATTGATGCGGCCTGCGGACAATTAGCGACAAAGTAAAAATATGGTATAATAATAATATGAAAAGATTATTATTTTATTCTCTTTGTCTAATATTATTTTTATCAATGTATTCCATAGCCTACGGAATTGATAATAACCTTGATTCTGATAATGATGGTATTTCTGATTATGATGAAATTTATATTTATCACACCAATCCTGATTATTACGACAGTGATGCTGACGGCTGGGATGATAAAACTGAAATTACTCATAGTTACTCACCAAGACACGCTAATGGCAGAAAAATGATAGATGTTGATTCCGATAATGACGGTTTAAATGATAAATGGGAATTGATTATTGGCACTGATTTATTAAATGGCGATACTGATGGTGATGGTTATTCTGATGGTATAGAAGTTAATAATAGTTATGATCCTTTAAAAAATAATGGCTCTAAGGTTAAAAAACTGATTAAGGTTGATTTAAAAACACAAAATTTGATTTATTTATTTAATAATAAAGTTTTAGAATCATTTCCGATATCCAGTGGAATTTATAGATTACCAACACCCAAGGGCAATTTTAAAATATTGGATAAAGTTCCATTAAAAAATTATAAAGGGGTTGGTTATTATTATCCTGATACTAAATGGAATCTTCATTTTACTGATTATAATGGCTATAGATATTATATTCATGGCACTTATTGGCACAATAATTTTGGCCAGCCTATGAGCCACGGCTGTGTCAATGTCTCTTATGCTAATATGGAAAAACTTTATAACTGGGCTAATGTGGGCACAGATGTAGAAATAAAATAAATAAAAAATAAATAAATGATTACTCTAAACTTAGCTACTCTCTGGCCGATAATTGTTTTCTTACTACTAGTAATAGGTTTGTTTTTGTTTTGGCTTAAGAGAAACGATTTAATGCCTGGAGTTGGCGGGATTTCCATGTTAGCTAAATATTCTCGTGATTTAACAGAACAAGCCGCCCAAGGAAATATTGATCCAGTTATTGGCCGAGAGGAAGAGATAGAGAGGGTTATTCAAATTCTTTGCCGTCGAACCAAAAATAATCCGGTTTTAATTGGCAAATCAGGAGTGGGAAAAACTGCCATAGCCGAGGGCTTAGCTCAAGCGATTATAAATAAAAAAGTGCCTAAACTTTTGCAATCCAAAAAAGTTTTAGCTCTTGATTTAACTGGCATTTTAGCTGGCACCAAATATCGTGGTGAATTCGAAAAGAGATTAAAAGAAATCTCTGATGAAATTTCCGCTTCCAAACGCAGTATTATTTTATTTATAGACGAGATACACACTCTAGCTGAAGCTGGTGGCGCCGAGGGAGCTATTAATGCTGAAGATATTTTAAAACCGGCACTAGCCAGAGGAGAATTGCAAGTTATTGGCGCTACCACGGCCGAGGAATATAAAGAATTCATTAAAAAGGATGTTACTCTAGACCGCCGACTTCACCCACTTTTAGTTGACGAACCGACAGCTGAGGAAACTATTGAAATTTTAAATGGTATTAAAAGAAAATATGAACAATTCCATAAAGTGAAGATAACCAGCGAAGCCATTAAAATAGCGGTGGAATTAACAGCTAAGGGTATTAAGGATAAATCATTTCCCGATAAAGCTATTGACTTAATGGATGAGGCAGCTTCCAAAACTAGTTTAGAAGTAATTACTCAAACAGATGAGAAAGATTGGCCAGAAGTTGGCATTAAAGAAATTAAAGAAGTAATGGCGGAATGGCAGGAAAATAAAGTTTAAATATTTTTTAAATATTAGTTTAAATGTATGCCAAACAATTTTAAATCAATAACCAAAACCAGAGTAAGTAATCGGGTGTCTATATACAGTACTAACGCTTATTGTCCTTATAACTGGTTCGATGGTAATTGCCTCACTTCTACCCTCATCCGGTTTAGGCAATTTTTATGCCGGTAGCACTGGCACTGTTGTGTATGGTTGCTGTATATACCAGTATAAACAATCAGGGGGACGAGATATGGAATATACAACTGCGGCAAACTGTACAAAACTTATAGCTGACAGTGGTATTAATGATCCAGCTATTCATTGATATCCCGGACAATTTTGTGGTGATGATCCTTATAAACCACCACCATGTCCTGTTGGTAAAAGACCCTGCTCGACATACAAAGGGACTATTTGTTGTGGCATCAATGATCTTTGTAAATCAGATCAAGATACTGATGTGCCATACTGTCTACCGACATCTTAAGTATGTTTAAAAAACGAAACAAGCAATAAAACTTAAAATGAAAAATCACACTGTAGTTTTAACGGTTATTGGTTTCTTTTTTATAATCTTTGGCACCTTCGCTATGGATTATGCCATTTATAGGCATGAGCCGTCATGGGTGTGGTGGTTTTGCTATGTGGGCATGATTATAATCGGTTTTGGCCTGGTTTATAAAATTCCCAAACTGATTATCAGCCAGCTTTATATTTTAACCATACCGCTGATAATCTGGCTGACTGATTTTTCCTATACTTTTATAACCGGGCAAAAATTATGGGGAGTAACCAGTTATTTTTTCTCTAAAGATTTGCTTCTATCAGCTAGAATTGTCGCTTTGGAACATTTCTTTTTATTGCCCCTAGCTTATTTATCGCTTTATTTTATAATCGGCCAAGAAAAAATAAAAAATGCCTGGGTGATTAGTTTGGTTCAAATATCTATTATTTATTTAATAGTAAAATTTCTAACTGATGGCACGCAAAATGTTAATTGCGTTATCAAATCATGTTTTCCTTATGTGCCATCGGACAATATTTATCCCTTACGTTGGTTTTTAATTTATATCTCCATGATTTTTATCACTAAATTCACTCTTGATTTGATTATTTATCTTAAAAATAGAAAATAGTAAAACTCCTTCATTTATCAGCTTTAATCTGCTAAAATAACTTTAAACTAAATTATTGGTTACTTTATGTCAGATTTGCTTATCAATTTAAACAAACAACAGCAAGAAGCAGTTACTCACGACAGGGGACCGCTTTTAATAGTGGCTGGAGCCGGCACTGGCAAAACCACTGTTATCACCAGCCGCATCGCTTATTTGATAGAAAAAGACAAATGCCAGCCGGAAGAAATTTTGGCTCTGACTTTTACCGATAGGGCGGCGGGTGAGATGGAAGAAAGGGTTGATAAACTCTTGCCTTACGGCTATGTTGATTTATGGATTTCCACTTTCCATTCTTTTGCTGAAAGAATCTTAAAAGAAAACGGTTTGGAAATAGGCCTGCCCACGGACTTTAAATTGCTTTCCCAAACGGGGCAGTGGATGCTCGTGAGAAATAATTTAGATAAGTTTGATCTTGATTATTACAAGCCACTGGGCAACCCCACCAAATATATTCATAACCTGATAAAACATTTTTCCAGAGCTAAAGACGAGAATATCACACCCAATGATTACCAAAAATATGTGGCTAGTGTTTTAAAAATAAAAGATCAGACCAAATTAGCTCGTGAACTTCTGGAGCCGGGATCAATAGAAGAATTAGATTCGGAAGAATTGAACCAGGCTATCTCGCAAGAATTAAAAAAATTAGAAGAAACTGCTAAGGCCTACAAAACCTATCAGCAACTTCTTTTGGATAATAATTCTTTAGATTTTGGCGATTTGATAAGTTATTTGTTAAAACTTTTTTCTGAGAGAAAAAATGTTTTAGCTAAATATCGTTCTAAATTCAAATACATTTTAGTGGACGAATTCCAAGATACTAATTTTGCCCAATACCATCTGGTTAAAATGTTGGCTTCCCCCAAAAACAACATCACCGTAGTGGGTGATGACGATCAGGCTATTTATAAATTCCGCGGAGCTTCTATTTCCAATATTTTGCAGTTTAAAGATGATTATAAAGATTCAAAGGAAGTTTTTTTAAATACCAATTATCGCAGCGCTCAAAATATCCTGGATTTAACATATAAGTTTATTCAATTGAATAATCCTTACCGCTTGGAAATTAAATTAGCTAAAAAAGATGGCGGATTAAATAAGAAACTGGAGGCTCACAGTAAAACTAACGGCGAATTGTTTCATCTTCATGGCCAAAATTTGGAAGACGAGGTGAAACTGGTGACGGATAAGATAATTGATATTTACAATAAAAATAAAGAATTGAAATGGTCTGATTTTGCTATTTTAGTTCGGGCCAATTCCAGCGCCAATGAATTTATTTACGCTCTAGAGCAAGCCAAAGTGCCTTATAATTTTCTGGCTTCCAAAGGCTTGTATGCCAAGAAAATAATTTTGGATATTTTGGCTTTCCTAAAACTGTTGGATAATTACCATGAAAGTGTGGCTATGTATCGGTTGATATCTATGTCACTTTGGGGGATACCACAGAGAGACATTATGAATTTCAATTACTGGGCTGGCCGAAAGGGTCTTTCGCTTTATGAATCGCTTCATCAGTCTAGCGGATTAAATAATCTTAGTTTGGAAGTGCAGAAAAAAGTTTCTAAGGTTATGAAGCTAATAACTGACTTTTCACAGTTAGCGAGTAGTGGCAAGAGAACCACAGAAATAATCCAAAGTTTTATGGATGAATCAGGTTATCTGAAAGCCTTAACCAGTAAAGATTCCGATAAAAACCATGAGGAATTATCATACCTTAATCAGTTTTTTAAAAAGGTGCAGGAATTTGAAAAGGAAAATAATGACAAATCAGTTAAAAGTTTTTTAAACCTAATAGATTTGGAATTGGAATCGGGCGAAGAGGGAAGCCTCTCAACCATAACAGATCAAGACGATCCGGATACGGTAAAAATAATGACCGTTCATGCTTCCAAGGGTTTGGAATTTGCCTATGTTTTTTTACCCAATATGGTGGATAAAAGATTTCCCACTACCGCCAAAGGCGAGGCGATTAAACTGCCTGATAAACTAATCAAAGAAATAGTGCCGGAAGGAGATATGCACTTACAGGAAGAAAGAAGACTTTTTTATGTGGCTATGACCAGATCTAAAAACGGGCTTTATTTTTCTTCAGCGGAAAATTATGGCGGTGCCAGATCCAAGAAAATTTCCAGATTTCTGCAAGAGTTAAAAGACATCGGCTTGCCACTATCTAAAACCGTAAAAACAGAAGTTAAAACCGAAGAAATAAAACCAAAAAGTAGCCCAGAAATCACCAAGCCCAAATTGCCAGCTAAATTTTCTTTTACTAGATTAAAAGCCTTTGAGACCTGCCCTTACCAATACAGATTTTCTTTTATCTTAAAAGTGCCCACTCCAGGCAAGCCTCAATTTTCCTTTGGCCGAACTATGCACAATAGTTTACAAAAGCTTTTGGCCTTAGTGGATAAAAGAATACATATCAAACAACAGGAATTAATACCTAGCCAAGATAAAAAAGAGGTTGATTTGGATGATGTTATGTCTATATACAAAGAATCTTTTATTGATGACTGGTTTCCTGATCAAAAAACCAAGAAAGATTATTGGGCTAAGGGAGAGAAATCACTCAAACAATTTTATGAACAAAACAAGAACAATTGGCCCAAGACCTTGTATTTAGAATATCCTTTTAATCTTCATATTACAGATAACCAAGAAAACTTTACCCTTTATGGCGTGATAGACAGGATTGATAAAGTGAATGGGGGAGTGAGAATAGTAGACTATAAAACAGGTTTGTCTAAAGAAAAATTAACTCTAGAAGATAAAGAACAACTCTTGATCTATCAAATGGCAGTTGAAAGTGTCTTAAAAGAACCGGTTAAAGAATTAGTTTTCCATTATCTGGATGATAATAGGGAAATATCTTTTTTGGGGACAGAAAAAGAATTGGAAAAAACAAAAGCCAAAATACTAAATAATATAAACGGCATAAAGCTGGCTGATTTCCAACCCAAGCCTGGTATGATGTGCAGATATTGTGACTTCAATAGCATTTGTGAATACAGAGCCTAAGGCTTGTGACATAAAAATTATAACTCATAACCTAAAAATAAAAACCATTCCAGTAGGAGTGGTTTTTTGTCTGTGGATAATTATTTTTAAACAATTAATATTACATCACGATTGTTGAGTTATGGCAAGTCTTTAATTTTGGCTTATTTTACTTATTTTTAAGCTAAAAACAGGTCCAGCTATTGACAAGATTTAATATATGTGATATAATGCCATAACAATTAGGAGAGAGAAAACAACATCAGTATATATTTCTTATATAGTGATCACCGCAAAGGAACCCTTCTCTCCTAATACAGGGTTCTTTTGTTTTAAGGGAGTGAATCTTTTAAATGCTTGTCAAAGAGATTCGAAGCTCCTTGTTAGGGCGTCAGCTAGTTATCTAGTGATGTCGCCCTATGACAAGGGTCTTTGAATGAATACAACCTAATGAATACAACCAAGGGAGTTGAACAGATGAAGATGATAGTATTACTTAGCTCGGAAGATTTAGATCGCAATCATTGCAAGGAATATGCCCAACAAGTAACATGGCATAGTTTGAGTGGTGAGGCTCAATTAGCGGTTAATGCGGCAGGATGGGCCACCTACCTCTCTGAAAAGGGGAATACTGTGGTGCTAGCACCCCATATTCTTCAAACCCTCGCCGATAGAAGGGCGAACTCAGAGATTGAAGAGGCCTTGATATGTTTATGTCGGGCCGTACAATAACAAACCTTGGTGGGTGTCAGTAGCAATACTAGGCACCCACCCCAAAACTATCATGCCAATCCCGTAAATCCCCTCTTTTAATTTAGTGAGATCGGCAGATTAGCAAGATAGTTTTGGGAAGAATTAAGTGAAATTAAAAAAGGAGGAGAATGGCCATGTGGTCAAACTTCAAAATAAATTGTGAAAAGTTGTTTGTTCTTTGGCGCATCACCGAAAGCAACCGTCGTCTCCGGTTGCTGTACGGATTTGCGTTTCACACTCGGAACTTCCGACGTATGTACGCAAAAGTGCGTTGGAACTAGATTGATTGGGGAGTTCGGCCAAAACCGCGCTCCCCACCAAAACTATCTTGTCAATTGGAGGGTTCTATTTCTTATGTTGAAATAAACAAAAAGGAAAGAATAAAATCGATTGACTGGATAGTTTTGGCAGATAACTGAAGACAACAACATAAAAGGAGCAAACATCACATGCTACTATCAAGTATGAAACCAGACCAATTGAGGTTGAGGGTCATCATGGTAGATATTCCCTTCGACACATCATCGATTGTCCGGTTAAACCAAAGAGGCAATACCACAGACATCGACCTGGCCAGCGGCACGAGCCTCCGGTTTACCCCAACTAAGGGGTGGACCTGCTGGGACGATAAGACCCGAAAAGTGCGGTTTCCCTATGAAGCCCAAGTCTTCCCCCAGGTCTTCGTAGGCTAACCATTGGGGGAGCACAGCAATCCAAAAGAAAGCTGCGCTCCCCACCAAAACTATCTTGCTAATCTGCTGATCTCACTAAATTAAAGGAGGGGATTTACGGGATTGGCATGATAGTTGTGGGAAATAAACAAAGACGCACATTCAAACTTGGGAGATAGCGAAGTGGAATTATCAATTCCAGCTTTTATAATAGGATTGGTTCTAAACACTGCCTGGTGTATGGCAATGTATATCATCCAGCAAAGAGAAATAAGAGCTGGAATAATTCAGAAGCATGGCACGAAAGTTCCTGGCACCAATCAGCGGTTCCTGCATTGGCAGGACTTTTACTGCCAACGATTTGGTAACACTATTGGCTTAACTATATTGTCTATTGGCTTCTGCCATTTAGTTTTTTATGGGTTCATCACTTCAAACCAATGGATAATACTGGTCACAATTATTGCGATCGATGCTATAGAATTTACCATAATGTGCTTGGGCAGTAAGCACAAGCCAGATTCTGGTTATCCTAAAATCGGCCAGGTTAGTTGGTGCGGATTAACGCATTCAATTTACCATGGCATGAATATGGCTATGGCGATACTTTGCGTCTGGCATTTGATCGCTGGCAATCTTCTAGGACCTGTAATGTGGCTAACACTAGTGGGCGGTATATTCTACCTACTATGCAATGCCGCCGACATCAAGTCTGGCCATTTCGACCAAATCAAATACAACCAATAAGTCGGGGAGATCAGCAATCCAAAAGAAAGCTGTGCTCCCCGCCAAAACTATCTTGCTAATATAGAATATTCCAGAAAATGTAAATAATGAGGGAATTGAAATCAATTTGGCAAGATAGTTTTGGACCTGCCTGCCGGCAGGCAGGAAAGCACTTTTAATTTATCCGAAAAATATATCTTTGGAGTAATTATGTAGAGGAGGGAACAAATTACAAAAGATGAGTTTCAGGTCACACCCATACTAGGGCCGTACGAAATCCATCTTTTATTACTCGTCCTCTATTTGTTGCTCTAAAAGCAATGGCGATAGGAGAATTTTCTCCGCGCCGATACGAAGGAGGCACATGCTTGTCCTACAAGCAAGTCTGATAAAACCGGTACAAATAAAATTTATAATAATATTATAAAAGCCCGGCTAATTTTATTGGAGTCTTGTTCGTATCGTTGCGGAGAGAATTCAACTAAACCAATAGAGGTATGATTTATGATAACGCGCTGTTGTGTCTGCAAAAAAATAAGGCAGGAAGACAATTCGTGGAAAGAGCAATCTATAGAGGGCAGGAAAGATGTAAGCGATACATACTGCCCGCCCTGCTATGAAGAAGTTATGGTGGAAATACGCCGGGAGAAAATTGATGGCAACCACCCTAAATAATCTTAGGGCCTGTCAATTCTGTATAGTAACGGGCCTTAAAGAAAGCGATACACTCATCGCCCAAAGATTAATGGAGATGGGTATAATCGAAGGAGCAGGAATTGAAGTGCTTGGTTTTGCCCCCTTGGGTGATCCGATGCGCATCAAGATTTATGACAATGTTTTGGCTCTTAGAAAAGACGAGGCTAGCCTCGTCGAAGTCGAATTACTCGATTCAATTTGAGGGAAAAAGAAATTTTTCCCTCTCCAATCAAATTAATAATTGAGACAGTTGCAAAACTATTTTATAGAGAAATTTAATATTTTTCGAGCGAGACGAGAAGGACCAGTAAAATGATTTAAGATGTAGTAGAACTACAGCGAAAATCATTTTGTGCCAGTCCGACGAAGTCACAGCCGAAAAAGATATATTTATAGTTAAAATAGTTGTGCAATTGTCTCACTACATTATTGATTTGACCGGGGAAAAATAGAACGCTTGAAATTTATTTCAAGACGTAAAATTCTCTCTTCTTTTTCCCCGTTGAGTAGCTAAAAGTCATTTAGCGATTCAACGGAGCCAAAGAGGGGATTTTTTTATACGCAAGCTGCCTAAAATTATATTTTGGGCAGACCGTATAACCCCGCCGTAATTCAAAAATTATTTTCAGATTTAGAATAAATTAAGCCGAAGGCGGTTTTTAATAATTTATAATTCATATCACTAAATATCACTGGAATTACGGCCGGGGTATAATTTTATTTATCCACAGAAGAGTTGTAAAAAATGTTGATTGTATTTTTTAGCAGTGATATAATTTTTTATTGAGGGAAGGATTTCATGCTGGCATCTTGCAGATTGTATTTCTCCAACTTTAGTTTGGAGATTCTTATTTCAAATGCAGTTTCACAACCTTCCAGTTCACCCTTCTCTAAATCCCGTCTTCACTGACGGGATTTTTTATGTGAAATATTTTTTATTTAAGTTATAATATTGTCATTGCGAGGAACGAAGCAATCTTATGTTTATATTAAGTGGGATTGCGGAGCTTGTCCTGAGCGTAGCGAAGGATCTACTCGCAATGACAGCTTAATAAGATAAACTCAATTAGATATTAAATTATTTAACGGACTAAACTTTTATGGTATAATAAAATTACTTTAACTTTATAGACTTTTGATTTATATTTATGAATATAAAACAATTACTAATAGTCGTTTCTGGAGCCACACTCTTATTCTGGATGATTTGGGTGTTAATTGTATCTCAAATAAATCCTTATGAGACTGATTTTTTCGGCTTTCTTTTGTTTTATCTAACCTTATTATTTTCTCTCCTAGGAACCTTCTTTTTAGCTAGTTTCGCCTTCAGAAAAGCTTTTAATAAATTCTCTATGGAATACAACATTGTGGGGACATCATTTCGACAATCATTTTTCTTCGCCCTCTTAGTTATTTGCCTCCTAATGCTTCAGGGCGTAAAAATGCTGAACCTGCTAAATACCTTGCTTCTAATTGCTGTTATTGTGGTCTTGGAGTTTTTCTTTTTAAGTTATAAAAAAAGAATCTAATTTATTTAAGATGTCTAGCCGCTTTATTGGGCGGTTTTTATATTGACTAAAAGTCTTATTTTGGGCTATAATAGCTACATTACTAAATTACCCAGAGATAAAAAATGAAGGAAAAATTAGAAAAACTAAAAAAGGAATTTGAAAAAGAATTAGAAAAAATAAAATCCTTAGCTGATTTAGATGTTTTAGATAACAAATATTTAGGTCGCAAAAGCGGATCCTTAACTTTGTTAATGAAAGAAATGAAACAATTGCCCAAGGAAGAAATGCCCAAAATCGGCCAACTAGCCAATGAAATAAAAGAGTTTTTAGTTGATAAATTAGCTAAGGCCAAATCTAATTTGGAAAATAAAAACCAGCCCAATAATTTATTTGATCCGACACTGCCTGGCACCGAACAGCCTGTTGGTCACCTGCATATGGTTTCCCAAGCCATCAGAGAAATATCTTCAATATTTGAACATATTGGTTTCGAACGAGAAAGATATCCGGAAGTGGAATGGGATTATTACGGCTTTGAAACGCTTAATATGCCCGCTGGACACCCGGCTCGAGACGAATGGGAAACTTTTTTTATAGATCGTGAAATTGTCAATAAAAAATTCGGCCAAAGAATACTGACCCCTCATACTTCATCAGGACAAGTAAGAGAAATGGAAAAAGGCCATCTGCCAATTCGCATGATGAATATTTCCAAAACATATAGAAGACAAATAGACGCTTCTCATTCGCCCATGTTTCATCAGTTTGAAGGACTAGTGATTGATAAAGATATAAATATCACTCATTTAAAGGGCACTATAGAATATTTTGTTAAAAGATTCTTTGGCGAAGACAGGGAAATAAGATTAAGACCACATCATTTCCAATTTACCGAGCCAAGTTTTGAAGTGGATATCTCTTGTGGTGTTTGCGGAGGAAAGGGTTGCAAGCTTTGTAAAGAGGGCTGGTTAGAACTGGCTGGCGCCGGCATGGTGCACCCTAATGTTTTGAAAGCGGGTGGTATTGACTCGAAAGTTTACAGCGGTTTTGCCTTTGGTTGGGGAGTAGAAAGATGCTACATGATGAAATCTGGATTAAATATAGACGACATAAGATTGTTATACAAGAACGATTTAAGAGTTATTAATCAATTCTAAATCTAAAGATTTAATAAATCCAAAACACAAAATTACAAAAAACAAATAAATATAAAATTACAAATTAAAAAATAAATATTTAGTATTTTAAACATTTGAATTTGTGATTTATTTGAAACTTGATATTTTGAATTTGAAATTTAAATACTATGAATTTAAAAATTTCCTACAATTGGCTCAAAGAACACCTCTCTACTAAAGATAGCGCCAGAGATTTTGCCAAAAAACTGACCATTAGTGGGCCAACTATTGATTTTATCCATGAATCTAAACAAGATTTTAAAAAAGTGGTGGTGGGCGAAATTATTTCCATAGAAAAACATGCTTCAGCTGATAAATTACAAGTCTGTAAAGTTGATGTCGGAGAAAAAGAGCCTCTACAAATAGTTTGCGGAGCACCTAATATTAAAACGGGACAAAAAGTGCCAGTGGTTTTAGTTGGTGGAGAAGTTTCTGGCTTTGAAGTTAAAAAAGCCAATTTTAGAGGTGTAGATAGTTTTGGCATGATGTGCTCTCAAAAAGAACTAGGCATCGGTGAAGACCATAGCGGAATTTATATTTTGCCTGAATACACTAAAGTTGGATTAGCGCTGGAAAAAGTTATGTCCTTGGAAGATAGTATTTTTGATATCGAAATAACCTCAAATCGGCCCGATGCCATGAGTGTTGTCGGACTAGCCAGAGAAGCGGCCGCTATTACCGGATCTAAATTCATTCATCAGGAATCAAAACCAAATTTAAAAATAAATACAACTGGATCCCAGATCAAGTCTGGGATGACATTGAAGGTTTCAGTTAAAGAACCAAAGTTATGCCCGCGCTATCAAGCTATTGTTATGACTGATGTTAAAGTAGAAAATTCACCCCTATGGATGCAACAACGGTTACTATCAGCTGGACTTAGGCCGATTAATAATTTGGTTGATATCACCAACTATGTTCTTTTGGAATTCGGCCAACCGATGCATGTGTTTGATTACGATAAATTAAAAAATCAAGAAATAATAATCAGAAAATCAAAAAAAGGTGAAACTCTTTTAGCACTTGATGGCAAGAATTATGAATTAATAGATGGTTCACTTATCATAGCTGATGATAAAGATCCGGTGGCTATAGCTGGAATCATGGGCGGGGAGTTATCAGCTACCAAAAGCGAAACTAAAACTATTGTTTTGGAATCAGCTAACTTTAATCCAATATCAGTAAGAAAGACCGCCAGAGGCCTAAATCTTTATTCTGATAGCTCTAATTTGTTTGAGAAGGGATTAGCGCCAGAAAATACCACATCAGCGATTTTAAGAGCCATAGAATTAGTTACTGAATTAGCCAATGGCAAAGTGGCCTCAAAATTATTTAATGAATCAAATTATTCAAGCAAAATAAAAAGAATAGATTTAACCAGTGCTGATGTTAAAAAAGTATTGGGTTTGGAAATAAAATCATCAGCCATAAAATCAATCTTGGAAGATCTTGGCTTTGTGGTATCAGGTAAAGACGAAATGAAGGTTGAAGTGCCTTACTGGAGAAATAATGATATTGAAAGCCCGCATGATTTAATAGAAGAAGTAGCCAGAATCTATGGTTATCATAAACTGCCGTCCAAATTAATGGCTGGTGATTTGCCTCAAAACAGTAAGTCCAGAAAAGAATTTTTATTGGAAGATAAAATTAAGGATATATTGGTTGGCTTGGGTTATAGCGAGAATATTAATTATTCTTTTATTTCAGAAAAACTGATTAAAAATTCAGCCTTAAAATTAGATGATCATCTTAAAATTGCCAACCCGCTCTCTGGTGATTTTGAATACATGAGAACTTCCTTGGTTTCTGGCTTACTGCAATCAGTAAAAGAAAATGAAAGAATGGTTAAAGATCTTAAAATATTTGAACTAAGCAAATCATACATTGATAATCATAATAATCTGCCGACAGAAAAAACCGATCTATGTCTGGCTGTAGCCGAAGATTTAACTGATAAGGCCTTTTTTGATGTTAAGGGCGCCCTAACTGTCGTCTTGCAAAAATTAAATATAGAGGATTTTTCCATCACCTCCCTTAAAAAAGAATTATCGTATTGGAATAAAAATGAATCAGCCGAAATTATGATTGGTGATAAAAACATAGGAGTGATCGGAATAATCAATAAGGAAGTCTGGCAATTATTTGGGCTTAAGAAAAACGTGGCTATAGTAGAAATAGATTTTGCTAAATTACTTCAATCAGCCAAAGACAGCCCGGTGTATAAGCCCATAGCCAAATTCCCGGGGATTGATTTGGATATTTCTATGGAGATTGG
>CAYIBK010000020.1:0-3923 GCA_964361645.1 uncultured Gammaproteobacteria bacterium
TTTAATCAAATGTGAGATTGCTTCAGTCGCTTAAGCTCCATCGCAATGACAATTATTGTTATATTTTAGCTAATTTAAAACAAAAAACAGCCCTTTGGGGACTGTTTTAAATTAACTTTCTGGCCTATTCCACAATCAGCTGGCCAAACATGCCATTGGCCCGATGTTGGCCAACACTGCAATAATATTCAAATATTCCCGTTTTGTCAGCCGTAAACTCCACTGTTTTGGTTTCACTAGCTTTGATTTGGCCGGTATTAACCTTAAATTCATCAATAATTAAATCATGAAAACCTTCATTATTAGTAAAAACAATTTTTACTTTATCACCCCTCTTAACTTTAATTTCTTTTAAGGAAAAAGAGAAGTTAGCACCCGAAACATTAAATTCTTTTACCTCTGATGCAGATTGTATCTCTTCTGGTGCGACTGCTATTGCCTGATTATTTATGGTTTCTAGTGCGACACTGTTATCAGACTGATCATCTACTGGAGTATTAACTTGGGTATTTTCTGTTATTGGTTGATTGCTTGGTTTTTTATAGATATAAAAAGCCCCAATCAAAATTATTATGATTATAACAACAATTAACAATATTTTATTTTTGGACATATTTTGTTTTTTAAATTATTTAGAGTTTTGATAATAATTATTAACTTGCTCCCAGTTGATAACATTAAAAAATGCTTCAATATACTCTGGACGACGATTTTGGTACTTTAGATAATAAGCATGCTCCCAAAGATCCAAACATAAAATGGGAGTCTGGCCAGAACTTATTGGAGTATCTTGATTGGGCGTAGTCACAATTTCTAATTGTCCGCCACTTATAACCAGCCAAGACCAGCCACTGCCAAATAATTTGATAGAGGCTTCAGTAAATTGTTTTTTAAATTCTGGCAATGAGCCAAATTTATCATCAATGCTTTTGGCTATTTCTCCGCTTGGGGCAACTTCTTTCTTAAGCAACTTCCAAAACATAGCGTGATTTAGCGCACCACCGCCACTATTTTTAACTGCCGTTTTAATATCTTCGGGAATACCATCAAGATTTTTAAGCAATTCTTCAATTGATTGGCTTTGTAAATTTTCGTATTTTTCCAAAGTGGTGTTTAATTTATCCACATAACCCACATAATGCTTGTCATGATGAACTGCCATGGTTTTTTGATCTATAAATGGCTCCAAAGAATCGTAGCCATAGGCTAATTCTTCTGGGGTAAATTTCATATTTTTTAAATTATTAATTATTTTATATTACTTAATCCAATCAAGAACTAAGTATTAATTTTTATAAATTATAACTTTAGACCGCAATTTAATAGTCCAAAATAGCCTAATTTAACCAATCTAGGTTATCGTTAATTTTAACATAAATTAAGAAAATAAAAAAATCCCTAATATTTGATTAGGGATTTCTAGATTGTTGTTCTCTAATGCTTCTTTCCAGTTCGGCAATGACATTTTCCACGCCGGCTCTACTAGGTATTGTCAAGCTTTCTTTAAGCCTCTTTTGCTCGGCCAAAGCGGCCAACTTTTGGGGACGACTGGCCATCATAGAAGCAAAAGACCTCTCTAAGATATCGCGGGTGATATCAGAAACAACTTCAAATCTAGCGCCAAAGATAGCAATCACAAAAACAATTAACACTAAAAAACTTAAGGCTTTTATTTCGGGCAAGGCATTATGGATAGTTAAACGATAAGTTTCTTGCGGAGTCATCTCCCAAAGATCGGCTTGATTGTTGGCTTGGCTAACATTAGCTAGATCCATTTTAGCTTTCAGGGAATTATGATAACTAATGGCAATTAACAATGCTGTAAGAGCTAAAAACAATAAAGCGGCAAAAACTTTCCAGCTCATCTAATTCTCCGATAATGGTTTTTTATAAAACCATTGCCAAATCCCTACCGACCAAATTATGGTATAAACCAAACTCATCAGAAATAAAACCCACTGCCCATGATACCATGTGGTAAAATACCAAAAAGGCTGATGGATCAAACCGATTACATTACCCCATTTATTCTTGAGACAAGATATTATAAGTATAATGCCCAAACCCATAAAAAAAATAAAAACTTGTGATATCAAATCAAATAGCTGCCACTTGTTTAGACTTTCCATGTAAATAACAACTAAGCTAAATAAATCATTTAGTTGTGAAGCATCCAAGATGTTTCTCCTTGTGGTAGATTATTTTTAATCATTGTTTATAATCACGATGTCGGCTTGTTCAATTTGTGGAGCCACATACTTTTGATAATAAGGTTCAACCCGCTCCTTAATGAAACGCAAGGTATCTGCCTCTGTATCGTGGAGCAAACCAGTATCCCTTTTTATTCTTCTGGCCACTCTGATATCGTTATCAGCTTCAATAAATATTTTCAGCACATTATCCAACCCATCAAGGGCTTGAAGCACAAAAAGACCTTCCGTAACGATAATTGATCCGGTTTTAACTTTACGTCCTATGCCTGGCAAGCGCTTATTGGTTTTTTTGTCATAAACCGGACTGGCTATGGATTGGCCGGAGAGCAAAATCTCTACATCGTGGCGAAATTCATCCAATAAATATGATTCTGGCAGATCAAAAATAGCACGACCCGCCTCATCAAAGGGAAAACTAAGATGGTTTTTATCTTTATAATAATCATCAAAATTAAGCACCGAGACATCAAGGCTATTTTTTTTAAGATCTTCTGCCAATCTTTGAGCTAACAAACTTTTACCAGAACAGCTGCCACCAGCTACCGCCAGTAGCATCGGATTAGTTTCTTTCATTTGATTAATTAAAACATCCATCAAGCAAGACAATAACTCCAATCCATGGTCAAAACCGCTGATCGGCGATCGCTTCATGATTTTATGCTCCTTAGTGTTTTGTGTTTTCAAGGTACGGATAGTGCATAATAACACTTTTTCATATAAAGTCAAAATCTGGTCTAAATCATAGGACTTGACAAAAATTCTTTTTTATCATAAAATAAGCAGTTAATCGCACCTTTACAAAACAAGAAATTCAACCAAAAAGGAGAAGTAGAGTTGAACCCTGTAGAATTAAAAAGACAATGTGATATTTTGGCTTTGTCTCAATTTGTTAGGAATTTTGTAAAAGCTGGAGTCAGAGACCCTAAATCTTTCAATGAATGGAAAAAATCCGGTGATAACGCCAAAAATATAACCAAGTTGTTTGAATATCCTGCTGACCACGGCCTGCCAGCCATAACTGGACTGGTCAAACCGTTCTTTCATCCGACACTGCCGCTGGTGGGCTTAAATTACACTCCCTTAGCGCATAATACTTTGCACCAATTCCCCCAAAGGCTGGACAACGACTCTGCGCTTCTGCCGAGGCATTGTTTTTGATCATCAGGGCAATTTGGTAGCTCTGCCTTTTATGAAGTTTTTCAATCTAGGCGAACACCCAGAAACTGTTAATTTGCCGGATGAATCCTTTGAAGCCACAGCCAAGCAAGACGGCCATTTGGGCATTATCTTCCGCTACGACGATGGTTTTATTTTAACCACTCGTGGAGATTTCAATAGTCCTACCGCCCAATTCGCCAACAAGATGCTAGCCCAACACGCTAAAAAGAATGATTGGCGCCAGTGTTTCCCAGCAAGTAGCACTCTACTAGTGGAAATCATCCATCCAGAAACACATGTTTATGTGGATTACGGCGATAAAAAAGAATTCAGAATTATTGGCATGTATAAGCATAGTTCACTTATTTCAGTGACAGATTATGGACGATATGATGTTTTGACTGACATAGGAAAAACTTTAGGACTACCTGTAACACCCATCTGGACAGGTGAAAAATTAAAAGATCTGATTGCTTTAATGAGGGATCGATCCGTTCATAATCAGGAAGGCTATGTAGTGCGCTTTAAGAGCGGCCTAAGAGTGAAACTGAA
>CAYIBK010000020.1:4023-20075 GCA_964361645.1 uncultured Gammaproteobacteria bacterium
CTAATACAAACATAGGAGAGAAAATCAATGGAACTAGGCAATTCTGTTTGGGATAGAGAAGATAGTCCAAATCGGGGTAATCTAAGTCAAGCTACCTATGCCACTGCCGTCAGTGTTTTTACGACTGTGGGTATTATAACGGCAGCGGCTATCGGCTATTGCACTATGAATATGATTGTTAATCCTATCTTTCTTATTTCTGCTGGCTTGGTAGCACCAATTGTCGGCATAATCATAGCGCTTAACAGCAAAAATTGGCTGATATCATTTATCGGCTACCTAATGGTCTGTGTGGGTTTGGGCGCCATTGTGGGGCCAACTGTGGCTATTGTAGAAAGCGCAGTAGTGGTTAAGGCGTTGTTAGCTACTGCTGGCGTAACTTTTGTAATGTCACTAGCTGGCACAATCTATCCCAAATCATTGGAACACTGGGGCATTTACCTATTTGCCGGTCTGTTGGCTTTAATCTTTGTCCGCTTGGGACAAATGCTATTTATCGCCACTGGCACGGCTCCAGCGCTTTGGTATCTGCCCATTATCGAATACGGCGCGGCTCTCCTGTTTAGTTTGTACATTATGTACGATTGGAACAGAGCCATGCGACTCCCCTACACTTTGGATAATGCCGTGGACTGCGCTATGGCCATTTTCCTAGATATAATTAATTTGTTCATTACTTTTTTGCGAATTTTCAGTAAAAAATAAAAAACCAAATAAAGCGAGGCATTTAACCTCGCTTTTTATTTTGTTAAATTAAGATGCTATAATTAATATGATTAAAACTATTAAAAAATAATATGGCTTTGTTCCAGTACGCTATAAAAAATTCCGCCGAAATTATTGGCGAATTAAACTCCAATAGCCGTGTTGGCCTATCTTCTGAAAAAGCCAAAGAACTGCTAATAAAATACGGCAAAAATGTCTTGGCACAAACCGAATTAAAATGGTGGAAAATATTAATTAGGCAATTTAGATCGGCCTTCATCTATCTTTTAATTGCTGCCTCCATTATCACCATCGGCTTGGGAGAATTTATGGAAGCGCTAATGATTATAATTTTTTTATTGATTAATTCCAGCTTAGGCTTCTTACAGGAATATAGATCGGAAAAAACTGTTCAATTGCTAAAAAAATATGTTATCTCTTATGTGAAAGTCTGGCGCGATGGCAAAAGGATTGTCATCAAATCAGAAGAAATAGTTCCTGGAGATATAATCTTTTTAGAAACTGGTGATAAAATACCAGCTGATGTCCGTTTTTTGGAAATGGAACATTTAACAGTCGATGAAACTATGCTAACTGGAGAATCAATTCCAGTTAACAAAACAGCTGATTTATTAAAAAATGAAGTTAGTGATTATTACCAAGCCCTTAATTTAGGTTTTTCGGGCACCTCCATACTAAGTGGTGAGGCTAAAGCAATTGTTATCGCCAGCGGTTCTAAAACATCAATTGGAAAAATAGCCAAATTATCCACCGAAGCCAAAAGAGTTAGCAGTTTTGAAAAAGGTATTTCCAGATTCTCTAATTTTATTCTTAAGTTGGTGATTTTCACCCTCATTATTGTTTTTTTAGCCAATATTTTAATCAAGGGCGATCGGGCAAATATGATTGAATTAATAGTCTTTTCTATTGCTCTTACCGTCAGTGTTATACCAGAAGCCTTGCCTGTGGTTACCACCTTTTGTTTATCACGCGGAGCCAGAAATTTAGCCAAGAAAAAAATCATTGTCAAAAGATTATCAGCTGTTGAAGATTTGGGCGGAATAGAAGTTTTGTGTACTGATAAAACTGGCACTTTAACCCAGAATAAATTATCAGTGGTAAATATTTATGCGCAGTTGCACTCCCCAGATGATGTTTTATTCTACGCTAATTTAGCTTCGGCCTTTGATCAAGTTAAAAAATTAGAGCCCTTTGATATCGCCTTGTGCCATAAATTGACTAGTGCTCAAAATAAAGAGGTTTGTAGTTATACTAAATTAAATGAAGATGCTTTTGATCCAAAACTTAAACGAAATATAGTTTTAGTAGGCAAAAAAAATAAAAAGACGCTGATAACCCGTGGCGCTCCGGAATCAATCCTGCCTCTTTGTAAAAATCTTTTGCCTAAAGAAATCAAGGCGATTGAGAAATGGTTTAAAGATGAGGGCAGGTTGGGCCACAGGGTGATGGCTTTGGCTTATAAGCCCAGTTGCCAGGCCAGAAACAATCTAGAAAAAGAAAATGCTTATGATTTCTTGGGCCTTATTTCCTTTGCCGACACCATCAAACAAAGCGCCTACCAAATAGCCAAACAAGCTAAAACCCTGGGAGTCAATATAAAAATCATCACTGGAGACAGCCAGGAAGTGGCCGGAGCAGTGGCCCATCAAATAGGTTTGAGCGCCTCTCCTGAGGATGTGATAACAGCCGAGGAACTAGACAAATTAAAACCCAAAAAAAGAATGGAGATGTTGGAAAAATATTCCGTTTTTGCTAGAGTTTCACCCGAACAAAAATATGCCATTATAGAAACACTGCAATCAAAATACGAAGTGGGGTTTTTAGGCGAGGGCATTAATGACGCGCCGGTTCTAAAGATTGCCGGAGTTTCACTGGTGGTAGAAGGAGCTTCTGATATTGCCAAAGAAGTGGCCGATATTCTGCTTTTGCAAAAGGATTTAAAAGTAATATTAGACGGCATAGAGGAAGGACGAAAAATTTTTGCCAATACCACCAAATATATAAAGATTACTTTGATTTCTAATTTTGGCAATTTCTTTGCCGTCGCCATTGCCTCACTGATGATTGATTTTCTGCCTATGCTACCGCTTCAGCTTTTACTAGTTAATTTATTATCCGATTTTCCCATGATTGCCATAGCCGCTGATTCGGTAGACCCCAGCGAATTAAAATCTCCTAAAAAATATGAAATCAGGGACATTATTATATTTTCTATTATTTTGGGATTGCTCTCAACTGTTTTTGACTTTATTTTCTTCGGCTTATTCTATAGGATATCACCAGCCGTTTTACAAACCAATTGGTTTATTGGCAGTATTTTAACAGAACTGGTTTTGATTTTTTCTATACGCACAAAATTATTTTTTCTATTTACCAAAAGACCATCGGCGGTACTTTCTGTCTTAGTAGTCGTGGCTATATTAGCTACAGTGATTATCCCCTTCACTGCCTGGGGACAAAACCTATTTATGTTTAGCCGGCCACTAGTTAATCATTTAATAATGATCTTTGGCATTGTCATTGTTTACTTCATTAGCACCGAAACTTTAAAATTGATTTTCAATTATAAATTCAATGGCAATGAATCTAGCAATAAACTTTTACCCAAGCCAGTATAGTAAAATGGCTAAGTAAAATACTACGCCCTTACGGATGTAGTATTTTACAATTCAATCTGCGATTGTCCGCTGTCTTCTTTTACTTGTCATTCCGGGCCTGCCTGCCGGTAGGCAAGCTTGACCCGGAATCCAGTGGTTTTATTATATAATTCTGGATCCCCGATCAAGTCTGAGATGACAAAAATAGAAAATTTAATCAAGAAGACAGCGGAAAATACTTCATCTATGGGCTAACGTCCATAGTATTTCGTGGGTTAAATAAATCACCCATAAAAATGGGTGATTTATTGAAACTTCTTAATTATATTTAGCAGATAAACATTTTCAGTAAAGCGAGCATCAAAGCTAGATATAAAGTTATAATAACGCTTAAGCGCCAATAGTTCTTGGAATGTAAATCAGTAATCCAGGCTAGTAAAACAATAATATAAGCAATCACCACTAACAGCCAGGCCCACCAAGCGAAACTAGCACTAAACCAGTAAACTAAAATTGGCAAAACAATTAAGAGTAAGGCGAATAATTTGCCTAAACCTTTTTTAAGATCTGTTAATTCTTTCTTAAACTTGTCCAGATAATTCAAAACCATCAAAATCAAATAATCAATCAACATGATAATTATTAGCCACCAAGGCCATGACACACATGTTTCCTGTTCACCAGCTACTTCTCCACTTGTCTCTTGAGCGCCCTCTACTCTAATTTCGGGCTGATTTTCTTCTGGATTGTTATTCTCATTATCAACACTAACATTTTCACCGGTACCCTGTAAGCCCGCTATAAATCCCTGTTCTGGATTTGGCGCAGAAGATGGTCCTGATCCTGATTCTGTTGAATTTACCAACGCCACTGGTTTAGTGCCAGCGGTGGTGAAAGTATAACTAGCTCCCACAGTATCTGGAGAGGCATGGGAAATAACTCTATAATAGTAAGTTGTGCCAGGAATTAAGCCAGTTAATGACACTTGATGAAAAGTAACCGGGTTTAGATCATCAATAGTAGAATGAGCATAGCCATAATTGGGCGGATTGGAATAATTAAATTCATGTGGTTCGTCTTCTGAACTATAAATTACACGGCTACTAGAAAAATGGTTAGTCTGCCAAGTAATATCAACAGTGCTGGTATCTTCATTAAGATCCTGTTCATTAAAAATAATTAGTTCAGAAATACTACCACCACCGCCACCACCGCTAGTTATAACTACAGTTGGTGTTTGTCCATCACAAGTGGAATTACAATAATTAACTGTGCCATTTAACTCTCCATCATCACAAACTTCTTCACTTTCAACTTCTCCATTACCGCAAACCGTTGAGGAATCTTCACTGTTAAAATAATTTACAAAATTGTTATCAGTAGAAACAGTAGAAGTACCAATTAAATTGATAGCACTAGGAGCTAAAAGCTGGGTCCAGCCTGACACTAAATTTTCTGTTAATAAATAATCATCGGCAGTTAAACTGCTGAATTCAAAGTAGCCCAAACTATCAGTGGTAGTAGAAAGAAGCGGGGTGCTAGTATTGGAACTTAAAAATAAATTAATGGTCCAATCGCCCAATCCTAATAAATCATCGGTAGTGGAAGCCAAACCATCCAGATCATTATATTTGTAACCGGAAATAATATTGTTATTAGAAGATTCTTCTATTTGACAGGTGGAGCTACAGTTATCACCACTATCGGTATTACCATCATCGCAGGTTTCACCCTCTTCTATTTCCCCATTACCACAAACAATCACTTCAGCACATAAATCATTTAGAGTACCTGGAGTTCCTTTATCTCCTAGTCCAAATAAAGAAGTAGAGGCGCACCAATTATAACCATTATTATTATCTAGAGTTGGGCTGGCTAAAATCATCGAGCTTCCAGTTGGATCCGGAAAAGTAGCACCATTATCATATTCTACCCGATCTATTTCAACATCGTTACAACTTAGTATTATTTCATCATTATCATTACCTAAGGTAAAATTGTTAAAAACATAATCTGGTGTATAACCACCATTTAAGGCTGAGTTACTGTTTCGTCCCAAAACCACATAATCCTGGCTAGGAATAATTAAATCACTAGAAATGGTATGTAAATTTACCAGACTATCTGCAATTGAACAACCTTTTAAATTAATATAATTATTAGTTGGATTATACAATTCAAACCATTCACCTCTGGTATCAGAAACAATGGCCGGATTTTGCATAATCTCATTAATTACAATATCACCCGCCAAAACCGGCTGATCCGTTTCATTATTATCACTGGGGTCATAACTCTCGGAATTATTAACATTACCATCACTGTAACAACCGGGATCTAAAGTATCAACCAAACTGTCATCGTCATCATCAATTCCATTTTCACACTGATACACAACAACCTCGCCGCTGTAGTAATTAACAAAATTATTATCAGATGAAACAGTAGAAGTACCAACTAAATTAATGGCGCTGGGAGCTAAAAGCTGGGTCCAGCCTGACACTAAATTTTCTGTTAATAAATAATCATCGGCAGTTAAACTGCTAAATTCAAAGTAACCCAAACTATCAGTAGTGGTGGAAAGAAGCGGAGTACTGGTATTGGAACTTAAAAAAAGATTAATAGTCCAATCGCCCAATCCTAATAAATCATCGGTAGTGGAAGCCAAACCATCAAGATCATTATATTTATAACCAGAAATTATATTATTATTAATAGTAACAGATTCTTCTATTTGACAAGTAGAGCTACAGTTATCACCACTGTTGGTATTACCATCATCACAAGCTTCGCCAGTATCACCATCTAAAATATTATTACCACAAGTTGGTACATAATTGGCAAAATCATAGCTAGAAGCATCTTGCCCTTTAGCTAAATTAACCTCATATAAGTTGCCCACTGGCCAAACCTGAGTATAAGGTTGTTTTTCGGCATTAGCTCCCTCAGAGACCGTATAATTGCCAGCTAGCAAGCCAGCAAAAGAATAACAACCATTTTCATCAGTTGATTGAGTGGCACTGGCATCACCTGCCAAAACTATTTCCCATCCACTGAGTTTGGTCTCATCTTCTTCGATTAAACCATTATTATTATCATCGCTATATTTACAACCAGAAATAGAAGCATACTGGCAAACCTCCAAAGAAATTTGACTATAAATAGTTGATAAATTATCACCATTATCAGCATGATAATATTGAGCACCACTAGTACTAGCAATATTTTGAAGCATGGTTTCATTTAATTCGCTATCAGTGCCCAGCCCAATGGTAAATATTTTATAGCCCAAAGCTGCAGCCTCAGAAGCTTTTGTTTCTGCATAGGTCACATCAGTTGAATTCTCACCCGTGCCATTACCATTGGGCCTATTAGCTCTACCATCGGTTAATAAAATCATGGTTTTAACCGCTTGAGGGTTGGCTCGTACAGAACTAAGTTCTACACTAGAGAATTCTATAGCATCACCAATATTAGTAGCACCAGAATATGTTAATCCATCAACTGCCGATTTGGTACTGGCATGATCACTTGAAAGTTGTTTTACTAAAACCGCTGTATTATTAAAAGAAACCAAAGCTGATTGATCATTTGCCCCCAGATCATCAATAAAATCATTAGCTGCCGATTTAGCTGATTCCATTTTACTGGGAGTGGCTGGAGTAAAAACTGGTGTCTGACAATATTCTCCTAAATCACCACATTTAGTGGCACAAGCTCCTTCGGTAATATTTGATTCGGAATAGTTTACCCACTGATATGATGAACCAATTAATTCTAATTGTTTCCAATTACAAGCGGTATCTGTGCCGCCCTCACCCATACTACCAGAAGTATCCAAAATTATAGTCACATCAACTGGCACCTGACACATATTTTCAGCAGCGCTAGCAATAGCCACATCTTCCAAAAAAGTAAAATTAGTAAAGAAAATATTAAAAATCAAACCAAAAACAGTTAAAAGCGACAAAAAATGGTGTATTTTAGTGGAAATTTTTCGTTTTGACGATATTTTCATACTTAATAAATGTTTTGATTTACAAAAGATTAACTTTTCTTTTATGTAGAATGGTCTTAATTAGAAAAGAAATTGCCAACAATACAGCAGCTAAAATAATAGCCAGTGGTATAGATAGCCAATAATTACTTAAATTAATAGCCGAAGCACCTAAAACTGAGCCGGAACCAACGGTAAATTTAAAACTTTTTGTGAAAATAGCCTGATTATTATGCAAAAAATCGATTTCGGCCACATATTTACCATCTTTAAGACCGGTGGTGGGAATTTCTAGAGCTGGAATTTCGTGTTGAGCCAAAGATCGTACCGCATCTTCACCATCGGGATAGAGAAATATGGCATTATAGACCACCTTGTCACTATTTTTGATTTTAAATTGAATTTGAGGTTTTAAAGCTATATTACTTTGGTTATCAAAAATAAAACGCACCAATAAATTTTCTCCTTTTTTGATGTCATATTTTTCTGGAATCACTGAAACAAGTAAACTAATAATTTCTGTATCGGTTACTTTGATCTCTACCAGACGATTAATTTTCTGCTCCACCGAAACCGAAGATTCATTTTTATTTTCATTTTTATTTTCAATTTTTTTCCCAGCCCCAACATAACCAGTATAATCTCCATTGGCCGTATCAGATGGCACGCTAAAAACTACTACGATATTTTCTTGAGCATCTTTTTTTAGAGGAAAGCTTTCAATGGAATTTTTTAAATCACTGGGCAAATAAAACTTTGTCCACTGGGCAGTCTGGCCTTCGACGGAAAGTTTTACCTCTACATCTTCTCTGTCATTATTTATAATAATCATCGTCTCTTGAATCTCACTACCTCGAAGCGCATTGTCAATTACAATCGGGCCAGTAGTTTGACCAATGGCCAAAACCATTACTGGCAAAGCCAAAAATAGTCCAATGATTCCCAAAAAAATATTTCTTGTCATAATTTTTATAATTATATTGCTATTAAATGAGTATAATAATTACCCCCACTTTAAACCTGTTAATATTTTTTGTCAAGAAAACAAAAAAATTCAATGTTTTAGAGAAGTTTATAGCCAAAAACAGTATTTAGCTCCAAACTCCTCTAGGGCGGAAATTCCGCCCTTAGCCTTGTTTCAAAAATCAGAATTACAGAGTATCACAAGTCAAATGAGGTGCCGAAACAGCACTCAATGTCATATTGCCTATGAAGCTTGGATCTGAATGAGTTGGAGGGAATTTAGAAATATCAATGGAGAAATCCATTTCATCTAATTCTGATAAATCCAATTCATCAGCTAATGATGTTGTTGTCTCTGGATTATAAACTGCATAGGAAGAGTAACTACCAACTCTGGCATCATACTTCACATTCCATAGTCCGTCAGTTTTGCCCAATCCCATATCAGTTTGCCAAACCTGCATAGTCAATCTGGTATTACCTACATTTCTAACAGATGCCTTACCTTGGTTTAATACATCCCAAGTTAAATCACCACTGACAATTTTATGGGTGTTTAATCTGACATTACCATAGTTAACTTGAGTAAAGTCTGTCTCAAAAGCTGTTAATGGTAAATAAGTAAAATGGTTTTCTAAAATACCTTGTAAACCATTTTGATCTTGAGCGATGGCCCAAACTTTATAATCACCATCTGGATCCTCATATGACAAATCTTTCTGTCCACAATATACAGCAGCAGTATCTTTCTGTAATTCACCAGTTTCACCGCAGATTTCATCATAATCGTAACCCGAGTTAAATGTTGGTAAATTATTGTTTAGATTCCTGACTTTATTACAGAAAAGCTCTATACCAGCGGTCTTAGATAGTTTAGTTAAACTATCTTCTTGCATAAATTGGCCGCAACCTTGGCCTGATTGATCTGGCAGTGGAGTGTGACTATCACCTAATTCAATACCTTCTGGATAAAAAACATCGGCATAGACATTTTTAACATCAGCCAAACCATCTGGATCGGTTACAACTGCACAGATAGAAATAGTTTTGTTAACATCTTTTATACCTGAAGGCAAAAGTTGAGCACCATCGTTAGTAGAAGCATCAGTATATCTATTGGTAGCACTAACATAATTAGCTTCCCATTTAGCCTTAACTATTGGTTCAGCACCGCCACTGGTATCACGAACTAGGCCGGTATTGACATTGACATCGGCCAAAACTGGGGCAATTGAAAGCACAAAAAGCGCAATAATTGCCGCAATATAAATTGTTTTATTCATTTATTTGTTAATTAATAATTAATAATTTTTCTATAGTTGGATTGTAAAACCCAACCGTTTACGACCTTTATTTTAATAAGATGGTTACAAAACAATATTTACTCTAAATTTAGTCTTGGCGCCTACAAAGCCTGACCATCCCATGACAGCTAGGTCAATTTGGAAGCAGAAAATCCTAAATTTATAGCTAAAACAGTTTTATAACCATCTTTCTTATATAAAAAACACCCCAAAACAAAATCCGTAAAGATTTTAAATTCTGGGGGCGTTTATATTTTACTTAAAAAACGTTGATGCCCGTTTAACTTATTTTATTTTAAAAACTAATTGATAACTAGCTAATAATTAACTTATCATAAAAAAACGATTGACTATTAATTTATTTCCGGAAACTGTTCGTTATTCATTATTTCTTCGCGCTCGGCTTCCAAATTCTTCTGAGCAATATGACAAATAATAGAAATTTCATCATTAGTTAAACCAAGGGTGTTGAGCGATTTGCATTTAGGACACTTTTTCTCTTGTTTCAATATTCCATCAACTTTAATAATATTAGAAAAATGACATGAACATTTGGCGCAACGCCAGATATAGCCATAAGAAGAATCATCAATCATAACCAAAAAATAATTATTAAACGCTTCTTGGAATAATTTAACAAATTCGGCTGGTTAGAAAACAAGTTTAATCCAACTTTAATTGATTTACAAAGCCTAAATTGAAAAACTTTTCTTATATTATTGTTCTATCTTATTTTTTTCCGATAAAAAACTATCCACTATTTAAAATAGCAGAAATAAATTTTTTTATCTCAATAATAAATTCAAACATATCCCCTGGCAAACTATCTAGCCCTCCAACCAAATAATACTTAATTTATATACTAGGATTCAAGCCATTAAATATCAAATTTAAGACCTCCGTCTGACTATTATGATTTTATCCACAATATTTAGTACTCTTTTAGTATAAGCAAAATAGAAATCTATTACAAGTTAAATGTCAACGATATTTTGTCAACACCTAGTTAAGTACAAAAAGAGACTGCTTTTGCAGTATCTTTTTATACTAGCTCCCAATAGAGATAACTAAGAATCTCCACCTCATACCCCTCAACAAAATCAAAACCCTGATTATTAATTAAGTCTATAAACTTATTTCTTTCTCCCACTCCTCTGATTTTCTCAATGATTTTGGCCAGAAAACTTTCTGGCACACCTTAGTGAGTGCTAAAAAATCTTTCTAGGGGTTTATTTTCTTTATGAATATCCTCTACAATCCGATCCAATTAGCAGAAACGATTAAATATTTTTTCATGATCTCGGCGATACTCTTTGGCCGATCTATAATAAGTTGAAGATACATCATCACCTGCTTCTTTAGCTAGATCATCACTTTCTTCAACAAAAAATCTCATCAACCTGCTTGGATGTAAACTTCTTTGGATTTTTTGTTATTTGTTAATAAATTTTAATATTATTTACAAACTTAAAAAGCGAATAATTTGCCTAGGCTCTTTTTTAAGATCGGTGAATTCTTTCTTAAACTTATCCAGATAATTCAAAACCATCAATAGTAAATAATCAATCAACATAATAATAACTAGCCACCAGGGCCACTAATTGCATGTTTCCTGCTCACCAGCTACTTACTAGATTAGCTGTTTACCAGATACTCTAACAATTTATAACCATTATCATTACCTTAGCCCTAACTTTTGGTAAATGGGGATTAGTAGTGTATGCCATATTATTTATGGCTTATTTTAACCATTTTATTATACCACAGAGTGTTGCTAAGCTATTGGCCTATTACGATACGATTGACAAAAATTATCATTTTTGCTAGAATATAGAGTTATATAAAAAAATAAAAAATTCATGGAAAATCAAAGTAATAATGATAAAACAATCGCAGTTATTGGCCTTGGATATGTAGGGCTTCCTTTGGCATTACTCTCTGAAAGAAAGGGTTATAAGGTTGTAGGTTTAGATATAAACGAAGAAAAAATTACCTCTTTAATAAAGCGTGAGCCTTTGGCGGACGAAGCAATTTCAAATCAGCTTAAGGATTCCACTATGGAGCTAACAACTGATTTTAAAAAAACAAAAGACGCTGATATTATTATCATCTGCGTACCCACCCCTGTTTACGATAATCATATTCCAAATCTTGAACCAGTAGAGAGTGCCTGCAGAAATGTTGGGCGAGGTTCTTTAAATGGCCAACTTGTTATTCTTGAATCAACCGTAAACCCAGGCGTTTGTGAAAATATAGTAATACCAATATTAGAAAAAGAATCCGGCTTAACAGCGGGAAAGGATTTTTTTGTTGCCCATTGCCCTGAACGAATAAACCCGGGAGACAAAAACTGGACTGTAGAAAATATCCCTAGAGTTGTTGGAGGGCTTGAAGAAAAGAGCCTAGAAATGGCTTATGAGTTTTATAGTTCAATAATTTCAGGGCAGATCAAAAAAATGGGTTCTCTTAAAGAAGCCGAGGCAGTGAAGGTAGTTGAAAATTCTTTTAGGGATATAAATATCGCTTTCGTAAATGAACTCGCAATGTCTTTTTCAAAACTCGGCATTGATGTGGTTAATGTCATCAACGGAGCAGCTACTAAGCCCTTCGCCTTTATGGCCCATTACCCCGGAGTTGGCGTTGGCGGGCACTGTATTCCCGTAGATCCTTATTATTTAATTGATTACGCAAAACAGAACGGCTTTGAACATGACTTCTTGAAACTTGCTCGAAAAATTAATAGCAATATGCCGAAGTTTACAGCAGAAATGGTAGTTCTTGGTTTAAATGAAGTTAAAATAGCAATCAATGGAGTTAAAGTTGCGGTGCTCGGCTTAGCCTATAAGCCGAATATAGATGATTGCCGTGAGAGCCCGGCATTTGACTTGATAAAAGCATTAGAAAAATATGGGGCGAATGTAGCTTCTTATGATCCGTTTGTCTTAAACAAATCTACTGCTAAATCTTTGGATGAAGCAGTCAAAGATTCGGCGGCAGTAGTGATAGCAACCTGCCACAATCAATTCAAGAATTTAGAACCAGAATATTTATTGAAAAACGATGTTAAGGTTGTAGTTGACGGCCGCAATTGCCTACAAAAAGAACAATTTGTTAGAGCGGGGATTATTTATAAAGGGGTGGGAAGGTAAGGTAAAGATAAATACTTTATGAAAAATATTATAAATTACTCTAATTCACGACGGATAAATCTCTGGATAATTTTTTATCTTATTATTTATCTGATTCTTATTATAAAACTCATTACCATCCAGGAAATTGACAATGGTATTTTATTTGCAACTTATAGTATTTCAGTTTCTTTTTATATTCTTAGTCGATTTGGTCTGGCTTATTTCCATGAACCATCGGTGCTAGTTTCTGATGTGGCATATGAGCCAACAATATCCTTTGCAGTGCCTTCAAAAAATGAGGGAGAAAATATTCGTGAGACAATTTTGAAAATTGCAAATATAAATTATCAAAAAAATAAATTTAATATAATTGCTATTAACGATGGCTCTGATGACAATACACTTACTGAAATGCTTGCGGCAAAATATATTATTGAAAAGAAAAGTAAAGTGTCGGTAAAAGTAATAGATTGGAAGATTAATAAAGGAAAACGAGAAGGGATGGCAGAATGTGTACGACAATCAAATAAAGATATTGTCATATTTATTGATTCCGATAGTTTTGTAGATCCTGAAGCTGCTCGTGAATTAGTGAAGTATTTTGTTCATAATGATGTCGCTGCAGTAGCTGGACATGCATATGTTGCAAATTCCGACAAAAATTTTTTAACAAAAATGCAAGCGGTTAGATATTTTGTTGCGTTTAAAGCTTACAAAGCATCGGAATCTCTTTTTGGTGTTGTAACTTGCTGTTCTGGTTGTTGCTCTGCATATCGTCGCTCATATATGAATGAAGTGATGGATGAATGGCTTACTCAAAAATTTCTTGGGGTTCAGTGTACTTATGGTGATGATAGAAGTTTAACAAATTATCTATTAAAAAAAGGATATAAAACTTTATTTTCTGACAAAGCGATAGCATACACTTTTGTTCCAGATACTTTTCGGAAATTTATAAAACAACAATTCCGATGGAAAAAATCATGGGTGCGAGAAAGTCTGATTGCTGGAAAATTTATGTGGAAAAAAAATCCAATTATGTCCATTTCTTTTTACCTTGGAGTAATATTACCAATCTTAGCTCCTGTTATTGTTATTAGAGCGCTTGTTTGGTACCCCTATATGACTGGAAATTGGCCGTTCTACTATCTTTTTGGATTAGTACTTATGGCGATTGTTTACGGTCTTTATTATTACATTTACACAAAGGATAGAAAGTGGGTATACGGAGTACTTTTTGCTGCATTTTATACGATTATTTTAATCTGGCAGTTGCCATGGGCTATTTTGAATCTGCGAGATGCACGTTGGGGAACGAGATAAAGATAATAAAATTATGAAAAGAATAATTCCAAGAAAAACCATATTCAAAAAAATTCTACCTACATCTTTTATTTTAGCTATTTTAGGATTCGGTCTTTTTTCTTATGATAACAACAAAGATTTTATAAATAATTTTCAATCATACCATCTTGCTTCCTACACGACCCTGTTCTCCAATATCGTATTTGCCTCAAGTGATAGTGGTAATTTATCTTCAGTGTTAGGAACTTTTACTGGCAACAAAAACGCAGAAGATCTAAATACCGAGATAATGCTTGCTAACTCCGTACCTGTCTTAGTATATCATGGGATAGTATCAGGTGATGATCCATCGAATGTTTCTTTGAAAAATTTTAAAGACCAAATGTTCGCTTTAAAAAAAGCCGGTTGGCAGACAATAACTCTTGATAATTTTTACGCTTTTATACACAACGGGAAAGATTTGCCCGACAAGTCGTTTCTTTTAACTTTTGATGATGGTAGAAAAGATAGTTATTATCCGGTTGACCCTATTTTAAAAGCCCTTGATTATAATGCTGTTATTTTTGTTATTACCAAATATTCATTGGAAGATAAAAGCAACAATTATTATTTGTCAAAAAACGAATTGAAGCGAATGTCAGAAAGTGGCAGATGGGAAATTGAAGCGCATACGCGTGAGGGGCACAATATCTATAAAATTGCCCAGAATGGAAAACAAGGCCATTATTATAGTAATAAATTATGGCTTGATAATGAAAACCGCTCTGAAACTGAAGAAGAATTTACCAATAGGATAAAATCAGATTTTACTATCGCTAAAAATGATATAGAACAGGGACTTGATACAAAAGTCATAAGTTTTGCGTTTCCTTTCGGAGATTTTGGGCAAAATACCGTGAATTTTCCGGAAGCGGAACCAATTATTTTGGAGGCCGTGAAATCGGTTTACTCAATGGCATTTTATCAGATATGGCCTGGGAAAGGATATATTTTTAATTATCCTGACCAAAATCAAGTTTTAATCAAGAGAATTGATGTTAAGTCGAGTTGGAGCGCCGACAATTTATTGAAAATACTGGACATTGCCAGAGAGAAACCTCTTCCTTACCTTGATAATTTTAGCGATTATAACGGATGGGTAAAAACTTGGGGACAATTGACACTTAGTAGTAATTCAATGATTTTAGACTCCGACATTTCCACAACAGGAAGCTCAGCATTTCTTGATGGTTCATATTTGTGGGATAATTATTCTTATTCAGCGAACATTAATTTGGTAAAAGGCAGAAATATTTCTTTACTTGCACGATATAAAGACGATGAAAATTATGCAGCCTGCAATTTTTCAGGAGATAATGTTCGCATAGAACAGCGTTTAAATAAAAAAAATATAGTGATGGTGGAAGTTAAAAACTATATTAATTTCTCGAAAAAAGATTTGAATTTAGGCATTAGAGTAGACAAAGATAAAATTAAATGCTTAGTTAATGGCAATATTATAGCTTATACTCATTACTTAAGTCCGGTTTTGTCCAATGGTGGTATTGGATTTAAAACATGGGATCCACAAATGAATAATAGTGAGCTAATTGTTAAAAATATTTCTGTTGAAAAAATAAAGTGAAAAAATATCTTTTAATATTTATAATTATCATGCTCCTAGTTCGAATCCCTCACAATTCCTAAAGTAATACAAAAAGATACTGCAAAAGCAGTATCTTTTTGTATTAGCTCGGGGACAGGCCTGCCTGCTGGTAGGCAGGGATTTACGCCTTGCCCTGGCTTCCGCCAGAGCTTCGTTGTCCTGGGCAATGAGCAAACATGTCCCCAACAGGTTTGCTACGCTCCTCTGCGTTTTGTGTCGACAAAAATCGCCACAAAACTTAATTCTCTCCTGCCCGTTCGAATCCCTACTTTCTCACGAAAGTAAACTAAAACACCACCAAAAGGGTGGTGTTTTAGTTATCTTAATTGTTTACTATTTTCCTTCTTTGATAATTTCCTCTAATAGACCCTTATCAATTTCTTC
>CAYIBK010000021.1:0-11609 GCA_964361645.1 uncultured Gammaproteobacteria bacterium
GACACCGACGGTGCCGTCAACGCGGAATATGCCATATCAACAATTGGCGAAAATTTATACAATGTAAAATATTGCAATGATCTGATAAGCGGTGGCAGGAATTTAGAATATTGTGAACTTTGTTATAATGTAGAAAATTGTTTTGGCTGCGTTGGTTTGAGAAATAAAAAATTTCATATTTTAAACAAAGAATACAGCGAAGAAGAATATTGGCTTTTAGTTGATAAAATTAAATGCGATATGCTGGAAAAAGGCGAATATGGCGAAAGTATGCCACTGAAATACGGCTTTTACGCATATAATACAACTATGGCGAATTATTTTTATCCTTTGACTGCTGGGGAAGCGCAAAAATTGGGCGTACGCTTTTTTAAAAAAACATTAACGGACTTGCCACAAGGAACAAATGCCGAAGAATTGCCGGATGATATAATCGAAGCAAGCCCAGAAATCATCGGTAAGATTCTAATTTGTTGTGAGACAAAACAGCCGTTTAAAATAGTCAAAGAGGAATTTGAATTTTATAAAAAAATTAATATTCCATTGCCAACAACGAGTCCTAAAATACGCCGGGCAAAACAATACGAAAAATGGCAAGCGCCAAAATTCATGAAAGGCGTTTGCACACATTGCAAAAAAGAAATAGATATTATCGGTATAACATTAGAAAAACAAAGAGCGCAAAATGTCTGCGTTGACTGCTACTTAAAAGCTACTCGTTAGTTTTTTGGCATCAATGGGTTTCTTTACTCAATATTTTTAATTAATTTAATTAAAAGAATTTGCCGCCAAAGAAAAACTGGAAATTGTCAAAGATCGCGGGCTTTGCCCGCTCAAATAGAATTAATTATTTTGGGGGGCTGTCCTTGGCCGCCAAAGGCGGCCTAAAATGCGTTCGAACTATCTTAATTATCGTGTACTAGTAAAATAACACCCATTGGGGTGTTATTTTACTTGTCTACTGTAAAGACATAATCAATCACTCTGATTTTTTGGTGGTTTATGTTGATAAATTATTTATCTATTGGTAGATAGACTATTATTAATTCTTAAAAAAACTAAAAATAGCTGAGCTGATATTTATTATTATTTTATCTAAATTTAGCCAAAATTTTATAATTATTCATTTCATTTAAAATTCAACGGTTTTTAACTTGACAAAACTTGTTTTTTAATGTAAAATTTAGAGTTGCGTTTTTAATGTGGAATGTGAGAGAAACGCTTCAGTGCACGTTGACAACTGAAGGAACAAAAAGGAGGAAGATTAGGTATGCCAACAGGTGACAGTGGAATGGAAATTTTAGAACAATTATTGGCTAATACTGATCAGGCTGTAGAGAATATTAAAAGCCGCAGTAGTGCGGCTATTGAAGAACAATTGGCAGGTATTGAAAAACAATTCGCTCAAGCGGAAAAAATCAAAGATCCAAATGAACGAGAAATTCGTTTGGAGATTTTGGAAGCTGATTTTCGTAGATTAGCCGAAGATGCCAAACAGGAAGAGAAAGATTTGGCCGAATCAGTTTTCGGTCTCAATGCCATACTGGAAGGTATGGGAGCAGAATATGCTAATCTGGCTCAGCCGTCGGCGGTTGATGAAGGTAGAATCAAAGGAGCTCAAAGCGCCATTACTGAAGCTCAGCAGAACTTACGGCTGGCCCAAGGCAAGCGTTGGTTTCGTACTTCGGCTGTCGCCAAGTCTGAACAAGCTTTGTCTGTGGCCCAGAGCCGTTTGAAATTTTTCCAAGATGAATCTCGCAAGAATGCGCGTGCGCGTCTGATGCACGCCGACATGAAGACGAGCCTGCAAGAATTCCAGCTTCGAGTGGAGAAAACAATTGACATTATGACGGCGCGTTTGAAGGATATTCAGACCCAACTCAAGAATGTCACAGTCAGAAAAGCCAAGGCTTTCGAAGCTAAGGAAGCGGCCGCTAAAGCATTAGAAAAATTTGACGCGGAATTGAATCAAGCCGAAGCCTCACTTAAGGGTGAGGAGGAATTGATGGAAACCATGGTTAACGGAACGGCCGAACATTCGGCTCAGACCGAGAAGGTTTCCAATCTTCGGGCGCAAGTCGAAGATTTGCGCGGTCGTCGCAATACGGCCTTTAATCTATTCCAGTCGAAAGAAAAGTTTGCCAGCGAATTGGAAATCCATGAGCGCACGCAGATGAAACTGCGCGACAATCAGCGTATGTGGATTGTTTCGCTCAAATCCGACACGGAAGAGCGCATTGTTACTTTCGAGTCGCGTTTGGAAGCCATGAAGGCGGCTTCCGATCAGGAAATCGCCAAGGATTTGGACGATCTAGGAGCTAAAGTCGATCAGAGCAACGCCGAGTATATGGCGCGTGTCGGATCGGCTTCGGATCGTTTGCGGATGAAGAAAATTGAGATGCATCCCGAGCGTCTTCGTAAAATCGTTGAAGTTCAGGAAGCTCAAGCTGAGGCCGTTGCTCAAATTCGTCTACGTGAAGCCGCGGCTTTAGAAGCATTCCATAAACAATGGGGTATTGATCCCACAAGATCATCCTTCTTCCATCCCGCATATCAGGGCGAATCACCGGCACCGGAAAGCGTCTGATTATTCAGCGCTTCTAAATTCATTTCGGGGGGGGCTCTCTTGTAGAGCTCTCCCCATTTTTTTTAAATAAATTCAATTTTTATTTTCCTAAGAAAGGAGAAGTGGATGACTACTGATGTAAATCCGGTGTTAGCTGAACAATTTGACCTAACTGAATTAACCAGAAGAAGTGAGTATAATATTTATTTTAGTGAGATGATCAGGCTTTTTACACTATTGATGAAATGCTATCAATTGCAAGTGGATGGTGGAAATCTGGAAGCTCAAATAGTTGAAGGATTTCTAGCCAAATTGCTTCGCAGTATGGAAGCGCTTCAAATGAAATATTATTTCAATATGGATCGCTTTCTTAAAGTTGATTTGACTGATTCCGGCTTTCCTAATCATTTAGAGATTGATGCTTTAGGCATTGATTTTATGATTAGAGCCGAGAAGCTTCGTCAATTGCCGGCCGAATCGGTTTTGAGACGGGTAATATTAGACAGGATGCTGACCAGATCAGAAGAGCCAGTTGAGGAACTTATGATGTTAAGCAGTCGTTCCTATTTGGAAATGCTTAATGAGAACAAGCTTTTCTTTACCCTTACTCCGGGTGAAATAATTTTAATAAAGACTGAGCCAGAATATCGTTCTTACACTTTTTCTTGGGGATATTGGGATTTTGCCACTAATTGTCCTTATGTGAATATCATGACTTTTGATCAGGATAGAAATAAGGATCCGTTGCAAGACAGAGGACCGTCTTATGAGGAATTCATGGCTACGGTTCAAGCTGAGGGTTCAAGGGCTTGTGATGTTGGCATTTTGGCGATGGCTATCGATGAGGCTATATACAGCATTCATCCCAAGATTATCAAACGCATTTGCCTTGGCCCTTTATATTCCCGATTTTTGATTAACACTGATAATGTGGCAGCGATAGAATTCTGCAATCCCGTGTTAGCCCAGGCTATGATTGATTGTGGCTTAGGCGATGATGATTTTGTTTTGTCAATAGAAGACAATATTGTTTTCTCTGAGCGGCAGAAAATTCACAGTAGCATGCTGACTTTTAAGAAAAAGGTTCGTCAAATATTTTATATTCCAGAAGATGATCCCAAGTGCTATGCCAAAAGGGCTAGTGTGGTTCATCGCTACGGCTTAATGCCCCATGCTTTATTCCAACATTTAAGTGAAGCTGGAAAAATTAAAGATAGCGGTTTGGCTGATTGTAAAATCATAACCTATGATGAAGGAGATGAAGTTTATGGCGTCTGACACGGCTTACTTGCCGATTAAAGAAGCGCAGTTAGCTGAATATGATGAAAGAGCTAATGCCATTCTTACTTCTGTGCGGTGGGCGCCTAAGAAAGGAATCTTGGACTCCAAACCGGCAGAAACTTTAATTACCAAATGGCGGGAATCAACCACTGAGCGGACGACTGAACAGGAGAAGAAGCTACTTATACTAGCTTATCATCTTTCTGGTCAGTCAATTCTTTTGACTGAAGATGCTAACCATATTATGAATGTTATTTTTCAAGGGTTAAGGATTGGCATGCATCTTAGCGCTACTTATACCCAGTTTTCTAATTTGAGCGTTTTAATATCTCAAAACAGTAAGGGCATGCTAACTGAAGCGCAAAAGACAGAATTTCGAGCTAAATATGTGACTGCTTCGGCCATTACGGCTTACGCTACCGCTTATTACATTGCTTGGAATCTGTCGAAATATAAAACAGAAGAAACAGCCAATCTTAAGATTGAGTTTGACGGTTTGCCGGAATTGTCTTTGGACAACCCGGCGCGAACCATCAATTGTTTGATGTTTTATTTGGCCGCTTATGTTGAAGATCCAAGCAAAGTCCGTTCCAGTCTTGATTTGGTTAAGATGGCTTTGCTTTATTTCTCGGCTGTTTTAGACGAGATTAATTTGCGCAAATCATCGCTGCAATATTTGGAGCCCTTTACTAATAATGCTTACAAACTGGAAAATAGTGAATTTTCTATTGAAGGTTTTGAAATGCATTTGGGCAATGGCGCTGCCAGCATTGAATTTAACCATGTTGATTTGCATGACATTGTGGGCAACCAGATTGCCAAGCATGAAGCTTGGCGCTTGGTTCAGCGTTTGATGTGTTATGATCTGGCTACTAAAAGCAACCCGATTATGGCTTTGGGCGGTTTTCCGGCAGTGCGTATGGGCTTTGGCCCTCCTGGTACCGGCAAGAGCATGTTAATTTCTGCTATCGCTACTTTATTGGATGGCTGGTGTACCCAGTTGAAGATACCATTTCTATTTTGGCCAATGCCGGATACAATAGTTTCTACCTTTCAGGGCGGTTCAGCCGAGCGTATGATGGCTTGGATGAAACCTCTCAAGGATCCATCCAGGATAATTTATGCCCCCATTGATGACGGGGAAAATACCTTAGAAGATCGTAGGCGGCAAGGCGTCTCGGCTGGTGTCAGAGAAATTATTGCTGTTTTCTTGCGTAATACCGAAGGGGCTTACTCTGTTAAGCACGGCAATACAGTCATTGATATTTTTACTAATATTCCTGATCAAGTTGATCCAGCAGCATTGTCTCGTGTCCGTAGTCGTTTTATTATTGCGGGTGCCGAAACTTGGCAGGATTTTGTGGATCAGAATCAGCTTTGGATTACCAAATATGGCTTGGATGCTAGTTTGGTCAAAATGGTTGATCCTAAGAGTTATAGATATTTTGAGGCTCAAAAATTTAGCGGCGCCAGTGAAGTTGCTTACGGTGATTTTTCTGGTTTGTCTGATGGTCGTCTTGAAGAAATTTTTGCCAGAATTGGCAAAGAGCACTCACCCAATGAGTTTATGTATTTTGCCAAATTGAAAGAAGCGATTAAGGGGGTATTTCCCACTTTCACTTCCCGTGATGTCAGAAACATCCAGGAGGCGGTTGATGGCCGGATTATGGATTTTGATTTTCCCAGCCAATGGATGGAAAATCCCGAAGCGTTTTTCTGTCGTAGTTACGAGGAAAAACTAAATATGCTTTTGGAACTGCGCCGAGCTAATATGAAGGGCTTAACTTTTAATGAAATTTTATTGCAAGAATGCAAGCGTTATCTGGCCAATATGATTGCGATCGTTGATGAAGGCAGAAAACGCCAATTAGCTGATGCAGTTAATCGTCTGAAAATTGAACTAGAAGCTCGCCAAATTGTTTTCGGGGAAGCCCAGAAAGGAGTCTAAATGCAAAGACTTATTGAGAATGGTCTTTTTGGATCCGGATTAATTTCTTTGAAGACTCCGGAGATGATTGCCAGATATAACGCGACTTTAAAGAGCTTGGGCATAAAGCCCACGGCCTTAAAGCAGTTTTCTATTGATGGCGTCGGCTGGAGTCCGGAAATTGCCCATGAGCAGGGTGATAATCTTTATCTTTCACATGGCATTGCCAATCATCTGGCGATTATCGCCACGCCTGATCAGGCTAATATGCCAATACATTTTCCGTTTACTTCTTATGATCGCAGGATGATGCAGGTTTATTTTGAACATTTTAGCCAAGAAATCGCTGATTTAACGGGCAGCGTTTTCATCTTTTTGGATATCGATCAGGAAATGGTTAATTTCGAAAGCCCTATGGATCTGCTTTTGATCGATCATATAGTTATTCGTTCCAAAGCCGGCAATTTGATTGAAGCGTCCAGAAAACAGCAGAAACTAGTTGAACGTTTCAATGCCGATAATAATGCTTGGTTTGACCAAAAATTAAGGCAAGAAATTATTAGTAGCTCTCAGAAATACGGCGATCTAAGATTTAGGAGAATTAATATTCCGGATATGAAGTTTGATGATTTGAGGTATTTTTATACCAGAGCTTTCAACGGCGTCTTTGTCTTTCGCGGGCTAGGTGATGGCGAACACCATTCGATTTTAGTGATGGAAGATGAAGATCAATATAAATCAATCAAAAGAAACGGCCACGGAACTTATCATTTGGGAGATCCAAAAATAATTGAAAAATTGATGAGCCATGGTCTAATCGAAATCGATTTAGAGTGGTATAAGGATAACCCAGATGAGTTGAGAAAAAAGCGAGGCGCTTTAACACTCAACGCTATTTGTGCCAATTTTACTGATATAGATTATTTTGAGACCACCTCTCCCCAGAGGAAAGGCTTAATCAAGGACTTAGGTGATAAGATGCCTAAAGTCTTCTTCCATTTGCAAAGATTAGTCAAACAGCTGACTTTGGGACAAGTTCCTAAACTCAGCAATCTGCCCGACAGCTTGAAACCGATTCTGATTCATCCGGCCAATTCTTTAACCGGATCAGACAGGGAAGTTGTTTGGCAGTTGATTTGCAAAATTTGTCCTCTGGAAGTTTTGCGACTATATATTTCTGATAAAGATTTATTCTTTAGACAGTATCAGACTTGGCCCGAAGCGCAAAAGAACTGGGCCGTCAATTTTCTAAAAGAGAATTATCAAGCAGAAATGGAAAATTCCTAATTCCAACCAAAGGAGGATAGATTTATGCTGACTGTTTACCAGTATGTCATATTTTGGTCAATAGTGTTTGTGGGCGTGGGCGCTACTTGGTACAATTTTGATCGTCGTTTTGGCGTCAAGCGGTACCGTTCGTGGTATAACCTGACTCACAAAGATAAGTTGACTAGTGACAAGCCAATCGGTTTTATTTACAATCGTTCCACTCATTCCAAAGCAGCTTCGGCTGCCCTGATAGCTACCATACAAAGTATCTTAGTTGTTAGGTATATGGATGTTAATCTACTAGCCTCTTTGATTATGTGGGTGATAGAAATACCGCTAATGATGTTGGGTTTTTATCTTGGACCTTTTGCTGCTCTTCTATGGCAGAAAAAAGAAAAATTGTTTGAAACAGTTGATAGGGTGGAAAGTGGACATATTAAGGTGGGTGATGAGGTCTCTAAGGCGGCCAAACGAGTTGTCGCTCCGATTAAGGGACATCTGGAAAAAATTCACGATGCTCTATCGGGTGATGATGAACCCGAACCCGTTATTGAACCGCTGTCGGCTGATGAGTTGCGGCTTCAAGAATTGGAGCAGACTGACCCGCGTGAATTAATGAGGAAGTTTATTGATCGAGGAGGTGAGTAACCAATGGCTGATGCGACAAAAGTAGAAGTGGTAAAGACCGAAAACCAACACGGTAAGATTTACTGGTTTTTCCGGCATACCAGAGATAAGATCAAGGGTTTTGCCAGAAAACATATTATTTCTTTTATAATTATGGTTATTGTGGCCTTGATTGCCATGTTTTTACTTCGAGTTTTCTTTCATCCTTTAGCTATCGGACTGCGCCAGCATTTAGGCATTCTGATTGTCGGTTTGCCCATGCTGGCTATGATGTGGATAATGGTCAGAAAAGGTTCGATTAAAAAAAGAATTGTTATTTGGAGCTTGTATCTTATTTTGGGAGTTCTAACTTATTATTACGGTCGCGATTGCTATGATTATTTTGCTTTCTATTACCGCTATAACACTTTGGTAACTGTCGATTTAGATGAATTGCCAATTTCAGGCCATGAAAGAATCCAACCTCTGAATTCCATTTATTCACTAGCTCATGAAGTGATGGCTGAAAGCGAGTCTCCGACTCGTCCTAGTTTTGTCAGAATTGACAATGACTATCGTTGGACTATGGCAGTCCAACCAGCTTATCCACTTTCCCAATTACTGGGCGGAATGAATGAAATAATTAATGTTTCAGGAACATCTCCCTCACCTAATTTTTCTAAAGATAATCGGATTAAAGCTGAATTTATGGTTGGTGAAAATTTAAGATTAAGTCATAACACCAACACGGCTATTATCAAGCGTTTTGGTTTTTGGAGATTTTTTAACTATGAGCCCAGTGATATTATTTACATTAAAGATGATAATGGAGGGTGGGTTCAAGTTATCTCCCTAATTCATTGGACAGGAATATTTTTTCCTATACCAGAATTTGGCGGGGTAATAGTAATCAAGCAAGAAGCATATGGCTTTAAATCCTTGGCAAAATTGGTACTCTTGGGAACGGGTGATTGGATTCAACCCAAAGAGGTTAATAATTATAATTATTTAGTTGGACAAGATATATTGTCATTTGATGTTTCCAGATATATGGCTAACAGCTTTAGATTCCAAGCTGGTTTCTTCGCACCTTTTCCTGGGTATCATTTGGGAGATGTTAGAATCCCTGATTTACCAGAAGATATTAATGAGCAGCCCTTTACTGCACATTTCCAAATAGGGGAATCAGAAAATAACACACTCTATCATTACTTTGCTTTGGAACCATTTGATCCTAACCAGCAAGGATTGAACACTAGTTTGTTTATTCCAGCTGATGGTTCTGGACCAATTTATGTCTACAAACATTTTAATCATAATCGTTCCATGATTGGCGTGAGTGCAATTTCTGCTAAGGTGATGGAAAGCAGGAAGAATTATGATTGGAGTCGTAATTTCCCAGTGGAAAACAGGCCCTTTATCCGAAAGATAGATGGCCAGATCAGATTTTTCTGGCTGACTACTGTGGTAACAACCAAACAAACTGATGGTGGTAACAAGTTTATCGCCGGTAATATTCCAGAATTGGTTATAACTGATGCTTCCTATAATGCTCCGGTTTGGGTTAACACCTTGGAACCGGATAAATGGGAAGACGAATTAAAGGCCAAGCTTTCCTATGTTTGGTCTAATAAAAACCAATAAATTAGTACTTTTTAAAAAGAAATTAAGCGCAGATTTCCTATCTGCGTTTTTTTATTTCTTTAAATATGTTAATATATAGTTCATATGGATAAACCTTTATTAATTTTGCCTTTTGACCACCGCAGTTCTTTTTCTCGGGACATTCTAGGTATTGAGGGAAAATTAAATTTAAAACAGAAAAAGGAAATATCTGATCTCAAAAAGATAATTTTTGAGGCTTTTACTATTGTCCGAAAAAAATATAAAGCCAAAGATTATTTTGGCATTTTAGTTGATGAAGAATATGGCTTGCCAATTATTGGTCAAGCTCAGAAAATGAAAATAGTTATTTGTCTGCCAGTGGAACAAAGCGGTCAAAAGACTTTGGATTTTGAATACGGCCAAGCTTTTGGCAGCCACGTTAAAAAAATCCAGCCGGATTATGTTAAAGTTCTCTTGCGCTATAATCCTTTAAATAAGAAAATTAATAAACAGCAATTGTCTAAATTAAAAGAATTAGATATTTTTTGCCGGCAAAGTAATTATAAAATACTTTTGGAGCTTTTAGTGCCGCCAACTGACTCTGATTTAAAAACAGCCAAAACAGAAATTAATTATAATAATAAATTACGTTTGTCCAGAACCATTGGCGCCATCAAAGAAATAAAAAAAGTTATAACTGTTGATATTTGGAAGTTGGAATATTTTAGCCATTTAGGCTGGCAGAAAATAATTGAGACGACCAGCCAGAATTCTAAGATAATTCTTTTGGGTCGGGGCGAGAATAAAAAAGTGGTGGATGATTGGATTAAAGAGGCGGCCAAATTTGAGCAGGTGATTGGTTTTGCCATCGGTCGAACCATTTTCTTAAATGAGCTTAAACGCTATGTAGCTGGCAGAATAACCAGGCCAGCGGTGGTTAAGCAAATAGCTGGTAACTTTGATTACTTTGTTAGATTATGGGCGAAAAATAAGGGACTAAATTTATAGGTTGACCACGTAGAGAAATTTTGATAAATCGCTAGAGGCGATTATTTATATGATTTTATAATATTTAGAACTCAGACATCTGATCTAATATTTATCTTTAATTATAGTTAAAATTATAGTTTAGAATCAAAATTCTTCTACGTGGTTGACATATTTAAAATCGTATGTTACTTTTCGATCAAATCGCACCTTACAAAGGGAGGGTAATATTATGATCATACCAAGGAAAATCCCGCCTCTTTTAAAAGAGGGGCGCAAGATGAGAAACTCACAAAGAAAAAATGACATTGATGTCGTTTTGAGCGCTTTTAGATCTTTTCGTTCTATCTCATCGGTTGGCTATTTAAGCACACCAATTACTACTGGAGTTTTGTTTTATAAAGTTCTAGCAAAATATGGCGTAAAAACTTTAGAAGAATTAATAGCTATTGATAATTCTATATTGTTTGAAGAAATTATTAAGCCCAATACGAGCAGTGGAATTATTTTAGGGGATCAATTAGCTCAGAAGTGGCATATACCTATAATTGTGCCGGCTGTTTTTGAAGCCAAGTCTCAAAGATGGACCCAAGATGATTATATGTATGTCTGGTATCAGGTTATAAAGGAAATGGTTGGTCATACTATTATGCGCGATGATTGGCAGTATTCTAATGGCGGAGCTGAAGAATTTGTTCATTCAGTTGAAATGCAATTTAGATTATTATTGGCGCCTCCAGTGGGCGAATGTTTCCCCAGGTATATTTCAGTTGATTTATTTCCCGATCAATTTACCGATAAAGAAATAGAATTTCCCGAAAAAATGATGAAAATAACTGATCAGAATGGAGTTGATGTTAGAATTGAGGATGGGGTGGTAAAAATCAGTGAAGCTATTATTGATCTGTACCAACGTGGATTTAGAGCTATCAAACTACTAGCTCTTTTATTACAACTCTTGGGCATTGCTACTTGTGCTCACCACTATTTAAAAAGCGAAGAATATCGAAACTCCGGTCTGATTCCTTCTTCTGAAATTGATGAGGGTTTGATTATTAACTGTTGGACTAAGGCCATGAATGTCTCTAAAGAAGATGTGAATTTTAAAGAGATTTTATCTCTTTGTTATAGTTAGTAGTAAATCATAACGCCTAATATTAGGCGTTTTTTTATTTGTTAAGTATTTTTTCAGCTCTTTTAAAAATTCTCTAATTATGTTATAATCTATTTAAATTATTAATATTTTACTATGAAAAAATTGTTAAAAAACAAGCTTTTTTGGGTTGGCCTGGCAATTATTTTGATTATTTTAGGATTTGTTATTTTTAAATTAATAAATAGGGGTAATAAGGTGGAATACACCACCGA
>CAYIBK010000021.1:11709-19875 GCA_964361645.1 uncultured Gammaproteobacteria bacterium
TAAATGTTTACATTGAACAGGCTAATAAGGCTGAAAATGATCTTATTACTTTAATTAGTAAAAGAGATAGTGAGCTTAAGACACTAAGAGAAAAATCATTAAACGAATTAAACAACACATCTTTTGTTATTTCCGTGGCTATAGATAAGGTTTATAATCATTTAATCAATGATAGTAATACTTCTAATTTACAAGTTTCTAATTCTAGTCTTTTAAATAAATTAGAAAATGATTATTTAAATATTACTACTGAATTCAATTCATTAAAAACTAAAATAACTTCTGCCAATTTAGAAAAATCGGCTGATGTTATAATTAGCACTTCCAATGAAGCTAGCGTTTTTTTGGATGAGATGAATATATTTTTAGATGATTCTTTTTTAGTGGCTGATTATATTATTATAAATTCCACTTATACTCAAACTAAAAAAGATATTATTAAATCTGATATAACTACCCAACAATCAAATAGTAATACCTCAATAACTTCCATTCAAACAACCAAATCTAATCTGATTAATTCTATCAATAGTTATAATTCATTAGTTCAGGCGGCCGAGAATTCCCTATCCATTGCTAAGGCCCAACTTGATTTAACCAAAGCTACTCCCAGGAGTTTTGAAATCAGCGCCGCTGAAGCTAAAGTGGCTCAAGCTCAAGCTCAATTAAACCAAATTTTAGCTAATTTAAATGATTATAGTTTAGTGGCTCCAATCGACGGCACAATTACCGAGGTTAATTTTAATTTAGGCGAACAAACAGACAGTTCTAAACCAGCCATTAAAATGTTAAGCGTAGAACAATTTGAAATTAAAGTTGATATTCCAGAATCGGATATAGCTAAACTAACTGTTGGCGATAATGCCGTTATATCTTTGGATGCTTTTGGTTCTGATCACTTATTTTCCGGCAAAGTGGCTTTTATTGATCCGGCTCAGACTGTTATTTCTGATGTTATTTATTATAAAACCACGGTTAGTTTGGAATCTAATTCTTGGACTGAAAAAATTAAACCCGGTATGAGCGCTGATGTGACAGTTACTACTGGTAATAAGGAAAATGTTATTTATATTCCTCAAAGAGGTGTTAAGGTAAAAGAAGCTCTATTAGGAGAAGTGCCACAGAAATATGTTGAAGTTTTGATTAATAGCAACCAAGTACAAGAAAAGCAAGTAGAAATAGGTTTGCGTGCCGATAATGGCTTGGTAGAAGTTGTTAGTGGTGTTAGTGAGGGCGACAAGATAATCACTTTTAAAAAAAATACCACTAAATAATGTCGGATAAGATCATAAAAGTTAAGGATTTAAAAAAAGACTATATCAATGAAGAAATAGTTACTAAAGTGTTATACGGCTTGAATTTTGAAATTAAAGCCGGTGAATTTTTAGCCATTATGGGCCCGTCAGGTTCGGGTAAATCCACATTAATGCATATCCTGGGTTTTTTGGATACGCCCACTTCAGGCCAGTATATTTTTAAAGATAGAGATGTTTCTAATCTTGATGATGATCAGCTGGCTAAAATCAGAAATGAAGAGGTGGGTTTTGTTTTTCAAACATTCAATCTATTGCCTAAAACCACTGTTTATGAAAATGTTAAATTGCCACTCCTATATAGCAATTTAAAAGATCATGATCAGAAAGTTAAAGAAGCAGTAAAATCAGTTGGCTTGCTTCATCGTATTGGCAATCTTTCCAATCAGCTTTCTGGCGGAGAAAGGCAACGCGTGGCCATTGCTAGGGCGTTGGTTACTAGTCCTAGTGTTATCTTTGCCGATGAGCCAACCGGCAATTTAGACACTAAATCGGGCCAGGCGGTGATGGGTATACTAGAAGAATTAAATAATAGCGGTCATACCATAATTTTGGTAACCCATGAGCAATATACGGCTCAACATGCCCAAAGGATAATTAAGATCATAGATGGCCAAATAGTTAGCGATGAGCCCGTTATCGCCAGAAGATCATCAATTAGTGGTGATAGTTTTATAAAATAAAAAGAGCTTTAATTAACTCCTAAATTTCCGAGTTACTTTTTAATTATGACTTTATTTGATGGTTTAAAATTATCTTTCTCTGTCTTGCGAGCCAATAAGATTCGCAGTTTTTTGACTAGCTTGGGAATTATTATTGGTATCGCCGCTGTGATTATAATTATGTCAGTTGGTGCTGGAGCTCAAAGTTTAATTATTAATCAGCTTAATTCAGTTGGTACTAATTTAGTGGGAGTACTTCCTGGAGCTTCCGATGAAAATGGCCCTCCCGCTTCTGTTTTTGGCATTGTGGTTACTACTTTAAAATATGAGGATGCCCTAGCGATTAAAAAACAAATTCCCAATGTTATAGCTGTTAGCTCTTATAATTCAGGAGTGGGCACCGTTAACTACCAGAATAATTCCGTTGATGTTAATTTTACGGGGGTGATGAGTGATTATCCCAATGTTGAAGATACTCAGATTTTTTTAGGGCGATTTTTTTCTGCCGAGGAAGAAAAGGAAAGTCCCAGAGAGGTGGTTTTAGGTTATCAGGTTTATCAAGATTTATTTGGTAGTGATAATCCGCTAGGAAAAAGAGTAAAAATAAAAAAAGAATCTTTGGAAGTTATAGGTGTGATGAAAGAAAGGGGCACGGCTGGCTTTCAGAATCAGGATGATATAGTTCTAATACCGGTTTCTACAGCTCAAAAAATAATACTGGGAGTTGATCATGTTAATTATATTAGAATTAAAGTAAATAGTACTGATAATATTGATAGAGCTACGGAGGATATTAGGTTTTTACTTAGAGATAGACACAATATAAGGATAGATGGCACTGATGATTTTTCTGTTAGAAATACTAAAGATGCTATTGATACCTTATTAACCATTACCAACGCCCTAAAATTTTTCTTGGCTGCGATAGCGGCTATATCTTTAATTGTGGGTGGAGTTGGGGTTATGAATATTATGTTAGCCGCTGTTAGTGAAAGGGTTAGAGAAATTGGACTTAGAAAAGCGGTGGGTGCCAGAAGGTTTCATATTATTGTTCAATTTGTTTTAGAAACAATGGCTATAACTTTGATAGGCGGCATAATCGGTATTATACTAGGATTTTTAATATCTGCTATTATTGCGTTTGTTGCCAATTACCTTGATTATAAGTGGGATTTTGTAGTTTCTTTTAGCTCCATAGTGCTTGGTACTGGAGTGGCTGCTGTTATTGGTTTAGTTTTTGGCATTTATCCAGCTCAAAGGGCAGCTAAATTAGATCCCATAGAAGCTTTAAGATATGAATAATATATCATTACCCATACAATTAGCTTGGAAATCATTATTCCTTCATAAGGCTAGGACATTTTTAACCGTTTTAGGAATTATTATTGGTATTTCGGCAGTCATTATAGTTATGTCGGCCGGGGAAAGTATCAAGGGTTTAGTTTTGGGAGAATTTGAATCATTTGGCAGTGATTATATACAAATTGAAGTCAAAGTTCCTACGGCTAAGAAGAATTCTGCCGCCAATGCTGGGGGAATAGTGATGGGCATACAAATAACAACTTTAAAAAATAAAGATGCGGAAGATATTGGTAAGCTTAGTAATATAAAAGCCGCTGGTGGGGGAGTTATGGGTCAAACTGTGGTTTCTTATTTGAGTGAAAATAAAACCATCAACTACATGGGTAGTTCCAATATTATTTTAAGTATTATGGGGATTGATATAGCCAGTGGACAATCTTATACCGATGAAGAAGATGCTCAATTAGCTAAGGTGGTGGTTTTAGGTTCTGGTGTGGCTGAAGAATTATTTGGTAATAATGATCCAGTCGGCCAAAATGTTAAATTAGGTAAAACCAGTTTTAGAGTTGTGGGAGTAGCTAAAGAAAAAGGCCAGGGTTTTGGCTTTAATTATGATGAAATGGTTTATGTGCCACTTCAAACTTCGCAAAAACTTTTACTGGGCATTGATTATTTAATGTTTATCACCACTAAAGTAAAGGATACAAACATGATGGAAGCTACCGCTAGTGAAATAGAAGATTTGATGCGACAAAATCATGATATTACTAATTCCAAAGATGATGATTTTGCGGTTACCACCGCTACCGAAGCCATAGATATGATTAACACAGTCTTTGGAGGCATGACTTTACTTTTGGTGGCTATAGCCGGGATATCACTGCTCGTTGGTGGAGTTGGTATTATGAATATTATGTATGTTTCTGTTACCGAAAGAACATTTGAAATAGGGCTTAGAAAATCACTGGGAGCTAAGAAAAAACAAATCTTATGGCAATTTTTATGGGAAGCAATAGTTGTTACTCTTTTTGGCGGTATGATAGGAATTATCATAGGTATAACTATAACTTTTTTAATAAGTTTTGTGGCTTCACAGCTTGGTTTTTCTTGGGATTTTATTTTACCGCCGCAATCTGTTATAATAGCTTTTCTGTTTTCAACAATTGTGGGACTAATCTTTGGTTATTATCCAGCCAGACGCGCAGCTCTGATGGATCCTATAGTCGCCCTAAGATATGAAAAATAATGCACTAGTCTAAAGTTTAAAGTTAAAAGTTTGTAAAGTATTTATTAATAATAATTTAATAGACTTTATAAACTTTATAGACTTTATAAACTTTATAACTTTTTTATGCTTCCAATACAAAATTTATCAATTTTTAAAAAAACCGATTGGTCGTTATTTATAGTTGTTTTTTTATTATCTGTTTTTGGTTTGGCGGCTATCTATAGTGTGGCCTTAGGCCAGGGTTTAGGTGAATTTTTAAATTTTAAAAAACAAATTATCTGGTTAACCATGGGTTTAATTTCCATGTTTATTTTTTCCAATATCGATTACCATTATTTGCAAAAAATAAGCTGGTTGGGATATCTAATAAGTTTAATTTTATTAATTTTAGTTTTAACTCCGCTTGGCTCTACAATTAGAGGAACACAGGGTTGGTTTTCATTTGGTTGGTTTCAATTTCAGCCAATTGAATTGGCTAAAATTTTCTTGATAATCATCTTAGCCGATATTTATTGCCATGTTTCTAGAACCATAAATCAATTTCGCCATTTATTTTTAATTGGTTTTATCGCCTTTATTCCCTTTATCTTAGCTGTCATCCAGCCCGATTTTGGCTCGGCTATGGTTTTATTTTTTACTTGGTTGATTTCATTTTTTTTTATCACTAAAAATAAATGGCATATAGTTTTTGTTTTAATCTCTATAATTATATTATTTATTGTAGTTTGGTTTTTTGTTTTTGCTGATTATCAAAAAGATAGAATCAATAACTTTATTAATCCATCTTTAGATCCACTAGGTAGTGGTTATAATGTTAAACAATCAATTATTGCTGTTGGTGCTGGCAGATTTATGGGCCGGGGACTGGGTTTTGGTTCTCAAAGTCAATTAAAATTTATACCAGAAAGCCAAACTGATTTTATCTTTTCTGTGATTGCCGAGGAATTAGGCTTTGTGGGCGTGGTAATGATTTTAAGTTTTTTTCTTTTTTTGTTTTATCGGTTTTATAAAATAGCCTTACTGGCCCCGGATGATTTTGGCATGTTTTTATCAATACTAATAGCCATACTAATATTTATCCATGTATTTATTAATATTGGCATGGGTATCGGCCTTATACCCGTTACTGGAATTTCTTTGCCCTTTGTTTCTTATGGCGGAAGTTTTGTAATAGTCATGCTGACTTTAATTGGTATAGTTATGAATGTTTACAAATCTAGCCTAATTTCCAGAAAAGGTAAATTTGATTTTTAGTTCATTATTGTTTAAAATAAAGTTATGAAAGATATAATACCACCCAATATCAATAAACCATCTGAAGAGGGATTAAAAATGATTAGCCACTGCCCGGTTTGTCATTATAGTAATACCGCTATTGAAGCCAAGGTTTTGGAAGAGAGTGATAATGCCCATTTGGTTTATATAAAATGTAGAAGATGCCAATCAGCTGTTTTGGCTCTTTTTTCGAGTAATAGTTTTGGCATTAGTTCAATTGGTGTTATTACTGATTTTGACAGTTATGAGGTGGCCAAATTCAAAGAACTGCCCATGGTTAATAGTGATGATGTGTTGATTGTGCATAAACATTTGGTGGAAAATGATGATTTTCTGGAATTATTAGTATCTTAATTTTTTTCATTTCACTTTTATAGATAGTGTTGGTGGTTATTTTTTTGTTCTTGACTTTTATGGTGTTTTGGGTTAAAGTCAATAAGTCTAAAAATTAAGTAATTTATTGAATTATGACTCTTAAATTGAAAGCTGATCTTAGAAGTTTGATTGGCAAAAAAGCGCAAATAACAAGACAGGAAGGTAAAATTCCGGCTGTTGTTTATGGTCATGGACTAGAAAATAAAAATCTTGAATTAGATTATAATTCTTTTGATAAGGTTTTTAAAGATGGCGGAGAAAGCACTATTATTGATTTAAATATTGATGGTGAGACGGTTAAGGTGATTGTTTCCGATGTGCAATATGATCCAGTCAAGAGTAGATATAGACATGTTGATTTTCATCAGATCAAAATGGATGAAGAAATTACAGCCAATGTTGAATTGAAATTTGTGGGCGAACCAAAGGCGGTTAAAGATTTGGGTGGTGTGCTTGTCCATAATATTAGCGAACTAGAAATCAAATGTTTGCCTGGAGACTTGGTGGGTGAAATTGAAGTTGATGTTTCTAAATTAAATACTTTTGATGATGTTGTAACTATCGCTGATTTGGTGATTTCCGATAAAATTGAAATCGTGGGACATGAACCAGGTGATGTGGTAGCTATAGTCTCTCGACCAAGAGAAGAAGAAAAAGAAGAGGTGGTAATTACCGAAGCAGCTACTGAAGCTGTAGTGGCTGAAGGCGAAGTTAAGAAAGAAGAAAATAAAGCCAAAGAATCAGAAACAAAATAAACATGACCAAATTGGTTAAGATTCAAATAAAAATAGCCGCTCTCCTTATTTTAGTGGGCGGCTTTTTTATTTTTTTTATTTATTATCAAATTTCTCAGAATTCTGATAACCATACTTTAATTGATAATAATCAAAACGAGGAAATATTTTATAATAAACTTGATGGCACTAAAACTTCTAAAGAAAATCAAGACGTTTCTCCAATTGCCATAATAATTGAAAATCATGTTGATGCCCGGCCGCAATCAGGTCTTTCTAAAGCTAGAATAGTTTATGAAATTTTGACCGAATCAGATATTACTAGATTTTTAGCCATTTATGATCTATCGGAAAATTTGGAAAAAATTGGGCCAGTGCGATCGGCTCGTCCATATTTTATTGATCTAGCTAGCGAATATAGAGCGATTTATGTTCATTCGGGTGGCAGTTCGGAGGCGTTAAATCGCTTAAGAAATGACGAGGTGGTTTTTAATCTTGATGAATTTTTTGGTTATAATTCAGGTTATTTCTGGCGAGATGATAAAAGATATGCTCCTCATAATCTCTATACTTCATCTGAATTATTATCTCAAGCCAAAAATAATTATGATATAGTAAAATTTTCAGATTTTACTTCTTGGAAATTTAAGGATGGTAAATCAGAATCTGTTCAAAATTATGATATAAAAATAAATTATTCAGAAGATACTTCATACCAAGTTATTTGGAAATATTTAAAGGATGTCAATCAGTATGAACGCTGGCAGAATAATAATAGGCATATTGATGATGACGGCAGTATTATTGAAGCTGATAATATTATTATCCAATATGTCCAAACAAAAATATTAGATGAAATTGGCAGGAAAGATATTAAATTAATAGGTACTGGTAAATTAATTGTTTTTCGTGATGGGATTACTATAGAAGGTTCTTGGCAAAAAAAAGATGCTAGCTCCAGAACTATGTTTTATGATGAAGATAATAATGAAATTGAGTTAAATAGGGGTAAGATTTGGATTGAGGTTGTGCCGACTGATATGGAAATATCTTATTAATTTTTAAATTATATATTATACATATGATGTTCGTATGATGTACGAACTTTTTTTATTTAATATTTCTCCTTGTTATTTTTGTATTATTAGACATCCTTTCGCCACCTTTTTTACCCGCCTGCCAACGCCTGAAGCCGTAGGCAATGGCGGGCAGGGAAAAAAGCTGGCAGTAAAAAATCGCAGCTGGTGAAATAATTTTTAAAAACAAGCCTAAAATTA
>CAYIBK010000022.1:0-19097 GCA_964361645.1 uncultured Gammaproteobacteria bacterium
CCAACACTACTGGCTGCCCCAGCGGAAAAAAATGTTATACTTCAGCTTCATCTTGTTCCACTAATTACTCAAAAGATTGCCCCGCTGTTAGCACCCAAACAGGTTGTTGTGTATATGGTTTTTTCAAACAAAGCGGACAAATGACCCAAGCACAATGTAATGCTAAATTGATACATAAATGGTGCGGAATCAATACCACCTGCGCCAGTAGTAGCACTTGTGGCGGAGTACAACCGAAAGATTTGTGTCCTAACATCACCGGTGTCCAGGATACGATGCCTAGTGGAAAAGTGGCTGATGCCAGTGGCAACTGTGTTAACTTAGTTTGGTGGTATGATGTTAACCAAGGCACTTGCATTTCCGGACCAAAAACATCTGCCCCAGCTGGTTCTACAACTTATAATAGTTTTGATGAATGTAAAACCGCTTCTGCTCCTCCACCAGGAAACTCTGGTATCTCAGGAACAGTAAAAGCAGAAAGCAGTGGCGATTTCCCAACCAGTGGCGGAGTTATTAGCGGAGCTTCAATACTCCTAAGTAAAGGCACATCTCAAATCGGTCCAAAGAGTAGTGATTCTTCTGGAAACTTTTCATTTACTAAATTAGCTGATGGACAATATAACATGCAAATTTCAGCTAGCGGCTATATCACTTACTGTGGACAAGCCAATGCGCCAAGTAGCGGCAAAACTTATTCATTATTTCCTATTGCCCAACCCAATAACGGTTCAGAAGGCGGAAATTGGGATTGCAAAAATGGACGCCCGCCACTAAAACCAGCTATGCAAGCGGCTGTAGCTTGTTTGATAGATAAGACCAATGAAATATTAGGTAATTCGGTAAAACTTAAATTTACTTCTTTCGGACGATGTAATGCCAATGGTTCTGTTGATTGCCACTCATTAGGATTAGCTGCTGATTTTATACCAATGATGAATGGCTCATCTTTTTTACAGAATTGCCAACCATTTTTGAATATAGCTGGTAGTTGTGGTCTTTATTTTATTGATGAAAGAAAAGATCCTATTATTCTTGGCTCTTGTGGATCCAATACTGGCCCATTTAAAAGTGGTGCTCACTATCATACGCAAATAGGCCAGAGTTGCAGTGCTAATAACCTGCCACCAAATCCGCCACCTTATACTTGTAATCAATAACTAATCGTTAACTAAAAAATAGCTAAAATTAGCTGTTTTTTAGTATTTATATTGACAAATTTATTTATTTATGATATAATGACGAATAGTTGAATGGTGATTTTACACGCAATTATGCGCAGAAGGAGATATTGTAATGAAACTGTTTCACGTTCTTTTTATGGCGGTTTTAGTTTTAGCTTCCGGATGCATAACGACTGCCAAATCAGTTGTTCCGGAAACAAAAATAGAAGTTGGCGAGGCCCACGGATTCATCAATCACTGCCCGGAAGACCGAGCCGTGATCATCGACAATGTGATAACAGTTTTTGTGAGTTCTAATACTTCAAAAGAAATTAGACTTACCAATGGTCGTCACAAAATGGATTTCTACCAGATTTTGCCGACCGGCCCCAAGTTCTACGCCTCTATCTACTACGAGGTGAAGGCGGGCCAGTGGCTGATCGTAGAAATGTTCCCCGCCCAATAGGGGAATTAAACTCAAAAAAAGCGCAGACATCAACCGATGATCTGCGCTATTTCTTTTGGAAAAAAATTAAAAATATTGTGTCCCGACCAGGAATCGAACCTGGATTTAGCCCTTAGGAGAGGCTTGTTCTATCCATTGAACTATCAGGACATAATTTAGTTAAAAAAGTTTAGGAGAGGCTTGTTCCCCGCCCGAACGTACCCAGTTCGGTACGGGCGGGTATCCATTGAACTATGGGAGCTTATTTTTTATTTAACAGGGTAGTTGTATACACATAAGATCCCCTGCCTGCCGGCAGGCAGGCTCGACTTCACTTCGTGGAGTTTATCCTGAGCGGAGCCGAATGGACTCGGGATGACATTTCTAATGATACGCCCCTGCCTACCGGCAGGCAGGTAGACAGGCGCTTTATTACTTGAATTAAGACTCATTTTGTAGTAAAATAAGTAGGAAATAAACCAGGTTAAATAAAAGTTAATTAGGTGATTTTAAATTACCAAATAACATGATTTAACGGGTCAAGCTTAAATTACCATAACATAAATTCTATGCAGATTCAATGGCTAGGACAGTCATGTTTTAAAATACAATCCAAAAACAACGGACAAGAAATAACAATTGTCACCGATCCCTATGATGAGAGTTATGGCTTAAAGGTTCAGAAGTTTCAAGCTGACATTGTCACTATTTCTCATGGTCATAATGATCATAATAATATTGAGTCCATAAAAGGTGAACCATTTATTATTAAAACTCCTGGTGAATACGAAACTAAAGGTGTTTTTATTTATGGCTTGCCAGCTTACCACGATAATCAAGAGGGAAGGGAGAGAGGCAATATTGTTATCTTTAAAATAAATACCGAAGATATTAGCCTTGTTCACTTAAGCGATTTAGGCCATGATTTAAGTGATGAATTGTTAGATAAAATTGGTAATGTAGATATTTTACTTTTGCCAGTCGGCGGAACTTATACTATCGACGCCAAAAAAGCTAGCGAAATCGTTTCGGCCATCGAGCCCAGAATTGTTATTCCGATGCATTATCAAATCCCAGAATTAAAACTAAAGAATAAACTAGATTCAGTTGAAAATTTCTTAAAAGAATCGGGACTGCCCTCGGAAACAATGGATAAATTAAAAATCGCCAAAAAAGATCTGCCTCAAGATGAAACTAAAGTTATTATTTTAAATCCTTAAATTATTTTTAAATTTTTATTTTCTTAAATTGATCCTATGACTCCAGTCAAAAAGAAAAACTCAAAAAAACATATTGCCAAAACTAAAGGCAGAAAACCATCATCTAGCACAGTTATGACGGGGGGGAAAGAATTGCTTATTCCAAAAAAAGAATTCATTAATGTTTTAGATAAAAATCCAGTGCTACAAACTAAGTCAAGATTATCTTGGCTGATAGTTGGAATTATAATGATTGTAATAATTTCTTTTTGGTTTTGGAGTCTTAAAATAAGCATGAGAAATAATAATAATGACTCCAATGATTTAAATAAAATAACTTCAGAAATTGACAGTATAGTTGGTGAATTTAGAGCTATGATCGGCAAGACTAAAAATGTCATTGATCAAACTAATAGCCAAGCTGAGCAAGCAAAAGAAATAGAAAGAATAAAAAATGATGTGCTCAATCAGATACAAACCAACCTCGACAGCGCTAATTGGCCACAGCACTCCTCAAATCTTTTAGAGTTAACACTAAAATATCCCACCAACTGGTTTAAAAAAGAAGAAAAAAACTTAATAACTTTAGCCAGTTATGATTTAAAATCAACTACCACCCCAGGAGTTTCAGCTAAAATTGTTATCACTAAAATTACAAATAGTAATACTAGTATTGAAAGCTTGATTGAGAATAAATCCGATTACACTAAAAGCCAAGAAGAAATTTTTATCGATCTTTTGCCGGTTGAAAAATATAATAAGAATATAACTACCGAAAACAATTTATCTTATTTATTATTCATCAGTAAGAATAAAAATATTTATAAGCTAGAAATTTATTCCAACACTAAAAGTATTTTTGAAGCAACTATTAATAAAATATTATCAACGATTGATTTGTTATAAACACAAAAACACATTCACTAACTGGCAGACACAAAAACAAAAAAATAAATCCTAATAAGCTAAAAAGCTACAAGCTAAAAAGCTAACATTATGCCTAAAAAAGTTACCAAAGAGGAAACAGAAAAACCAAAACCAATTCAGGAAGGAATAATTGGCCTAAACCAGGCGGGTGGCGTTTCGAATCAAACTATTACCGACGAAGTCCAACAAAGTTATTTGGATTACGCCATGTCGGTTATTGTTTCACGTGCTCTGCCGGATGTGCGCGACGGTTTAAAACCAGTGCACAGACGCGTGCTTTACGCTATGTGGGATATTGGTTTAAAAGCTAACGCTAAATTTAGAAAATCAGCCAATGTAGTTGGTGAGGTGATGGCCAAATACCATCCTCATGGCGATATTGCTATCTACGATACTTTAGTTAGAATGGCTCAAGATTTTTCCTTGCGGCATCCTTTGGTTAGGGGGCAAGGAAATTTTGGTTCGATGGACGGCGATGGCGCGGCTGCTATGAGATACTGTCTAACCGGCGACTCTTTGGTTTTAACTGATCAGGGTATTATACCAATAGAAAAAATATCCCAAAAACAAGAAGCTAAAATTAATTTGAGTATTTTAAATTATCAGGGAAAAATAAAAAAGGCAGACAAATTTTTTAATTCCGGACAGCATAATATTATTAGCTTAACCACTAAACAAAAATATCAGCTTAAAGGATCATACAATCACCCGCTCTTAGTCTGGACAATAAATGAATTCGGACAACCAGATTTCAAATGGAAGCTTTTAGCCGATATTACCAATAAGGATTATGTTTTAATCAATAGAAATTTTTCGCTTTTTGGACAAAAAGACATTGGCTTAAAAAAGTATTATTCCCAAACAAATAATAAACAAAAAAATATAAGCTTGCCGCAGACAATGAATAGGGAGCTAGCTTTTCTTTTGGGCGCTTTAGTCGCCGAGGGCAGCTATCATCGGGGCCAGATTTTATTTAACAATCAAGATATTATTTTTTACAATAAGATAAAAAAAATAATCCAACAGCAATTTGGGGGAATCCAGCTTTATGAACGAGAAATAGCCGGCAACTGTAAGGAACTAAGCATTTATCACCAGCAAGCGGTTAGATTTTTGTTTAATATCGGCTTGTCATTTGCCAAATCAGATAAAAAAGAAATTCCCTTTTCAGTTCTGCTTTCTAAAAAAGAGACTGTTAAGCATTTTTTAATCGGTCTTTTTGAAGGCGATGGATCGGTCGGTTATAAACAAGATAAACGCCATGGCGGCCAATCAATTGAACTAACTTATAATTCAAAAAGTGAAATTTTAATCAAACAACTAAAAATAGTTTTATTGAATTTTAATATTGTTACCACCGCTCCTTATCAGGACAAAAGAAATGGTTGTTTTAAATTAATTATTTCCGGCACCGATAATATCAATAATTTTTACGCTCAAATTGGATTTTTTTCCCAAAGAAAAAAAGCAATATTAGCCAAAATAAAAACTGTCAATAAATTAAGGATGAGCCAGACAGACTTTATTCCTTACTTAAGCGGATACTTAAGAAAAAATTATCCCGATAATTCTTTTATTAAAAGAAATAATTTTGATCGCTACAATAATTTAGAAAAAAATAAGGCCAAATTATCAAATATCTTAAATGAACATGATGTAAAAATGATTAACTGGCTAATAAAGAATAAATTCTTCTTTGACCAAGTAGAATTAATTGAAAAACTAAAGATCAAACAGACAGTTTATTCCATTAGAGTTAACAATAATTGTCATTCGTTTGTGGCTAATGGCTTTGTCAATCATAACACCGAAGCCAAATTAGAATCATTGGCCGAAGAAATTTTATTTGATATAGAAAAAAACACAGTTAATTTTATTCCCAACTACGACGGCGCTCACAGGGAACCGGTTGTTCTGCCAGCTAAAGTTCCCAACCTACTAATTAATGGCGCTCAAGGCATTGCTGTGGGTATGGCCACCAATATTCCACCACATAATTTGGGCGAGGTGATAGATGGAGCTATGCATTTGATAGACAATCCGGATTGCACCATTGAAGACCTGATGAAATTCATCAAGGGTCCTGATTTTCCCACTGGCGGCATAATTTATAATATCAAAGATATTAAACAGGCTTATGCCACCGGCCGAGGCGGAGTAGTTTGCCGTGCCAAAACAAATATCGAAGAAACTAAATCTGGAAGTTTTAGGATTATTGTTTCCGAAGTGGTTTATCAAACCAACAAAGCCAACTTACTAGAAAAAATAGCCGATTTAGTTAAAGAAAAGAAAATAGAAGGCATCAGAGATCTGCGCGATGAATCCAACAAAGACGGCGTACGGGTAGTGATAGAACTTAAAAAAGACAGCTACCCTAAAAAAATATTAAATCAGCTTTTCAAACACACCCAACTCCAATCCACATTCCACTCCAATATTCTAGCTTTAATTGATGGCATCCAGCCCAAGGTTTTGAATTTGAAAATGGTTTTAGAGGAATATGTCAAGCATCGCAAAGAAGTTATAACCAGACGCACACAATATGAATTAGACAAAGCCAAAGATCGAGCTCATATTTTAGAAGGTTTGGTTTTGGCACTCTCAAAAATAGATCAGATTATTGCCACTATTAAAAAATCCAAAGATAAAGACGAGGCTAAAATAAACTTGATGAACAAGTTTAAATTAAGTGAAAGACAGACTTTGGCGATTTTGGAAATGCGCTTGCAACAATTGGCTAATTTGGAAAGAATAAAGATTGAAAATGAACTCAAAGAAAAATTAAAATTGATTAAAGAATTAGAAAATATACTTGGCTCGACTTCTAAGATTAAAAATATCATTAAAACTGAAGCGCTGGAACTTAAGGCAAAATTCGCCAACCCCAGAAGAACTCAAATAGTGGCTCATGGCGTGGATAGTTTTTCCATGGAGGATTTGGTGCCGGATGAAGAAATGATTGTGATGGCTACAGCCGACGGTTACATTAAAAGATTACCACCGGATACTTTTAAGACCCAAGGCCGAGGCGGAAAAGGCATTATTGGGCTAACCACCAAAGAAGAAGATATTGTGGAACATTTCTTTACCACTTCCACTCATGCCGATTTATTATTCTTCACCACCAAAGGACGCGTCTTTCAGCTTAAAGGCTACGATTTGCCACAAGCCTCTCGCACGGCCAAAGGCCAAGCCTTGGTTAACTTTTTGCAACTCGCGCCTAATGAGAAAGTTTCGTCTATCTTGCCTTCCACAGAAATTGAAAACGATAAATATTTAGTGATGGTAACTAGTCAGGGCACGATTAAGAAAACAGCCATCGAAGACTTTGCCAATGTCAGGCGCAGTGGCCTTATCGCTTTAAAACTAAAAGGCAATGATAATTTGGAATGGGTAAAGCCATCTAAAGGAGTGGAAAATGTTGTTTTAGTGACCGGTAATGGACAAGCGATTAGATTTGAAGAAAAAAATATCAGGCCTATGGGCCGTGCCGCCTCGGGTGTGAGAGGCATAAAACTAAAAGGCAACGATCGGATTGTAGGCATGGGTATTTTGGATCCCAAAGAGAATAAGGATGCTAAATTACTAGTGATTATGGAAAAAGGCTTTGGCAAACAAACTTCTATCAGCGCCTACAAAGTCCAAGGCCGAGGTGGTAGTGGCATTAAAACTGCCAAGATCACTTCTAAAACAGGCAAGATTGTTAGTGGGATGATCATTAGTGATCAAAATGAAGATTTAATTATTATTTCTTCCAAGGGACAAGTTATCAGATTAGATATTCGTGGTGTTAATGTCTTGGGCCGTGATACACAAGGCGTGAGAGTTATGAGATTTAAAGATGTAAATGATACGGTGGCTAATGTGACGATGGTTTAGATTGTCATTGCGAGTGCAGCGAAGCAATCCCACATTTCCCGCTGTCATCACCGCTTCTTTATTGTCATCCCACACTTGATGCGGGGGAAGCAATCCCACACTAAGCACACTGTCATTGCGAGCCCGCGAAGCAATCCCACTTGATAAACATGAGATTGCTTCAGTCGCTTGAACTCCCTCGCAATGACATAATATTTTGTGTATTATTTATCATTTTATTTCGCACAATAACGAGTTAGCTGAAATAATTTTTATTAACCATAAATATCCTAATGAGGTACAAAAAAACAATTTTTATTACGATTACTATTATCGCCCTACTAATAATCGTTGTAATATTAACAAATGTAGTATTAATCGATTATCTGGATATACAAAAAAAGTCAACTGTGATGATCCTCAATATTCTTATGGTAATTGTCCAAAAGGATGTGTAGAAAGATGTCTTGGTAATCCATTATATAGTGATGATGGAAAACCAATAGGAGAAACTGCGAGCTGTAACGGACCGCATAGTTGTTCATACCCACAATAAAATAAAAATATTATTTATATTTTTAAATAAAACTTGCTGCACTAAAAAATTTTGACGGAGTGAAAGGCAAAATGAGTTACAAAATTTAATTCTCCCCCTACTAAGGGGAGATGTCACGAAGTGACAGAGGGGTTTGCTTGTTTGTCGACAAACCACCCCAACCCCTCCTTGAAAAGGAGGGGAAATAATTTTGTCTGAAACGCCAAATTTTTTAAAAGCAGCGATTTTTTACTGCCAGCTTTTTTCTAAAAAAAGGTGGCAAAAGAATGTTTTTCTAAAAAACACTGGATTCCTGCCTGTGCATGAATGACAATGAATTAAATTAGATTGCTTCGTTCCTCGCAATGACAATTAACTTTCAACTTTATAACCTTACAAACTTTATAAACTACTCTTCCCATGTTCACTTATATTTTATTAATCTTGGGTTTCTTTTTTCTGATCAAAGGAGCAGAATTATTAGTAGACGGCTCATCATCACTGGCTAAAAGATTTAGAATTTCCAATATTGTTATCGGCTTAACAATTGTGGCTTTTGGTACTTCGGCGCCAGAATTAATTATTAATATAATATCAAGTTTTAGAGGATCAGCCGATTTGGCCATCGGTAATATTATCGGCTCAAGCATTGCCAATATACTCCTAATCGGTGGCGTAGCGGCTATGATTTATCCTCTTAGAATACTGGGTGGCACAGCTAAAAAAGAAATTCCTCTAAGTTTGGGGGCGGTAATACTCTTACTTCTTTTAGTTAATGATTTTTTTATACCAAAAACCGGTATGCTATTTTTAAGCCGGTTGGATGGGATGATACTCTTAGGATTTTTTCTGATATTTATTTATTACACTTTTGGTTTGCTTAAAACTGAATCAAAACAAACGGAAGAATATGAAAAATACCATTTAAGTATTACTTTGGCTTATATTGTTATTGGCGTAGTTAGTCTTTTTATTGGTGGGCAATGGGTAGTTAGTAGTGTCTCAAAAATTGCTCTGCAATTTGGATTTAGCCAGGCTCTGATGGGCCTAACTATAATTGCTATTGGCACTTCTTTGCCAGAACTAGCTACTTCGGCAGTAGCGGCTTATAAAAAAAATGCCGATTTGGCTGTTGGTAATATTGTCGGCTCTAATATCTTTAATATCTTTTGGATTCTGGGGTTAAGTGCTATTATCAAGCCATTGGCGTTTAACGAAGCTTTAAATACTGATATTTTAGTGGCCATCGGATCAACTGTAATCTTGTTTTACTTTGTTTTAACAGGCAAGGAAAGCCGGCGTGTGGAGCGTTGGGAAGGTGTGGCTTTATTTTGTTTTTATTTAATCTATTTAGTTTTCTTGATTTGGCGAGGATAAACTAAATAGCGGCCTCTAGGCCGCTATTTTTATTTCAACTTATAGCTATATTGTTTATAAACCAGCCAAGAAATAATTAGTCCCATAAAAATAATAATGGCGATAAAATATTTATTATTACCATTAATCTCCTTGGCTTGTTCGCCTTGAGCGGATTCGCCTTTAACTTCTCCTAGGATCAAAATATCAGTCTCATATCTGGGTAAAATCCTATAATCACTACCGGATTTGGAAACAATGCCCACTAGCTCTATTTTTTCACCTTCCTTAAATAATGATTTATTAATGCCAGTTGATGATTTAAGATATATTTTGGCTTCACCCGTGCCATCATCAATAAAAATATTACTGCCTTTTATTTCTATCATTTCACCAGCTATTTTAACCAATTGTCCTTGGTTTGATTCATCAACCTCAGCTAAAGATATTTCTACTGGTAATAATTCATCTTGGTGGCCAATAATTTTAATATCATTTTGGGTTTTGGTTTTAATTCTTCTATCGCCCACGCCCTCTGATAACTCGCCGGTTACTTCCACTATGTCACCAACTGATACTTGAGGGAAATCTTTTTTAAAAGAATAAACTTGAATATTTTCATCTCTAAGATAAAATATCTGTGAGCCCAATATCCCCGGCTCTACCAAAACAGTGCCAGTTATTTTAGTTATTTTCTTTTGACTGGATGTATTAGCCGATTTTATTTTATCCATTTCAATTTCGTTTTCTTCTCCTGGAGTTGGACTGGAGATGAGTTGCCATTTATTATTTTTAGCCCAGGCATAGGACAATCCCTCTTTAATACTTTTATATTCTACCTCATGGGAAATTTTACCCGATGGATTAATTAGCCTAGCTTTATCGGTATCATTATTTAAAGCCAGACCAGTATCTTTTCTAAAAAAAGCCAGATATTCATGAGAGCCAATTACTAAACCATTAATTTTATAAGGCCGACTACCGCCATCTGCATCATCCAAAAGCCAACCGCTCAAATCAACCTCCAAATTATTAGGATTATAAAGTTCTATAAATTCCTCTGACATATCAGAGCCAGCTGGGTTGGGTAAAACTTCGGTGATAATAATTTTGGCAAATTCTTTAGTGGTCGTTGATTCATCTGTGGTTATAATTATTTGAGCAGTAGTTGTTGAATTACTGTCATCACCAATAATATTGGGTCTACCTTTAGTTAAAACGGCGGTAATTTTAAAATCATTGTAATCAATATTAGTATCTTGGCCATTAATTATTCTAGCGGTCGAATCAGGATCACTGGAAAGCAAAGCGTTATCAAACACATTGCCATCATCAAATTTGCCATAAGCCACTTGATCAATAATTTTAGTACTGGGATCTTTTAAAACTATCAAGTCGCCACTGTTATTTAAATTTCCCTTGGGACTTTCCACCACCTTGAATTGATGACTGGTGATTGAGCCAGCTAATTCTGTCTTTTTGCCAGAACCGTCTTCTATTAGCCACTGGCTTAAATCAATAATATTTAAAGTATTATTGTAAAACTCCACCCATTCCACCTCACCGTCATCTGGATCCGAAACAAACTCGTTGATAACTACATCTGAATAATTAAAAAGAGAGTTGTTTGATTGACTATTAGTATTAGTGCCAGAACCAGAAGATGAAGATGGAACGGGAGTAGGTGGTGGGATAGCGGTTATAATATTAGCCGATTCTTTAGTTGGTGTTGTAGTGAGAACAAAATCATTATTATCAATACTACTGTCTTGACCATCAATTTTTCTGGCCATAGAATTAGGGTCGCCAGTTACAGGGGCGTTGTCTGATAAATTGCCGTCATCGAAGTCACCATAAGACACTTGATCAATAATGTTACTATTATATTTTAAAATTATTTTATCACCACTATTATTTAATTTACTACTAACCAATTCAAAAACTTTAAAACCGTGGGCTGTAATCTCACCGCTTAAAATAGCGATAGTGCCAAGGCCGTCTTCTAGAATAAAGCCGGATAAATTAATAGTGGAAGTAGTGTTATTGAATATTTCAAGCCATTCTTTTTGACCAGTGCCTGGATCGGAAACAAATTCATTAATCACTAAATCACTGGGATTAATATTAATAGTGGTAGTAGCCACGGCGCTAACATTAACAATTAAATTATCAGAACTAGTCGCTCCCAGATTGTCGACAACTGTCAAAGAAACTAAATACGAACCAATTAGATTATAAGTATGGGATGTAGAAACTCCGCTAGCTATATTACCATCACCAAAATCCCATTTATAATCTACAACACTGCCATCACCATCTGATGATCCACTGCCGTCAAATAATACTTCTTCGCCAACAATCGCACTTTTATCAGCACCAGCTGAAGTTGTTGGTTTTATATTGGGGGTAATAAAAACAGAATTTATAGTTTTAGGTGTCCCATCGGCCGATTGGCTACTAGCCCAATTATCAGCCTGACTGCCCAAAAGCGAATTAATTCTCTCCATGGTTTTTTTATTGGTGTTATCACCTGCCGGCCAGCCAGTTGAGAAATCAACTAAATCGATTAAATTACTACTGGCGTCTTTTAATTCCAAGATCTCGCCACTATTGCCTAGGGCGCCAACATAAATTTGATCGGCGGTCACTTCTGGCACACTACCATCATCGGTTCTTTCTAATAAAAAATAATTATGAGCCCCAATTATGCCAGTTAAAATAATACTGGGTGTACCATCAGAGGCAGAAAGAGTCCAGCCAGATAAATCAATATCAGAATTGGTATTGTTGTATAATTCCAGCCATTCGCTATTGGCGGAGATATTAGTGCCCATCCAAGCAATTTCATTTATGACCACAGGTGAATTATCAACCGCTAGTAAAGTTTGGAAAAATAAAAAAATCCCTATAACCAAAGCAGGAATAATAAAAATTGCCCTCCTCTTGATCATGATTTTATTGGTTATTATTTATTTATGGCTATCATTACATCTAGCAATTGACTCATTAATTGCCTTTTTATTATGATTAGAAAAATTTCTAGAATATTTAATTGGTTTAATTTTATCATAAATAGCGAAAACTGAAAATTGACACCTCCTTTTAATTTATGATAGTTTTAAATGTTAGAACTTTTACAAAATACGAGAACCAAAGAAAGGATTGTAATATGACTGGAGTAAAAAAGGTGGTCATTACCGGCATACCCGGCAGTGGCAGTACTGATTTTTGCATCCGTTATTGTGCCCTAGATGGCATAAAAGTAAAATCATATAATATGGGTGATATGCTCCTAGAAATAGCCCAGGAATCTCCGCAAAAAACTTTTATCACCGCTGAAACTCTGCTTAATCTTCATCCGGAATTTTTATGTGCCCTAAGAGACAGGGCCTTTGATAAAACAATTGCTATGATGAGAGCAGATCGGCGCAGTTGTAACCGGCTATTAATAGACATGCACTGCCAGTTTTTCTGGAATGATGTCTTAACTAATGCCTATGATTGGCGCTATCTCACCCAAATCGGGGCCGATATGTTTGTTACTATAATTGATAAGCCTTCAACTATTAAAGATAGACAGATGTCTACTAATCAAGGTAGATCGCAGGATCACGATTTGCGTGATCTCTCTCTTTGGCAAAATGCTGAAGTTAATATCGCCAGTGGTTGGGCGGCTAATTTCAACCGGCCAGCTTATGTTTTGCCCAGCAGGCAAGACCCAGCTACCATTGAAAGTCTGCTCCAAAATGCTTTTTTGATTTATTTTCAAATGCCCATGACCGATGCTAGTTCGGAAGCTAATGATATGATCACGGTTTTTAAAGAAAAATTACTGGCTATCGGCCAAGAACTAACTGGTTTACCGACTCCTTTAATTGATCCTAGGACTATTGATATTGAAACTGGTGAGGGATTATCCAAAAGAGAAGAACGGGTTATTAGAATCCAAACTGTGCATCGCGATTTAAATTGGTATATTGCCCAGGCTTCTGATTTGGTGGCTTATTATCCTCCGGGTACTATGCTTTCTAAAGGAGTAAGCGATGAATCCACGCGCGGGTTTGAAACTGGCAAAAATGCTTTTGTAGTTTATCCCAGTGGCCACACCAGTCCTTTTATGGATATCTCCACTCAAGTTTTTACTTCTGAAGAAGAATTTTTTGACTTTTTTCCTGAATATATGAAACACCGATTGGAAACCTTGAGTCGCATATAATTTTTAACAAAATATCGAGCCATTAAAACTGCTCGATTTTTTTATACAGGCAAAATTAATATAGACATTATAATCCCCATTTGACTCACTGTCATTGCGAAGAATGAAGCAATCCCATGTTTATTTCACATAAGATTGCTTCCCCACCTTCGCGAGGACCCGCTCCACTACCTCGCAATGACATTGAGCCAAAATATAATTGACTTTTTGGTTAAAAGATGTATAATACATCTGCTAATTTGTTATTGAATTGCTCCTATGATAATTTTCGTTACGAAATTTTCATATTTGAGGTGAAACACACTAAATTTTTGAGACGTATATTAATACATTGATAAAAATTTGGTGCTGTCATAGACCAAATATGAAAATTGCAGTAGAATAATTATTATGGGAGCAATTCAACCTGCCCGGGTGGGTCAAATATGACTATAGGAATATTTGACGAGTAGCAAAAGCTACTCCGGCACCGACCGGGCAACAGTTTTTTAATTTTAATACGCCCGGGTGGTGAAATTGGTATATTCACCCTATCACCTTTTCATTTAAAATCTTTAAAAGTAGTTAATAATATATTTGCCGGAGTGGTGAAATTGGTATACACGCTTGCCTTAGGAGCAAGTCCTGAAATGGTTGGAGGTTCGAGTCCTCTCTCCGGCACACTTTAAAAATAAACAAAAGGTGATAGGGCAAGCGCGTGCCTTAGGAGCACGTGCCGCAAGGCATGAGAGTTCGAGTCTCTCCTCGGGCACCAGAATAAATAAGATCAAATGCGGCAAGGCATGGAGTTACGCAGAAACATCCAGCGAACGTTTCTGCTACTCGGGCACTAAAAAAACCGCATAAACGATTTTTTTGTTTAATATATTCAGATAAATAAAAACCCGTTTCTATTTTGAAACGGGGATTAACCAAAAATAATCTTGAGATTGTAATAAATAGCCAAAGTAAAATCAGCTAAAAAATGAATTGCTTTTCCTAAAATAGGAATCTGATACGCCTTTTGAAAAGTGCTACTGACAAAGCCGGATGGTTTTAACATGGCTGGTTCCTCCTCTTAACTAATATTATCATAACATAAATCTATGTCTGAAGAAATTAAAAACGAAACACCAGAAGAAGTAAAATCACTAAAATTGGAGATTTTGGATAAAATGAGCTCATTAGTAACCGCCGGTTTCGGCTTGGTAGCTGCTCTAGCCTGGAATGACGCCATAAAAGCCCTATTTGAAATCATTTTCCCTAAAACCAGTACTATAATTGCTCAATTTGTTTACGCAATTATTATTACGGTTGTAATAGTTATAATTACCATTAAATTAGGAAAATTAACTGATGTGGCCAAAAAAACATCTCTAAAGATAAAAATTAAGCCTAATTTAGGAAATTTTAAGGAAAAATAATAGACCTTTCTTTCAAAAATCTACTTAATAATCTTACATCGGAGGCTATAAGCAGAAAAAAATGAGCTTTATAGATCGTTTTCTAAATACTATAACTATGTATAGACTCGTATTGTACGAGCTTATTTTTCTCGCTGTTATTTCTATTATATTTTCTTATATTGGAAAACTTGGTTATAACTGGCCCATTACTTCTATGATATTTTCGCTTGTCGTGTTACTTGTTTCTTGTTATATTATAAATCTAATTTTTTCGAAAATATTAAGAATTCCAATAAATATAGAGTCGTCTTTGATAACTGCTCTTATTCTATTTTTGATAATGCCGCCAGCATCTACTGAAAAAGAAATAATTATTTTGGTTTTAGTTGGGTTTATTGCTATGGCTTCGAAATATTTAATTTCACCCTTCAAGAAACATATTTTCAATCCTGTTGCATTAGCTATTTTTATTATATATATATTAAATTTCAACACTGCTATTTGGTGGGTAGGCGATACTTCAATGATTCCGTTTCTTCTTATATTTGGTTTTCTGGTAATACGCAAGATTAAAAGATTTGCTATGTTTTTATCCTTTACTGTGGCGTGGCTTTTTTCATTGTCATTTTTTGAAAGGACAATTTTTACGAGTCTTCAGTCATTTCAGTTTGCCCTTGGCCCTACACTCTTTTTTGCAACAATAATGCTTACTGAGCCCATAACAACACCTCCAACGAGAAAATTACAGATTATATATGGAGCACTGGCTGGTTTTTTATTAAACGTTAACTTTAGAGTTGGTAAACTAGTAACAACTCCGGAATTCGTTTTAATACTTGTTAATATTTTTTCATATTCAACAAGCCCCAAACGAAAATTGATTTTTTTATTAAAAGAAAAAAATAAATTAGCAAAAGATATTTATGAATTTATATTCATTCCAGATGCAAAATTTTCTTTCAGGCCGGGACAATATCTTGAGTGGACTCTTGCACACAATAAAACCGACTCCCGTGGTAATAGAAGATTTTTCACTATTGCTTCCTCACCAACCGAGAATTATATTAAATTAGGAGTTAAATATAATAATCCACCATCGAGTTTTAAAAATAAACTTTTTGGATTTAAAAATGGCGATAAAATTTTAGCAGGGCAACTCGGAGGAGATTTTGTCTTACCACGCGACTCAAATAAAAAATTAGTTTTTCTAGCGGGAGGGATTGGCATAACCCCCTTCAGAAGTATGATTAAGTATTTATTAGACAAAGGAGAGACACGAGATATTGTTCTACTTTATAATGCAAAATCTGATGATGAGATTGTTTACCATGATTTATTCGCTGAAGCGCAACATAAAATAGGTTTTAAACCAAAATATGTGATCGGAAATTTTATTACAGAAAAACTAATAAAAAATGAGGTCCCTGATTATATAGAAAGGAATTTTTATATTTCCGGTCCTGCGATTATGGTGAATACATTGAAAAAAATGCTTTTAGAGATGGGGGTATCTAGGTTTAATATTAAAACAGATTACTTTCCTGGATTCGTCTAATATAATACACTTGTTGATAATAAAAATATTAAGAGTAGTTTTCTCATTGATTATTATGGGAGGTCTAGGATGCTATTTTTATTCAAGGAATGAAACAAAAAAAGATATAATAGCTGAAGAAAAAAATAAATTATTAAAATTAGGAAAACTAACCGATGTGGCCAAAAAAACATCTCTAAAGATAAAAATTAAGCCAAATTTAGACAATTTTAAGGAAAAAGAAAAGGACGCTTAAAGGAATAAGCGCCCTGAAAAGTTGTTTACTAAACTCATTAGTAAGGAAATATATCCAAAATGTTCAAAATGCCATCAATAGCATCACGATGAATATTGATATCTACTAATGTTTCACCACACCTAGTGGCCTCACTGTCAGGATGAGAAGACTCAATTATATCAACCTTTCTCAGTTGAGAAATTATAATATCAAAGCTATAAAGCCTAGTATCTTCATTGAATTTGATACTGTGCAAACTAATTGGCTTTGTTTTGCTGCGAGTCACACCAGCATCGTCACCATAAATAAACTCGCCTCTTGATCTGTGAAAAAACTCTGGTACTTCCACCTCTACTTGGCCAATAAAATTAACCAATTTAGCAAATTTATTCGCCGGAATCCGCTCTACTTTAATAATCACTACTTCTCTCCTTCTCCAGCCCCGCTGGAAAGTTGTGTCTGATTGCCCCGCAATCAAACGTTTTGCAATCTCACCATGAGTACCGCTGTCTAGATATTAACATTTAAAACTGTTTTTGTCAAGCGCTTCGGATAATTACGATCTGCCGTCATTGCGAGTGAAACGAAGCAATCTCATATTTATATTACGTGGGATTGCTTCAGTCGTCTAAACTCCTTCGCAATGACAGTAATATTATTTTAATTTTTATTTAAATTTAGACAAAAAACTACTATAATAAGATTAATTCTTAAATATTTATCCTAATTTAGCTAAAAAATAGAAGATCCCTCGATTTCGTTCGCTTAGCTCACTTCACTCTGGATGACATTTTTAAGGTTGTAGGTAAACACCTGCTTTAATATTTGACATAAGATCAAAAAGGGTATATAATTAATAGTATCTAAAGGATTATTATCCACACTTTATTAGACAAAAAGAGAACTGGACAGAAACAAAAGAATAATATAGAATACTTCAGTTGTCTTTTAACCAAACCATATGAGACAAATCTACACATTATTAAACATCAACTCTCCAAGTACTTGAGGCGTTTTTTAACGCGTAGCTATATTGACCGCTTGGAGCCAGGCGGTTTTTTTAACTTCTAAAGTTAGGGCGAGCAAGGTAATTGCTAATCACACTTTGGGAATTAAAATCAGTTGTCCGAATTAGTAACTTTATCCCCACACCTTATAAAATTAGTGTCATAAAATTGTTTCTGTGGATTTTAATACTCCACAAGAAGGTGTGGGGATTTATCTAAGTTATCACTTGTAAAGCACGGCTGATCAACCCAAAAGAACTTTGACAAACTATCAAGTAATTCAACAATCATAAAAAAAGCAATTTTATACACATTTATATAGAGATGATTACAAAACAATATTTTCTCTAAATTTGTCTTTTTCGGCTACGACTTTGTCGGACTGGCGCAAAATGATTTTCACCATAGCTCTGCTATGTTTCAAATCATTTTACTGGTCCTCCTCGTCTCGCTCGAAAAATACTAAATTTATAAGTAAAATAGTTTTATAACCATCTCAAATTTATAATCACAATTCTTGTGATTAAGCATATTTAAGTGCAGTTGGTGGATGCCTAGACATTAAAAGACGATGAAGGACGTAGCAGCCTGCGAAAAGCCTCGGTAAGGTGGCAAGCAACCTTTGACCCGGGGATATCCGAATGGGGAAACCTATCTAGTTGAAGACTAGATGTCCGTGCCTGAATACATAGGGTATCGGAAGAAGACCCAGCGAAGTGAAACATCTCAGTAGCTGGAGGAAAAGAAAATAATAAATGCCTACAGTTTTATCTTCTCTCGTTAAACAGAGAATATAAATCTGTGGGTTGTATTCCGTTAGTAGTGGCGAGCGAAAGCGGAGCAGTCCAAACCTTAACAGTGTTGTATTAGTTTGGTGAAGTTCTCACGAATGGATCCGGCTAGTATTTAAAGATACATATCGTTGCTGTTAAGGGGTTATAGATAATTACATTTGTCAATATGTAGTGGCAAGGTAGAGCAGATATGACTTCCCTAGTGGAGTGGTCCTGGAAAGGCCAACCAAAGCGGGTGACAGTCCCATACGCAAAAGGGGTTATATCTCTACGGTTTTTATCTCGAGTACCACGGGACTCGTGAAATCCTGTGGGAATTTGTCGTGACTATGCGATAAGACTAAATACTTTTAATGATCGATAGTGAACTAGTACCGTGAGGGAAAGGTGAAAAGTAGGCCGGTAAGGCCGATGAAATAGTATCTGAAACCAATTGCATACAA
>CAYIBK010000023.1:0-13417 GCA_964361645.1 uncultured Gammaproteobacteria bacterium
CTAGAGCCGAACTTAGGGAAACCAAAAGGCCGATTGCTAATTTGCTTTTCTTAGGGCCCACGGGTGTAGGTAAAACCCAATTGGCTAAAACTTTAGCCGAAGTTTATTTTGGAGCAGAAAAAAATATGATTAGATTGGATATGTCAGAATTTCAAGATCAATCTGGCATTGCTCGCTTTATTGGAACTTCTCGGGGAGGTGATGGCTTGCTAACCGAGCCTGTTAGGAAAAATCCTTTCTCTCTTGTCTTGTTGGATGAAATTGAAAAAGCCGACAAGGACATCATTAATATCTTTTTGCAAGTTATGGAAGATGGCCGCCTAACAGACGGTTCTGGGCAGGTGATTGATTTTACCAATACTATTATTATCGCTACCTCTAATGCTGGAACTGGTTTTATCCAAGATCAAATAAAATTAGGCATAGATATAGAAGAAATAACCAAACAATTAATTGAGACACATCTGAAGCCGTATTATCGGCCGGAGTTTTTAAATCGTCTTGATGAGGTTATTGTTTTTAAACCACTCCAAATTGAAGAAGTTAAGCAAATTACTAAATTGCTTTTGGGCGATGTGGCTACCAATTTGGAAGCTAAGGGCGTTACTTTGGAAGTGACTGATGTGGCGATAGCGGAATTAGCTCAAATGGGTTTTGATCCAACTATGGGAGCTAGGCCGCTTAAAAGAGTGATCCAGGAAAAGGTGAGAGATGTTTTGGCGACTTATGTTTTAGAAAATCGTCTGGAGAGGCGCGATAAAGTGGTCTTTGATGTCGGCGGTAAAGTGGAAATCAGAAAGCCAAATGATTAGCTAAACCGTTATTTATCAGGGCTTGTCTTTTTATGTTTTTTATGTTAATATACTTTCGCTAAAGTCTAGCCCCAGGGCTTTTATTTTAATTTTGCCGGCTTAGCTCAGTTGGTAGAGCAGCTGTCTTGTAAACAGCAGGCCTTCGGTTCGAGCCCGAAAGCCGGCTCCATGATAAATAAATTATTAATCCAGACACCATTATGTCACAGGACAACATGATAAAATTCGAGTGTACAGAATGTAAGCGTGTTAATTATTTCTCTTCCAAAAACAAGAAGCTTTTAAAAGAGAGGTTACAGCTTAAAAAGCATTGTAAGCATTGCCATAAGCATACTTTACACAAAGAAACTAAATAAAGCAGAAAACGGCTGGCAATTTGTTGGCCGTTTGCTTGTTTGGGCGCGTGGTGAAGTGGTATCACAGAGGTCTCCAAAACCTTTATCGGGGGTTCAATTCCCTCCGCGCCTGCATTCAAAATAAAAACACCCATTTGGGTGTTTTTATTTTGAACATAGGAGTTTGGAATTGAACGGGTGGCTAGTTGAGCAAGAAGTGAGGCGGAACCTGCCTGCCGGTAGGCAGGGCCGAACGCCGAAGCGAAACTATTAGACAATCCGAGCTGGCGTAGGATTGTCGGCCACCCAGGACGAAATAAATCGTCCTGCATTTGGCAGGCGATTTATGTAGTTCCATTCCTCCGCGCCTGCCTGATAACGGCAGATAAACCTACTGATAAATTCAACCCCTGTTTATGGGGTTGTTTTTTTGAAAATCCGCCTTGGGCGGAGATAGGGGCGTGTGAAGTTAGAACTTTTTATAAATAATTGATATAATTGCAATATAATTAATTTATATTAAAAATAGATGAAATCAAACAAATCATTATTAAGTTTATCTGGGATTTTATTTTTAATGATAGTAGTAAATTTACTAATTATTTTTTATTGGGTAACCCGCTGTTCATTGGCTGATTCACAGATTGAACAGTTTTTTTATTGTGATGGAAAAGAGGGACCTTCTTTAAATATTTATTTATTATTTGGACTTTCATCAATTATTATTGCCTTGCCAGTCTTAATTTCTTTAATTTCATCTTTCTTTGTTGAGATGAATATTAAATTATGGATAAAAATTACTATTTTAATTATCTTTGGTATAATTTTTCTTTCCCCTTTCTTTCTTTTAATTAGTGGTGATATATCAATAACTCTTAATAGTTATAAGATAGAACGAGAGCAGGGTATGATTTATGCAGAGCAAGCTCAAGAAGAATGGCTAAATAGTGATGAATATAAAAAATTACAAGAAGAATCTAGACAAAGAAGCTGTGATATGGCAAAAGAAAGTATAAAAAATTGGCAAAAAGGTGAGCCAATTCCATTACTACCTAATGGATGTGAGTAAAATGTAAAGGTTTATAATAATTTTTTATTTAATCCCATAATTCTAGTTCTAACATTCTCTACAATCGCCTGCAAATTTAAAAAATCGCCAATTAGGCGATTTTTTGGTATTATGAATTATATGATTAACTACGAAGATTTTGAGAAAGTAGATATTAGAGCTGGAAAGATTATTGAGATTTCTGATTTTCCAGAAGCTCGAAAACCTGCTTATAAATTAAAAATTGATTTTGGTCCAGAAATTGGTGTAAAAGATTCCAGCGTGCAGGCGGTTGGCGCTCATACCAAAGAAGAATTATTAAACTCGATAGTTTGTTGTGTTGTTAATTTCCCTCCTAAACAAATTGGTCCATTTATCTCGGAAGTCTTAACACTTGGGTTTAGGAATAATACTGGTGATGGTTGGGTGTTAATTGAGCCCAAAAATAATTCAGTTGATCTTGGTAGTAAGCTGGCTTAGTTTATTATTATAATATAAATATGAAAATAGAATGGAACAAAGTAACTTGGTATTCTATGGCATTGGCAGTGGTTGTTTTTATTGCTGTTCTTTTGGTTGGGTTTTTTATAGGCATTCAGTATGATCAATATATGATTGAACGAAATTTAATTTTAAACTAAGGAGTTATAATTGGAATATGAAAAATGTTTATATTATCCATGGCTGGGAGGGAAGTCCTGAAGAACACCTTCATCAATGGCTAAAGTCAGAGCTAGAAAAGAAAGGTTTTAATGTTACAGTTCCCAATATGCCCAATCCAGATGTGCCAGTTATTGAAACTTGGATTAATAAGATAAAGGAAATTTCCCAAGTTAATTCTAGTTCAATTTTTATTGGCCATAGTATTGGCTGTCAGGCAGTGCTTCGTTTTTTAGAAACTTTGCCAGCTGGCACTAAAGTTGGTGGTGCGGTGCTTATTGCTCCTTGGATGAGATTGGATGAAAATACAATTAAAGAAGAGGGCGAAGAAGCGGTAGAAATTGCCAGACCATGGATGGAAACCCCGATTAATTTTGCTAAAATAAAAACTCACTGCCATAATATTACCGCTATTTTCTCTGACAACGATCCTTATGTGCCTATAGAACAAAATCTTGTTTTTAAAAATGAATTAGGAGCTAATATTATCATTGAGCATAACAAAGGCCATTTTACCGTCGGTGATAATGTCAAAAAAATACCATCAGCCCTAGAAGCTGTAATTAAAATATTTAATAAATAACCTAACAAATATGAAGGGATATGTGGCAAACATAGAAGAACAAACTTTATCTAATGATAATTTTAGAAAAGTTTTGTACACCGCTAAAAACAGCCAGTTAGTTTTAATGAGTCTGTTACCAGGCGAAGAAATTGGCATGGAAGTCCACATCCTTGATCAATTTTTTAGAATAGAAAAAGGAACTGGACTGGCCATTCTAGATGGGGTCAAACACAATCTAGTTGATGGTTCTGCTATCGTCGTGCCAGCCGGAGCTAATCATAATATCATTAATACTTCTGAAAGTGATGATTTAAAACTTTATACTATTTATTCTCCAGCCAATCATCAGGATGGTATTGTCTTTAAGACCAAAGAAGAAGCTGAATCATCTGATGAACATTTTAATGGCAAAATCACAGAATAATATGAAAAAATTAATCATCACTCTAATTATTTTATTGATTATCATTTTAGCCGTTCTCATCGGCGGCGGTTTTTATGCTTATTATACTCTTAAGCCATTTTTAACTTCATCTCCTTCTCTTAATACTAATCGGGCTACTACCACTGCCAGTCAGACACCAACTGATAAAAATCCACTTTTAACTCCCAGCCAAGAAGCCACTTTGGAAAAAATAGGTATTGATCCGGCTAAATTGCCAACAACAATTACTCCAACCATGGAAGTGTGTTTTGTGGAAAAATTAGGCGTTGATCGGGTTGAGGCTATTAAGAGTGGTACAGCTCCAACTACCATTGATTTATTTAAGGTTAAATCTTGTCTATAGCAAATCTATTAATTAAAAAGCGACTTTTGGGGTCGTTTGTTGGTTATTGACCATCTTATTTTTTTGTGTTAATCTAAATTAAATATTGCAATGATTTGGCAATTATTTAATTTTATAGAACCTTAAAAAGACAGCGAGAGGAGGTGATACGCTTGAAATTTGATATTGGAGTTTCGGAAAATTGCGGTTTGCGTGAGCATATGGAAGACCGCTTTTATTTTGATCCAAATTTCAGAAATCAAGGCGAATTATTTGCTGGTGTTTACGATGGTCATGGCGGCGATGCGGTGGCTGAATTAGTGAAGCAAGAACTTCATTTGCGTTTTCTGGCCCCGCTGGGTGGCGGCGTTAATTTCTTAGATGCCTTTACTTTCGCTTATGAGATAATTTCTGATAAAGCTTGTGCTTTGAAATTGTGGGGCGGTTCTTGTGCTGCTAATTTTATCTTATCGCACGACAAAGTTTATTTTGCTAATGTCGGCGATGTCAGGATATTAGTGGTTGGTCCATTTGTCGAACAGCTAACAATAGATCACCACCCCGATAACAGTGAAGAAAAAGCTCGAATTAAACAATGCGGCGGCATCATTAAAAGAAAGCGTATTACTTCAGTTTTTGGTTCCGTATCCTTAAGTCGTTCTATTGGTGATTTAGATTACCAATCTCTCGGTTTAATTTCCACGCCATATACTGGAACACATTTTCTAATACCAACTGATTTAGCTTTAGTGGTGGCCACCGATGGTGTTTTTGAAAAAATGACTAACCAAGACGTGGCACTAATTGTAAGAAGCGGCCAAGACGCTCAAAGTATTTCTAATTCAATCACTCAAGCTGCTCTAAAAAGTGGCACTAGAGATAATGTAACTGCTTTAGTAGTCAAGCTGATCAAAACCTAACCACTTGAAATTCAAGTGGTTTTTTATTAAAATTAAAATCTAAGTTAATTATGTTTTATGACTATATATCCAGGTATTACCACTACCAATAGAAATTGGCGAGATCGTATTAAAGAGGTTAAAAAATCAGGCCTAACAGAAATAAGTTTTTTCCCCACTTGCCTAAAAGCTTCAGAGCGCCAGGAATCTTATGATTTACTAATAAAAGCGGGAATCAAGAAAATTCCTTTCATCCATTTAAGAACGGATATGGATGCTGATGAGATTAATTACTTAATCAATCAGTTTAAAACCAAAGTCTTTAATATTCATACTATTGGGGCCCATAAGATGGATTATAATCTCTCGGCTTTTAGCAGTATGATTTATATCGAGAATCAAGCCCATAGATTTGCCGATAATGAGCTTAAAAGTTATGCCGGCATTTGTATTGATTTTTCTCATTTAGAAAATGCCAGATTAAATAAAATGACTATTTATGATTATTTTATGGATTTAATCGGCCGATATCCCTGTGGCTGTGCCCACGTCAATGCCATTAAAAATAAGCCGATAAATAAGACTATATGGCACTATGATTACCACAAGTATGATAACTTGAGCGATTTCGATTATTTGGCTAAATATAAGGATTTAATACCCAATATTGTGGCTTTAGAATTGGAAAATTCTATTTCAGAACAGCTTAAAGCCAAGGATTATATTGAAAAATTAATTACGGCCTAAATTGCCAGTTTTACTTTTTCTCTTGTTTTTCCTATAATATTGGTATATAATCTAAGTATGTGGAAAACTAATTCCATAATTTATTAATTAACTAATAGAGTACTATGGCTAAGATGACCAAATCTCAAATATTGGCTGCTTTGGCAGAAAAAACCAATATCAGTAAAAAAGATGTCACATTGTTAGTTGACGCCCTTACTGAAATGGCTTATGTAGAGGTTAAAAAAAGTGGTGAGTTTACCATTTCCGGTATCGGAAAATTGGTAAAAGTTGACCGAAAAGCAAGAATGGGACGAAACCCAGCCACTGGCGAGTCAATTAAGATTCCAGCTAAGACAGTTGTGAAGTTCAGAGTAGCTAAGGCCGCCAAAGAAGCAGTTTTATAATTAGTTGTTAGTTATCTCAAACTCCTCCATTTTTTTGGAGGAGTTTTTGTGTTACAATATACAATAGTTAGAAAGTTCTTAAAGTTAATAAAGTTGAAAGTATTTTTTAAAATTAAATAAGCATAATTAACTCTCGGTTTTTAAACTAAAGTAACGAATAATACTTTACCAACTTTATAACTTTTTACTTTATAAACTAATTTATTTCCATGTCCGGTAAAAATTTAAAAGAAATAATGCATAAGGCCTGGGTAGTTACAGTGGATATGGGTTACGGCCATCAAAGGGCGGCCCATCCTTTAAATTATTTGGCTGAAGGCGGTATTATTACGGCCAATAATTATAAAGGTATACCCAAAAAAGATAAAGATATTTGGATCAATAGTAAAAGTATTTATGAATTTATTTCCCGCTTTAAAAAAGTGCCCTTTTTAGGCGATAAGATTTTTAATATTTACGATAGATTCCAATCCATACCCAATTTTTATCCTCGGCGAGATTTATCTAGACCCAATTTACAGCTTAAGCAGATATATCGTTTGATTGATGAATTCCATTGGGGTCGGGATTTAATTACGAAATTATCAGAAAAGCCATTACCGCTTATTACCACCTTTTTTGTGACCGCTTTTATGGCGGAATATTTTAATTACCCGGGGGAAATTTATTGTATTGCCACCGATACTGATGTTAGTCGAACTTGGGTACCACTGGATCCCAAAAATAGTCGTATTATGTATTTTGCCCCCAATAGAAGAGTAGTCGATAGACTAATGCTTTATGGCGTCAGGGAAGAGAAGATTTTTTTAACCGGCTTTCCCTTGCCGGCAGAAAATGTGGGAAAAAATTTAGAAATCATCAAAGAAGATTTAGGCAAAAGATTAATTAATCTTGATCCTGATAAATTTTATATTTCTCAATACGAAAAAACTCTTCGCCATTACCTAGGAAATAAATTAATCAAAAAACCCGTTCGACCGCTAACCATCACTTTTGCCATTGGTGGAGCTGGAGCTCAGAGAGAGCTGGGTGGGACGATTATGAATAGTTTAAAGAAACAAATAGCCAGTGAGGAAATAATCCTTAATTTAATGGCTGGCACTCATTTGGCGGTTAATCAATATTTTAAGGATAAGGCCAAAGAGGTTGGCGTAGCGTCTCATTTGGGTAAAAGTGTTAAAATTATTTTTAATAGGAATAAATATGAATTTTTTAAAGAGTTTAATAAAGTTTTAAGGAAAACCGATATTTTATGGACCAAGCCAAGCGAGCTGTCTTTTTATTGTGCTCTAGGAATACCAATTATCACCGCTCCTCCCATCGGCTCACAAGAAATTTTTAACCAGAGATGGTTAAGAATCATTGGTGCTGGTGTTAAAGAAGATGAGCCAAGGTATGTCAATGAATGGTTGCCGGATTGGCTCAAATCTGGCTGGCTGGCGGAAGCGGCGATGCAGGGTTTTTTGGAAGCGCCTAAATTCGGCACTTATAATATAGAGAAAATAATATTCCATCAATATGAGAAAGCTAAGAAGGTAGAAACGGTTTTGCAATATTAAAGTATTTAAATATAAAATATTCAAATTAGTTTGAATATTTTTTTATTGATTAATAATCTTCTTGTTTTATTACAAAATTATTTCAAAGCTGCCCGTTTTATTAAAAAAATAAATCGAGCATATGGAAAATTTAGATTAAGCGTCATTGCGAGGTACGAAGCAATCCCATGTTTATATCAAATGAGATTGCTTCGCTCCACTTTGTTTCGCTCGCAATGACAATATACTTGGAGTGCCAAATTGTTATCGCTCGTAGTTTTGCGCCATTTTTGCTAAAAGTGGCATAAAGAGTATTTGGCAGTACAAAAGTAATAGGAATTAAATTTCTATTAAGAGCTACTTTTTAACTTGACATAATAATTATTTATAGTATAATTAAAATACTACTAAATAACTAGGGTATTATGTCTTTTTTCGGCACTATCTCTTCTAAAGAACACAACAGCTTAAGGTTAATTATCCAATTAGCCCAGAGTTATGATGATCAAAAACCAGTTTCTCTTTCTGAAATAAGTGAGGAGGAAGGTATTTCCATCAAATATTTAGAGCAATTAATTATGCCTTTTAAGAAGGCTAAGATGATTGAAAGTAAGCGTGGTCGCGCTGGTGGTTATGTTATGGTTAAAAATCCCAAGAAAATATCGCTTAAAGAAATAATCTGGCTAATCAATGATAATCCTAGTTTAGCCATCTGTTTAGACAAGGGCTATAAGAAAGTCTGCAATTATGATCACAATTGTGTTTCCAAGGATGTTTGGAGCAAAATTCAAAAATCCATGGAAGATTCTCTATCGAAGATGACGCTGTATAAAATTATTAATCATTAATTATTATAGTCAATGGCTAAAAAAATATCTCCAGAAATGTCAGTGGAAAATCTATATGTCAGCGTAGAGGATAAAAAGATTTTAAACGGCATTAATTTAAAAATAAAACCGGGTAAAATAATCGCTCTAATGGGCCCCAATGGCTCTGGTAAATCAACTCTCTCACAGGCTATGGCTGGTCATCCCAAGTATCGGGTTGATAGGGGCAAGGTTATGTGGCAGGGAAAAAATATTTTAAATCTTAATCCAGAAGAGAGAGCTAAAATGGGCTTATTTTTGTCTTTTCAGTATCCGTATGAGTTACCTGGAGTGAATATGTATGATTTTTTATCTACTTGTTATCAGAATATTTTTGGCGGCGAAAGTCATAAGAAAAATTTTGATAAAAAACTAGAAGAATCTTTAAGATCACTCAAATTAGCCAGCAGTTTTTTAGATCGCTCGGTTAACGAAGGTTTTTCTGGCGGGGAAAAGAAAAAATCAGAGATTCTACAAATGAAAATTTTAAATCCTAAAATTGCTATTTTGGATGAAACTGATTCCGGTTTGGATATTGATGCCCTTAAATTAATTGCTAAAAATATTTCTGATTTGAAATCTCCTAAAATCGGATTTTTAGTTATTACCCATTATAAACGATTGCTTAAATATATTAAGCCAGATGAGGTTCATATTATGTTGGATGGTAAAATTGTTAAATCTGGTAAATATGATTTGGTTGATAAATTAGAAAAACAGGGTTACGGCTGGCTTAAATAACCAATCTTTTATTTATGACTCAAAATATTAAAATAAATAGAACCAAATATGATTTCAAAGATGATATTGATTATATTTTCAAGGCTAAAAAGGGTTTATCGGAAAAATTAGTCAAAGACATCTCTTCTAAAAAAGAAGAGCCAGATTGGATGCTTGATTATCGGCTAAAATCCTTGGCCGCTTTTTTGTCTAAGCCCTTGCCGAGCTGGGGAGCCGATCTAACTAAAATAGATTTTACTAATCTAAGTTACTATCTTAAGCCAAGTGAGAAAAGTGCAACCAAATGGAAAGATGTTCCCAAAAAAATCAAAAAAACTTTTGATCGTTTGGGTATTCCTCAAGCGGAGCGTAAATTTTTGGCTGGTGTGGGCGCTCAATATGAATCAGAAGTGATTTATCATAGCCTAAAAAAACATTGGACTGATTTGGGTGTGGTTTTTTGTGATATGTCAGAAGCCCCCAAACTTTATCCTGATTTGGTTAAAAAATATTTCGGTTCGGTGGTGCCATTTAATGATAATAAATTTTCGGCCCTCAATACGGCGATGTGGTCTGGCGGATCATTTATTTATATCCCCAAAGGCGTTACCGTGGAAATGCCACTCCAAGCTTATTTTAGAATCAATGCTCCCTCCATGGGCCAGTTTGAAAGAACTTTGATTATTGTAGATGAAGACGCCTCCGTGCATTATATTGAAGGTTGCACTGCTCCCGTTTACTCCAAAGATTCTTTGCATGCGGCGGTAGTAGAAGTAATTGCTCTGCCCAGATCAAGAGTGCGTTATACCACCATACAGAATTGGTCTAGTAATGTTTATAATCTAGTTACCAAAAGAGCCGCCGCTTATGAAAATGCTTTAGTAGAATGGGTTGATGGTAATTTAGGATCTAAAACCACCATGAAATATCCAGCTGTGGTTTTAAGAGGCGAAGGTGCTAAAGCCGATATTTTATCAGTGGCTTTTGCCGGCAAAAATCAACATCAGGACACCGGCGCTAAAGTTATCCATTTAGCTAGTAATACTTCTTCCAAGATAGTTTCCAAATCAATTTCCAAAGATGGCGGCCGCGCTTCTTATCGTGGGCTAGTTTCTATTGCTAAAAATGCCGCCAATTGCCAAGTCAAAGTTAATTGTGATGCTCTGCTCTTAGATGAAAAATCTCGTTCCGATACTTATCCTACCATGAATATAAGTAATAAAAATTCCATCATCGAACACGAAGCTAGTGTGTCTAAAGTGAGCGAAGATCAATTGTTTTATTTGATGTCTAGAGGTTTGTCACGCGAAGAAGCAGAGCGGATGATTGTAGCTGGCTTTTTAGAAATTTTTGCTAAAGAATTACCACTGGAATATGCCGTTGAATTAAATAGATTGATTAAAATGGAAATGGAAGGCAGTGTTGGCTAAAATAAATATTTAATTATGGTAGACAAAGTAAATTATATTTTAAATAAAGTGGCAGTTCTAGAGAAGAGACTAGCTTTTAATAGGGAAGCTCTCAGTTGGCCTTGGCTAGAACTTTTGCCTCAAAAAACCAAGCTTAAAAAAATAAAATTGGCTGATTTTTTGTCCGGCTTTGATGATTTGAATTATCTTAATTATCAAGGTGTAAAAATAAGATTAGCTAATTCCAGTGATTATCAAAAAATAGCTCCACTTTTGGCCCTGTCCTATTCTTCTTATAACAAAATCGAATTACTTCAATTACTGCGTTCTAAATCAGATATAATAATTACCATTCCCGATGGTGTTAAATTGGATATTTCTTATAAAAATTCCATCTTTTCTTTTTGGGGCAATGTTTATTTTTTTGTTGGTAATAATTCGCAGGTGACTATTATTGATCACCATCTTACTAGTAATAATTTTGGATCTGGATCTGTTTATTTAATATCTGGTAATAATAGTCAAATAGAATATTTATCTATAGCAGGCACCAATTCCTATAATTTTAATCTTAGGTCTTATCCGGGTGAATCATCCAGTCATCATCTTTATGCTCTAGGAAAAATGTCTAAAAAATATTATTATTATAATATAGCTTCATTTTTAGCCAGAGCTAATTCCCATAATTATATTTTATCTTCTTTAAGTTTTTTAAATAGCGCCAAATCAATTGTTAAATTACAGAATAATCACATTGCTCAAGGCACAACTGGCGATATAAAATTTAAAGGTATTGGTTTTCATAAGTCTCAATCTAAAGTAGATGGCTTAATTGAAATTTATAAAACAGCTTACAAAACCAATTCTTATCTTAAAGAAGATATTATTTTAGCTTCTGAGGGTAGTTATATTAAGGCCGAACCTAATTTGGAAATTTTGAACAACGATGTCAAAGCCTCCCACGGGGCGACGATTGGTTATATGGATAAAAACGCTTTATTTTATTTGATGTCACGGGGACTATCTAAAGATAGGGCGGAAAAATTAATGGCTGATGGCTTTTTAAAAAGTTTGTCTAAAGATATTATAAATTCAGAAATTAAAAATAAATTTGAAAAATATTGGCTTTAAATTATGAAAAATATAGTTAATAAAAATAATTTCCCCATCTTTTCTGGCCGTTTAAAAAAAATGGTTTATTTAGATAGCGCGGCTACCAGTCAAAAACCCCAAGAGGTAATCCAGGCAGAATCGGATTGGTATGGCAAATATAATGCCAATATTCATCGCGGCGCTTACAAGCTGGCCGAGGAAGCGACTCAGTTATTTGAAGACTCGCGCCAAAAAGTGGCTGAGTTTATCGGTGCCCAGTCTTTTAGATCAATCGTCTTCACTAAAGGCGCGACTGAAGGCATTAATTTAGTGGCTGCCTCTTTTGCGCGTCATAATTTAAAACAGGGAGATACTATTTTACTGACAGAAATGGAACATCATGCCAATATCGTGCCTTGGCAAATATTAGCTAAAGAAAAAAATCTAAAAATAAAATATTGGCCGATTAGTAAATCAGGGGAGTTGGTAATGACTAATTTGAATCAATTATTTAGGCATGTTAAATTTTTATCTTTAGTCCATATTTCTAATGTTTTGGGCACCATTAATCCAGTGGAAAAAATAATTGCCTTGGCTAAGAAAAGGGGCATTGTGGTTTTGGTGGACGCAGCTCAAAGTGTTATTCATTTACCCTTAAATGTTTCCAAAATGAAACCAGATTTTTTAGTTTTTTCTAGTCATAAAATGTTAGGCCCGACTGGCGTGGGAGTTTTATATATCAATCCTGATCTTCATCAGCAAATGACGCCCTATCAATCAGGCGGGGAAATGATTTCTGAAGTTAATTTTAAAATATCTAAATTCAAAAAGGTGCCTTGGCTACTGGAGGCTGGCACTCAACCTTTGGCTCAGGTTTTTGCCCTAGGCAAAGCAATTGATTATATAAATAAAATTGGTTTAAAAAATATTCAAAAACATTCTCAGAAATTAACTGCCTATGCTTATCTTAAATTATCAGCTACTCCCGATTTAATGATTTATGGCCCCGTTGCTTCCAAGCGTTTAGGACTTATAAGTTTTTCTACCAAAATAATTCATGCTCATGATTTAGCCACCCTACTGGATAGAAAAAATATATTTATCAGAGCCGGCCATCATTGTGCTATGCCTTTACATAATAAATTAAAGGTGGTCGCCACAGCTCGTCTAAGCTTTGGTGTTTATAACACCAAAGAAGATATTGATCGGGCAGTTGAAAGTATTAAATCTATTTTAAAACAATGGAACAAACCTACAAAAAAACAATCCTAAGGCATTATAATAATCCTTCCAATAAAATAGATATCAAAAAGCCCACTAAGGTTTTTAGCGGGGCCAATCCTTTTTGTGGTGATAAATTAGTTATAAAAGTTAAATTGAATAGTCAGAAAAAGATTATTGATGTATCTTGGTCGGGGGACGGCTGTGTTATTTCTCAATCATCAGCTTCTATTTTTACTGATATGATTAAAGGTAAAACCTTGTCAGAAGCTAGAGAAATGACTAGTGATAAATTACTTAAAGAATTGAGCATAGATCTTTCTCCTTCTAGAAGAAAATGCGCGCTTTTGCC
>CAYIBK010000023.1:13517-15580 GCA_964361645.1 uncultured Gammaproteobacteria bacterium
TCTGTGGCTTATGGCATTGCGATTTATAAAATTTTAAATAAATAATATTATGGAGATTAAAATTTTAGACGGGGCTAATATGGATATTGATCTAATATCTCAAGATCAAACCTCTTGGCGACAAATGAAATGCCCTTGGAACGAGGCTGAAGGTAAGAATACTCACAAATGTGCTGTTAAAAATGTTTCGATTTGTGATTATTTTTGCGGGGTTCAATACCTGGATAATGTTTTATGTAGTTATCCTGATAAAAATAAATCTATTGATAATAAAGTCTTATAGTAATTGACTAAATCATAATAAATAGTTATGATGTCTATTAGTGTTCTCTTATTTTAAAATAAATCACATGCCACAAATAAAACATATCGCCTTTATTATGGACGGCAATCGCCGCTGGGCCAAACAGAAAGGTTTACCAACTTTAGAAGGTCATAAACAGGGTTATAATAAAATGAAAGATGTCGGTGATTGGTGTATCGCCCGAGGCATAGAACATATTACCGTTTATGCTTTTTCCACCGAAAACTGGAAGCGCTCTAAAACAGAAGTAGATTATCTAATGAGACTTTTGGAAAATGCCCTAACCAAGGAGTTAGGCGAATTTACTAAAAGGGGGATTAGGTTAAAGGTTATCGGGAGCCGAGCTAGATTATCAAAAAACATTGTTAAGGCCATTGATAACGCCGAAAAAGTTACGGCTAATAATACCAAAGGCACGCTGAATATGGCCATTAATTACGGTGGCCGTTTGGAAATTGCTGAAGCAGTTAAAAAAATTATTGATCAAAAAAAATCTTCCCAAGATGTTAGTGAAGATTTAATATCAGATAATATTTGGACAGCCGGCCAACCAGATCCAGACATTGTGGTGCGTACTTCTGGTGAGCAAAGACTTTCTGGTTTTTTAACTTGGCAAGCCGTTTACAGTGAACTGTTTTTTGTAAAACATCATTGGCCGGGATTCACCGAAAAAGATTTGGATGATATTTTAGATGATTATCATAGTAGGAACAGAAGATTTGGTGGGAATTAAAGAAGCGGATTTTTATCCTCCTGCCGGTAGGCAGTGGCGCATCAATTAAAATGTCATTGCGAGGGAGCGAAGCGGACGAAGCAATCCCATTTCTAATATCGTAAGATTGCTTCGTCCCTCGCAATGACAAAAAAACAAAATATAAAATTTAACAACTATGAAAAAACTTTTAGTTTACAGTGTAGCTCTGGTGGCCATTATTGGGTCTCTTAGCTTGGCAGTCAATGTGCCCATGGCATCTGCCGCCTATATACCCACAACTGGCGATCTAATTAAGACCAGTACTGATTCCGCTGTCTATTACATTGACACCGATAACAAGCGACATTTATTTGTCAATTCTGTTACTTTTTGGACTTGGTATACTGGTAGCTGGGCTAGTATTAAATTTGATGGTGCTAGTAAAAATCTTGTTACTATTTCTCAAGCCGACTTTGACAATATTGACAATGGTAATAATATAACCGCTCGCCCAGGAGTTAGACTAATTAAATTCCAAAATAGTTCCAAAACTTACGCTGTCAGTGCTAATTCTCAACTCGCTTTAATCCCTGATACAGCCACTGCTGAATCAATATTTGGTTCTAATTGGGCGACAAAAGTCATTACTATTCAAAATGGTTTTGAAAATGATTATACTAAGGACGGGGTGTTGGACGGCATAAAAATATTAAAGGGTTGGTTAGAGGGCACTATATATCCACTTGATTTAGTACTAGCAGAAACTACTGAATCTCTTTCTGGATATTCTGGAAACAAATTTGATTTAATTTTTTCAAATTATAGTCATTGTGCGTTTGCTGAAAGTGAATTTGGGTTTTTGTGTGTTAACTTAAGTGAAAAATGGATTGGAGTTGGTGATAGAGTAAGGGCATTTGGCTTAGTTGTTAATAATAAAATAATTATTGATAGACTAGAGGTTGTTTCCAATTTACCACTTAATCAGTGGTAACTAATCTTAGAAACAAAAACAGCCGTCCTTTCGCTGGTGCGATTGGACGGCTTTTGTTTTGGCGGCGCTTAGGA
>CAYIBK010000023.1:15680-18250 GCA_964361645.1 uncultured Gammaproteobacteria bacterium
AAAACGGCGCACAAGGGGATCACTCCAATAGCTAAGCTAACTCGGCCAATAGTTCCCCAGGTTTCTTGGTATTCTGGCATCAGGCGGAAGAGTATTCCGCAAGCTACCGCGACGCCCATGGCTACAAAAAACACACTTTTATAAATATTCCACAACATGGTCAATTCTCCCTAGTTCCGCTTATTTAGCGTTGTTTTTTGGTTTTCACTCAACTCTAATGAACTCATATCATTATAGCACACTTTAATAATTTTGTCAAGTGCCTTGAGCTTATTTTAGTATCAGGGTAAAATGAATCCCATATGGATTTATTTGAGCAAAAATTAGACCAAAAATTGGCCCTAGAAGCGCCTTTAGCCGAAAGAATGCGCCCAACTACTCTAGGGCATTTTTTTGGTCAAAATGAGGTAATTGGCCAAGGTAAAATGCTTCGCCAATTGATCGAAAACGATGATATCCCATCTATGATCTTTTGGGGTCCGCCAGGATCTGGCAAAACCACTTTGGCTCGGATTATCGCCAACATGACTAACGCCGATTTTATCTCTTTTTCGGCTGTTAGTTCTGGGGTGAAAGATTTAAAAGAGATTATTAATATTGCCAAAGACAAGCGCAAGTTTAATAACAAGCCAACTATTCTTTTTATTGATGAAATTCATCGCTGGAATAAATCTCAGCAAGACGCCTTATTGCCTTATGTAGAAAATGGCATTGTCACCTTAATTGGCGCTACTACCGAAAATCCCAGTTTTGAAATTAACTCGGCCTTACTTTCTCGGGCTAGAGTTTTTGTTTTAAATCAATTATTAGAAGAAGATTTATTAAATATTTTAAGAAGGGCAATTAGCGATTATGAATTCGGCTTGGGAGTTTATAAAGCTGAAGCAGACGATGAAATTTTAAAGTATCTAGCCAAATTAAGTAATGGCGATGCCAGAGTATCTTTGAATGCCCTGGAATTTGCGGTTAAGGCTACAAAAAAAGATAAAAATGGTATAATTAAATTAGATTCTAAAATCATCAAAGAGGTATTGCAAAAATCACACCTCTACGACAAATCAGGCGAACAGCATTATAATATAATTTCTGCTCTGCATAAATCTTTGCGCGGGTCTGATGCCGATGCCGCCCTGTATTGGCTGGCCAGGATGCTGGAGGCGGGGGAGAATCCGCTTTATGTGGCTAGGCGCTTGGTGCGTTTTGCCTCTGAAGATATTGGCTTGGCTAATTCACGAGCATTAGAACAAGCGGTGGCAGGATACCAAGCTTGTCATTTCATCGGTATGCCGGAGTGCAATGTGATTTTAGCTCAGGTGGTGGTGTATCTAGCTAAATGTAAAAAAAGTAATGATTTGTATACGGCTTATTTGGCGGTGCAAAAAGATGTTAAAAATACCATGGATGAGCCCGTGCCACTTCATTTGCGTAATGCGCCGACAAAATTAATGAAAGATTTGAATTATGGCAAGGATTATAAATACAGTCCGGATTTTGATTATCAAGAGGAACAGGATTACCTGCCGGAGAGTTTGAAGGGGAGAAAATATCTTAGTTAATTTAAAAATTTCTAATTTCTAATTTCTAAATAATTTTTAAATTTTAAAATTAATTAATTGTTTAGAAATTAGAAATTATTAAATTAGAAATTAGATTTATATGATCCGTGAAAAATCAGTCGGGATAATTTTATTCCGTTATAATAATCGCGATAAGGAGATCCAATATCTCGTGCTTTATCATCGGGGCACTTATTGGAATTTCCCCAAAGGCAAGGTTGAGACTGGCGAATCCGAAGTAGAAACTGCCAAGCGGGAATTAAAAGAAGAAACGGGGATTGATAATATTCAAATCATCAAAGGCTGGCGACAGCAAACTGATTTTTTCTTCAAAGAGGATAGAGGCGGTAAAAAAGAATTAATCAAAAAAGATTTTATTTTGTATTTGGCCAAGATGCCTAAAGGTGCTGAAGTTAAAATATCTGCCGAACACAACGGTTACGGCTGGTTTAATTACAAAATTGCCGGCAAATATTTGAAATTCAAAAGTCTAAAAGAAATTATAAAAGAAGCCGATTCCTATGTGGCCAAGCAAATAGAAGAATATCGCAAGCAGAAGAATAACCATTTAGCAAAATAAATATAAATTAAAATCTCACACCTAAATCGGTGTGGGGTAAAAAAGAAACGACCCAGCAAACTTCCTTGTTTGCTGGGTCTTGTCGGTTGTTGGCGTTAGGCCGTCGCCGTCGCCGTTTTCGCGATCAACCTTTTACGAAGGGCCGTTGTCGCGCGAGGTATTCTCTTCCGCCTCACCGGCTTGGCCTTTGGCTGTGCCACTACGACCAACTTGGGGAACTTCGGTTCCCTAATGTGCTGGCCGGCGTGGCTGGCTTCGATGGACGACAACATATCGCTGCGTTCACGGATGATCCGTGCCATCTCTTTGCCGTCGAAGTGCTTACCGGTGCTTCTCTGGACGCCGCCCATGATCTTGCCGTTACTGTTAATCTGGAGGTCGAAGTCGGCCATTGAGTGGAGCATTTCTCTGCGTTGCATCGACAAATTCCTTTC
>CAYIBK010000024.1:0-2402 GCA_964361645.1 uncultured Gammaproteobacteria bacterium
TTCTTGACTGCAGCCTCCCGTAGGAGTCTGGGCAGTGTCTCAGTCCCAGTGAGGCGGGTCGTGCTCTCACACCCGCTACTCGTCAGAGCCTTGGTAGGCTTTTACCCCACCAACTAGCTGATAAGACATAGGTCTCTCTCGAAGCGATTTACCCTGTATCTTTTCCAGCGAAGTTTTAATTATTTACTTTCAATGAAGGCGAAGCCGCCTTAACCCTGTGGAATAATTTCGATTAGCTCGAAATTTGTGTTTACACTATTCCACAGGGTTAACGGCTCACATCATTAATTTAAAATAATTCATCAATAGAAAAGAAACAGGGTGAATCTTTACTCACCAGACATTCGTCTAGTGACCACATCCGGTATTATTCTTCCTTTCGGAAGGTTATGCCGAACTTCGAGGTAAGTTACCAATGCGTTACTCACCCGTTTGCCATGGGTCTAAACCCATTCGACTTGCATGCCTTAGACACGCCGCCAGCGTTCATCCTGAGCCAGGATCAAACTCTCAATAAATTGCATCTAGATTACGATCAGATGCCAACCGTTATTTACCCCGTTAAATAGCGTAAACGCATATTTAACTGGGGTGTTGTATTTTGAATAAATTCAAAAAAATATTTTAGGGCTCACATTGTTTTTAATTGCTTTTCAATTGTCAATTTACCTTTCTTCTCTTCCTCCCCTTTTCAAGGGGAGGCGGGGAGGGGTTAACCGACAGTCGGCAACCACCACTAGCCCCTCCTTAAAAAGGAGGGGATTTTATTAGGAAAAGAAAAAACAGAGGGATCCAACTTAGCGAACCATCCGCCTGGGGCGGACGAATCTCTTAGATACCACTGTTTTTTCTCTCTTACCTCGCCAGAGCTAAAAGCGAAGGCGGGTTAAAACAAAATTTTAATGTTTGGTTGGAGAATTATTTATTGTTATTGATCTTTGCTTAATAATTATATTCTATTTTGCAAGTCTTGTCAATAGACTCTATGTCTTATTTGGCTAAAATTAAATGATTATTATAAATTTGGCTTATTTTAGGTATTTTTAGGTAGAATTAAGATTATTTACTTAGATTTTTAAAGACATTATAAAAAGTAATAAACAGAATATACACAATGGCCTTCGGTCAAATTTCTAATTTCTAATTTTCAATTATAAAGCACTAATAATATATTTGTCATTGCGATCCGCGCAGGGCGGAGAAGCAATCTGACGCGAAGCGTCATCCCGACCCCGCACTTGATGCGGGAGAAGGGATCCCTTGTTTGTTACTATGAAATTGCTTCGGCCGCGTGGTGGCCTCAGAATGACAGTGTAGAGAGGTAATGCGTTTTCGTCGAGTCTGGTCGTCTAATCTCTCGGCGAAGACGCCTCGAGCCTGAATAAAAAGCAAAAGGCGCGGTATTGAGGCCGCGTCTTTTGATCTACTTGAATCTATGAACTAGTATCTATAATATAATCTGGCCAGATTAGGTATTTTTGGATTGTTAACCGAGGTAAATGAACCTGAGCCGTTATTTTTAAATGTAAAAGTTGAAGATAACAACATAGATGATTTGTCTGAATACTGAACAGTCAACTCGTTGATTGTTTGGCTATATCCGCCCTGTCCGTTTTCCATGATCATTGAACGACAACCGACATAGCTGTTTTTAGAAACGATCAGTTTATTGCAAATAAAGGATTGTTCTATGGAACCAAGACCTATGGTATCTGTCGGGATAAAGACTTTAACATCAGCCCCATTTCTCACAGCATTGAGCAAATTCTTATAGTCGAGATCAGTTTTTTTGTCCGGTCCAAAAACATAAGTCCAACCAGTTGGTGCTACTGTTGCAGCAATACTGGTGGCATCATTAGACGGCGTAAAAAATGTGGGCACCAAACCGTTAAACGCTATTGCCCCAAAAACAGCACCAATGACCACCAACAAAGTGCCAACGGCTACTTTGGGCGAAATATTAGTTTTGATTTTTGTTTGAATTAAATTTCCCATAGATTTTTTATTCTAAATTTTTTAATTAACTAATGAGGTTATATAAAATAATTATTATTCATAATACCTTAATTTTACCCCCCCCCCATTATACAAAGTCAAATAAACAAAAATAGAGACGGGGCATGCCCTGTCTCCACGGATATATGCCATTTATACAAATTAAATCTTGATATTAATCGGATTATTTCTATCCTTATCCCATAACGGCGGGTTATACTTGATATACCATCTGATTTTTTCTAATGACTCTGAATCTATTTTGATAATATGATCATAAAATCGTTCTTGCCATAAAAAATTTAAATGACCTAATTGATGAATTTGTTTAGTACAAGCTGATTTAAATGATCCGACCATATTAGACAACGAATACCGTGTAGAGACGGGGCATGCCCCGTCTCTAC
>CAYIBK010000024.1:2502-18215 GCA_964361645.1 uncultured Gammaproteobacteria bacterium
GTAGAGACGGGGCATGCCCCGTCTCTACAAATTATTTAACATTTTTCGCCTTTTTCTGTCGCCATTTTCTAATCTCGCCATGATGGCCTGAGAGTAAAACTTTGGGCACACGCCAATTTTTATTTTTATACTTGATTACTTCCGGTCTGGTATATTGCGGATATTCCAAGTAACCCTCAGATGAAAATGATTCATCTTGCACTGATTCCTGTTTACCCACGAAAGTTGGATAGTACCTGGAAACCGCATCCATAATTACCATAGCTGGCAATTCTCCGCCGGTCAAAACATAATCGCCAATGGATATTTTTTCATCCACTATTTTTTCTACCCTAGCATCCACACCCTCATATCTAGGACAAATAAAAATCAACTGATCATATTTAGCCAAGCGCTTAGCATCATTTTGAGTGAATTTTTTACCATTAGCCGCCGTTAAAATTATCCTGGTTTTTTTTGACCCCCCCCCAACCTCCCCCTTATTAAAAGGGGGGGGTTTATTTATGATGGTTTTCAACGCTTTCATAATGATATCGGCTTTAAAAACCAAGCCCACTCCGCCGCCATAGGGCTTGTCATCCACTGTTTGGTGTTTGTCTTTAGTCCATTTTCTTAAATAATGGAAATTGATTTTGATCAATTTATTTTTTTGGGCGCGAGAAAATAAAGATTCATTAACATAAGAATCCAAGATGTGAGGAAAAATTGTAATAACATCAAATTGCTTCATAACTTAATAATAAAATTTTTTAAATAAAAAAGCCAGTCATTAAACTGGCGATAGTTATTCTATGATTAGACGCAAACTTTTTCCGGCAAAAAATCCAAGTCCAGCCAGCAAACCTTCTTCGTAAGTATTGGTTGCTCCTAGTAAACCGGCCACATCATTCCAAGTGGTCCGGCCTAATTCTATTTCTTTGCCATTTTCTTCTAAAAAATAAACCAGATAATAACCGGAAACCCCACTAGCTGGAACTTTGCGTCTTTTGATAATCATCTTATATTCTCCTTTGATTGGTGTTTAAAACAATGAACTAATAAGATCTTATCATTACTGATTTTTTTGTCAAACTGGGATTAATATAATCAAAAACACAAAAGCTCCGTCCATAGACGGAGCTTTTGTTATAGTTTAAAGTTGTTTGGTAATTTATATTTCTAAATCACCTACTACATCAGTATCAACTCGCTCTTCTTGTTTGAAACCCCCTTCTCGAGAATCTTCTCGGCGAGGTCTTCGTAAATTACCTTCTGGTTCAAAAATTTTCAAATTAACGCGAGCGTTGTTCTTAGCACCAATAATTTTGGTTAAAGTTCTGATTGCTCTTGCAGTCTGCCCCTGTTTACCGATTACATAACCGATGTCTGATGGGTTAACTGTTAAAGTTAAGAGGACGCCTCTTTCATCAACAGTTCTGTCGACTTTCACGTCGCCAGGATTAGCAACGATCTCTTTTACGATACCTTCTACGAACTTTGCATCTTGTTCCTGAGCCATAGCTTTCTTTACACTTTATTTTTTAAACATTAGCCTTATCTAGTTGCAGGACCTAATTGCAACTCTTTTGTCCCTTTCAGGCTAATAGGACTATAACCATTATAGCAAATGAAAGTGTTTTTGTCAATAGGAAAATTAAAAAAGCCTGATTCATCAGGCTTAGACTACTGCAATTAAGACCAGAAAACCGTTTGCTTATTTCCGAAAACCTCTAGATAAATTTGGCAACATTTTCTTTTATGGCTTTCAAACCTATTGCTGAACTCTTTTCTTATTATGTTCTGTTAAAGCAACGGCAATAATTCTACCCATGCCTCTTATAAATCTGGCCTTGCCGACAAAGTCACAACACACATCTGCTGGTAGAAATTCCCGCGGGTGTACCGCAAAATCTTGTCCTTCCGGAGGTTTTAATTCCAACATCCATTTATATAATCTTTCGGCTATTTCTTCTGTCTCTTTCCTAATAATTTCTTCATCTTTACCTAGACACATTGATTCGCTCCTTTTTGTAAGCCATAAAGTACAGCTGTTATACTAGAGTAAAAAATTGTTTTTATCAATGGTGGCAATCAGACAAAAAAACAACCCGCTTTATGGCGAGCTATTTTTATAGAATTTATTCTGATTTTTCTGTTGATATTGCTTCTGTTTTAACTTCAGTCTCGGCCGGAATTTCAGGAGCGGCTTGTTCAACAGCTTCTTTGGCCGCAGCTTCAGCTGCTACTTTTTCCGCTTCTTGATTTTTTTTAGTAGCTTCTTCTTCTGATTTTTTTATCGCTATTTGGGCCTGCTTTTTTTTGCCTGGCTTGGATTTTGAAGCTCTGACTTTTTTATCTGTGATAAATCCCTGATCTACAAATAAATTATGAATAGTAGCAGTCAAATTTGCTCCTTTGCTAACCCAATAATCAACTCTATCTTTTTTAATATTCTTTTCTTTGGTGTGAGGATTATAGGTTCCTAAATTTTCCAAATAAGTGCTGTGTGGATTCTTGCCCTTTTCCATTACCACAATTCTATAAATAGGGTGCCTTTTTTTGCCGATTCTGACAAATCTTATTGATAACATAAATAGTTATAAAGTTAAAAGTTATAAAGTCTATAAAGTATTTTATAGATCTATAGCACTTGACGGTGTAGGCTTAATTTAGCAGAAATATGGCTAAGTGTCAAATCTACCTATTAAATGAATTATTGCTTGACGATTTTTTCTGCTTGCTCCAATTTTAAGCTTAAAATTCGCGAAACTCCATCTCCTTGCATGGTTACGCCATAGAGCACATCGGCTCGCGACATAATCGCTCGATTATGGGTGATAGTGATAAATTGTGTCTTATGAGAAAGCTCTTCTATAATATCGCTAAACTTCCTGGAATTCTCTTCATCTAGGGCGGCGTCCACTTCATCAAATAAAATAAAGGGCGATGGATTATTGGAAATAATCGAGCAAACCAAGGCTAGGGCCGTCATAGTTTTTTCGCCACCCGAGAGTACATTGATATTTTTAATTTTTTTGCCAGGCGGACAAGCTTCAATATCTATACCCATATTGGCCAAAAAGGATTTATCTTCAATGTGGACGACTTTTTTATGAACAGCTTCTTCATCACTTTCGACAACCCCTCCTTGCCCCCCCTTGGAAAGGTGGGGATTAATTTCTACTCCCTCCTGTCCTCCTTTGGAAAAAGAATTTTCCTCTAACCCTACTTCATTAATTTCTTCCCTCACCTGTTCGGCTTCGGTTAATTCTTTTTGCACCAAAACCAGCTTAGCTGTTCCGCCATCGAATAATTTTTTGAAAAATCTGGAAAAATCAATATTAATTTTCTTAAATTCACTTTCAAATTGCTTTTTGATGATTTTATCCAATTCTAATACAATCTTTTCCAAATCGTTAATAGCTTTTTCTAAATCGGTACTCTCTTTAGATAAGAAATCAAACCGGGCTTTAACTTCTAAATATTCTTTTTCTACTTCCGGATCAGTGCCACCAATCAATTCCAATTGTTTTTTACATTTATTTATTATAACTTCTAATTCCACCAAATTAGCCTCGCTAAAATCAACATTGGATTTCGGGCGGTACTCTTCTCCTAAATCTTGGCGCATCAGAGAAAATAAATCTTCTTTCTTGGTTTCAACTTTAGCTAGTTCTACTTTAACCTCGTTTAATGAGGTGATAACCTTATTTAAATCCAACTGCTGATTATGCATATTCTGTTGCAAGGAAAAAATATTTTTTTTCTTTTCTTCTTCTTCAAAATTAAAACGATCTATTTTTTTTCTAGTAATTAAGCTATCTTTTTCTATTGCTAATAATTCCTTTTCAAATTTATCTTTTTGAACCACTAGCCCATCAGAAAACTTATTCCTTTCATTGGGGGTTAGTTGGCTTTCTTTGATGTCATTTTCGATTTTATCTTTTTCTTTTTTAAAAACGGATAATTCAATATTAAAATTATTTATCTTGTCTTCACTAAGTCTTATCTCCACCCTAAAATCATTCATTTTGGCAATAATACTATCGCGAATTTTGTGCTGGCTTTCAATCTCGGCCTTAAGGGTGGCGAATTCTTTTATCCGCTCTTCTTGAGTGACAAATTGGCTGTCGGTGGTGCCAGTCCAAACAGCCGAGCCACGACGTTTATAGCCGCCTCTAATAACACCCGTTTTTTCAAAGACATCACCATCAACAGTTACCATCCTTCTGGTGCCAATACCAATAGATCTGGCGTCTTGGACCCCTTCAATTACCAAAGTATCGCCAAAAATATGCTGAAAAACCTTAGCGAATTTATCTGAATAAGTGATCAAATCAATAGCCATACCTATGGCTCCACCTTTATTATTTTGATATGAATCGGTGGGATAATTTTTTAATTTATTTAAAGGGAAAAAAGTAAGCGAGGATAATCGATTGGCCTTAAGATAATTAATGCATGCCACTGCCACCTCATCAGATTCCACTACCACTCCCCAAAGACGATTGCCAGCGGCAGTGGCTAGCGCCATCTCGTATTTTTTATCTATTTTGCCTATTTCTCCCACCGTGCCGTAAATGCCACCAATGGTATTTTTTTGTCTTAAAACCGCCTTAACTGATTCCAAAAAATAATTGTTGCTTCCGCTACCTTTGGTTTTATACAATTCTTCTTGGATAATCTGTAAATTATTCTGTGAAACTGTTAATTCGTCGTTTATTTTATTAATACTTGATTCCAAATCGGCTAAATCTTTCTTTTTGGAATTTATCTTAAGCTTGTGGCTTTCTAATTCTCCATTTATAGCTAGTAATCTTTTTTTCAATTCCTCACTTCTGGATTCAAGCCAAGACAAGTTCTGTTTTCCCACCTTGGCATATTCCAAATCCAATTTGCCTCTAGTAACCGTCAATTCCTTTAAAAGATTATTTTTATTTTCGGTCAAATTATTATATTCTTTCTGTAATTTATCAAATTCCTCACTACGACTACTTTCTTCGCTTAAAGAATTGAGTTTTTGCTGAAGCGATTCTATCTCTTGCTCCAACTTCATCTTCTTTTTATCAGATGAAGTTACAGAAATAATCGACTCCCTATAAGAATGGTCCAATTCCAGCCATTGCTTGCCATAATATTTCTCTCGAGCTTCTTTTAATTCTATTTCTATTTCTTTTCTTTTGTGCAAACGGTTAACTTGTCTGGTGAGCATTTTTAAGTGCGGGTCTAATTCGCCAATCAAGGTTTGGGCCTGGAAAAGATTCTCTCGGGATTTTTTTAATTTATTGACAGAGCGATCACGCTTGATTTGGAATTGTTTTACCCCAGTGGCCTCATCAAAGAAATCTTTTCTTTCTTGGCTAGAATAATTAACAATCCTATCCACCATACCTTGTCCGATGATGCTATAAGTATTTTGCCCAAAATTAGCCTTAGCTAGTAGCATAATAACATCAAACAAACGAACCGAATTTTTATTTAACAGATATTCGCTTTCACCGTCGCGATAGAGTTTTCTGGTAATGACAATTTCGGTGTAATCAATGGGGGCGGAATTATCTTCGTTATTTAAATAAAGAGAAACTTCGGCTAGTCCCATTTGTGATTTTTGGGCTGAGCCGGAAAATATAATATCGGTGGATTTTTTACCTCGCAGTAGTTTTAAGCTTTGCTCACCCAAAACCCATCTCACTGCATCCACAATATTGGATTTGCCAGAACCGTTGGGGCCCATTATGGCTGTTACTCCACAAATGCCTTTCTCTAGTGGTTTGCCATAAGACGACAAAACATTGGGCGAGGTTTTGCAACCTTGCCCAGGAGAAGGAAATTCTAAAATTGTTTTATGGGCGAAAGATTTAAAGCCCTGTAATTCTATTCTTTGTAAATACACAACAGTTAAAAGTTATAAAGTTTATAAAGTTTGTAAAGCTATTTAAGGCTTTCTAAAAATCACTCTTTAACAACATCAAAACACAAAAACAAAAATATTTTCTGTGTTTTTTGTGTTTTTATGCTTTGGTGATATTAATTTTAACAAAAAAAAATGATCTTGACAAAAAAGCTATTTTGCTGTAAACTATAGGGTTATTTTAAATAACGGCAAAAGCACCTTCTAATCAACCAAAAAACCAGGAGAAAGCGAAATGAATAACAGAAAAGGTTTTACACTGATTGACTTAATGATAACAATAGCTATTATATGTATTATGGCGGCTATTATTCTTCCAGCATTAGGAAAAGCACGTCAAGCTGCGAGAAAAGCGGAAATCCAAAACCTTTATCCTAATATGGCTGTTAGTGATGAATTGACAAAAAGAATCTGGGATATTCGGGTAGAGAAAAAAATTAGCATAGAAGAGGCTACAATTATTGCCTTGGGAGAAAAAGACGCTCCTTGGAATAAGGCCAGTGAAGCGGGAAAATCAGATCCTGCTATCGAAACTGTCCCTCAAGCTGCGCCAGGAGTTGGATCTATTCCAGTGCCTGTTGTTGCCGAAGCTGTGCCAACCGAGGCAACTCCTCCAGCGCCCAAAACTTCACTGGCAGAAGCTGTACCAACCGAAGCCACGGAAACAACAACTACTCCTCCGGCAACTCCAGAAATGGATGCGGTGGCGCCAGAACCGGAAAAAATTATCGGAGTCATCGCTCATAAGACAGCTCTTAGTTATGGTGATGGCAGTAAAGATTTGATTAATGAGTGTTGGCTTTATATTAGGAAATTTGATAATAGTAGATCCGATTTGATTTTTGATCAATCCACACCTATTTGGATTAAAGTAGATCAAAAGATCTTCCAAGCTAAGGAAGTTGGGCAGACCTATGATTCCACTTGGCAACCGGAACCAGAGAAAACACCGGAATCTAAAAAAGAGCCGGAACCGGAAAAGAAATCAGAATAAGAAACAACCCCCAAACGCATAAGCGCTTGGGGGCATTTTTTTAGGTGCGATTTGTTCCTAACCGAACAGAAGAAAAAGTTACTTCGCAACGAGGGAAACAAATGGTCACAAACTTACGATGGTTTCTAGCATCGCCTGGATTGATAATCATCACTTCCTGCTGTTCTTCAAAAAGAGCGTCGTGAATACCGCCACAAATGACAATATCAATGTGTTGGTATTTTTGTGATTGCTCACGAATGCATTTAATCATTTCCACTTCGGTCTTGCCATCCAAGTCAATGCCTAAATTGGGTTGAATCAAAAAATAATGGCTGCAAATTTCTAATATAGGATTATCATTAGCGATAAGATGCCAATTAGCCGGTTCCTTAGGATTATCCTTATTGGCGGATAAAAGATTGTAAAAAACCTGAAAGTCAGCTAATTCCGGTCGGCCGATATCGAATTCCCTAAAACCGCCATAAATAATAACTATAGAGACATCGCGTTCATGAAATTCCACTCTTAACTGCTGCCAAAACTGGCCGTCTCTATCAGAAATATTGCCAGTATCAGAAATAATGCCAATGGTTTGCGGCCTGACATTAATAGTCGTGCGTGGCAGACGGGTAAAAACTACTTCATTCTTACTAGTATCAACAAGAGCGTATTCATAATCAAAAAACGAGGGCACAACAGCACCAGGGTTTATCCAAGAAAAACCGTCTCTTTGAACTAAAAACTGATGATGAGTATGGCCAGTAAAAATAAATTTAATACCATCGTAAACTTCATTAATAATATTAACAAATTCATTAAATTTAGCGCCATTCATTAGGATATCAATAGATCTTTTATGTCCAGCGTAAATTATAACCTCGCCCAAATTAACTATGCGATTAGCTATGGCTAGTTTATTAGCAATATTATCTTCAATCAGGCCTTGGTTTCTATCGCGCCTATTAATCATGCTGTCGCCAGGACGAGTATATGTCCAACCGGCTGGCGGAAAAGTAAAATCAGCAGAAAACTGTTGTTGTTCGGTTAAAACACAAACCACTGGCAAACCGCAAAATAAATCCACATTTAAATGTTGTTTTTCAATATCACCAGTATGAATAATTACTTGAGCACCTCTGGTTTTCAAATCTGTTGCTATTTTTTGGACTATACTTTGATCAACATCGTGAGTGTCGCCCATTACTCCTAGTAACATTATTTAGACCCCTTCTGGTTAGGTTTTAAGGTTCGAAACTCGTTTTTACCTTACGATTTTTTTGATAAAATGTCAATTATAACCTAATATTAAAGTTTCGTTCCACGGGTGTTTTTAAAATGCTATAATGAGATAGTTAAAATATGAAATTAGACAAACAAAAACTAGCTGTGATTGATGGTAATGCTCTAATACACAGAGCCTTTCACGCCATACCACCACTCACCACCAAAGACGGGGTGATGGTTAATGCGGTTTACGGTTTTACGGCTATACTGCTAAAAGTTTTAAAGGACTTAAAGCCCAACTATATTGTGGCTACTTTTGATTTAAAAGAAAAAACTTTTAGACATAAGGAATTTGAGGCTTACAAAGCCGGTCGAGCTAAAGCACCGGATGAGTTATATGCTCAGATACCACTAGTTAAAGAAGTTTTAAAATCATTTAATATCCCTATTTTTGAAAAATCCGGTTTTGAAGCCGATGATTTAATCGGCACTATTGCCCACCTAAAAACAGTCGATAGGCCAGATATTGAAACTATTATTATCACCGGTGATCAAGACACTTTCCAATTAATTGATGATAACACTAAAGTTTTTTCGCCCCATAAGGGATTGGGAGAAACTATTTTATATGATGAAAAACTAATCAAAGAAAAATTTGAGGGCTTAGAACCAAACCAATTAATTGATTATAAAGCCTTGCGAGGAGATCCATCAGACAATATACCCGGGGTTAGAGGTATCGGACAAAAAGGAGCTATTAATTTATTAAATGATTTTAAAACCTTAGAAAATCTTTATAAAAATTTAGATTCCAAAAAAATCAGCGAGAGAAACAAAAAATTACTCGAGGAATACAAAGATGACGCCTTCCTATCCAAAAAATTAGCCACGATTATTGTTGATGTACCCATATATTTCGATTTAGATGATTGCAAATTGGGCGGATTTGATAAAGAAAAAATTATAAAATTATTCCAAGACCTTAATTTTAAAAGATTAATGACTCAATTATCAAGTTTGGATTCAAGTTTGCAAATTAAAGGCGGGCAAGTGAGTTTATTTGAAGAGTCATCCGAAAATCAGAAAATAAATAAAAAAAATCAGAAATATCAATTAACCACTAGAGAGCAAGATATTAAAGATTTTATAGCCGAATTAAAAAAACAACCCGAATTTTGTTTTGACACCGAAACAACTTCTGTTGATCCATTTTCGGCTGATTTTTTGGGTATTAGTTTTTCTTGGAAAAAAAACGAAGCTTATTATCTGCCACTTCTAAGCATAAATAAAATTAAAAATGAATTGTTATTAGTTTTTAAAAATAGTAATATAAAAAAAATCGGCCATAATTTAAAATATGATTTCGAAATATTAGAACAAAATGGTTTTGAGGTGCAAGGATTGTATTTTGACACCATGGTCGCTTCTTATTTATTAAACCCTGGCAATAGACAGCATAATTTAGACACCGTGGCCTTTGTGGAACTGGGCTATCAAATGCAACCCATAGAAGATTTAATCGGCTCGGGCAAAAACCAGATCAATATGTCGGAAGTCCCCTTAGAAAAAATATCCTGGTATTCTGGTGAAGACGCCGACATCACCTACCAAATTTATCAGAAATTAAAACAGGATTTGGAAAATGAAGGTATGTTTGGCTTATTTGAAGAACTGGAAATGCCCCTAGTAGAGGTGTTAGCTGGGATTGAAAAAAATGGCGTTAAATTAAATCTTAAATTACTCGGCGAATTAGCCAAAGAAACGGATCAAGAATTAAAGCTATTAGAGAAAAATATATATAAAGCCGTGGGCCAGGAATTTAATATTTCCTCACCTCTACAATTAAAAGAAATCTTATTTGAAAAATTAAAAATATCAACCCTAGGCATAGGCAAAACCAAAACTGGCATCTCCACTGCCGCTGGTGAACTAGAAAAACTAAGAGGCCAGCATAAAGTGATAGATTTAATACTTGATTTTAGGGAACTAGCCAAATTAAAAAGCACCTATCTAGATGCCTTACCAAAATTGATTAATAAAAAAGACAATCGAGTCCACACCAGTTTCAATCAAACAGTTACCGCTACTGGCCGGTTATCTTCTTCTAATCCTAACTTGCAAAATATTCCCATTAGAACTAAGCGGGGACAAAAAATAAGAAAAACTTTTATCGCCGAAAGTGGCTACAAAATACTTAAAGCGGATTATTCCCAATTAGAATTGCGCATTATTGCTTCACTAGCCAATGACAAAAACATGTTAGAGGCTTTTGAAAGTAAAGTAGACATTCACACTAAAACCGCTGCCGCCATTAATGATATAAAAATAGATGAAGTTACTCCTAAATTAAGAAGACAAGCTAAAGAAATTAATTTTGGCGTTTTATATGGTATGGGAGCTTGGGGACTAGCTCAACGCACTGGCATTTCCAACCAAGAAGCTAAAAAATTCATTGATAAATATTTTGCCACCTACAAAGAAGTTAAAAAATACCTAGATGAAACTATTGTTGTCGCCCGAGATAAGGGTTATGTAGAAACTTTTTATGGACGCAGAAGATACCTAGCAGAAATTAATTCCAGCATCCAGCAAGTGCGCTCATCAGCCGAGAGAATGGCTATGAATATGCCCATACAAGGCACGGAGGCAGATTTAATAAAATTAGCTATGGTGGCAATACACCAGAAATTACCAAAAATATCCCCCCAGACTAAGATGATCATGCAAGTCCATGATGAATTGGTTTTTGAAGTTCCCCAAGACGATATTGAAAAAGTCGCCCGACTAATCGAAAATACCATGAATGAAGTTTATAAACTTCGCGCACCCATAGAAACAGAGATTGAGGTTGGCAGTAATTGGGGTGCAACTGAAAAAATCTAAAAATATATGATTTTTACCATACTAGGAACTGATCATTATTTGGTCTCCCAAAAACTAAAAGAACTCAAAGATGGCTTTATCCAAAAAAGGGACAAAGCTGGTTTAAATGTAGTTAATTTAGATGGTGAGAGTTTAATTTTAGCTCAATTCCAACAAGAAGCTCTAACCACTCCATTTTTAAGTGAGCGTAAAATGATAGTGGTAAAAAATATATTGGCTAATAAAAAAATAAGCGTGGAATTGATAGATTTTATTAAAAATAATAGAGATAGAATAGACAATATTATCTGTTTTGTAGATTTTATTGATCCGGATAAAAATAAAACTGATAGAAAAAATAAATTATCTCTAACCAATAAATTATTTAAATATTTATCATCTGGTGAATATGTTTGGGAATTTAATCTAATGAAAGGACGCGATTTAGAAAATTGGATTAAAAAATATACTGATAATCAATCAATTAAAATAGAGCCTACAACAATTAAGGAGCTGGCGATTAAAGTTGGTAGTGATTTATTCCAGTTAACTTCTGAACTTGATAAATTATCGGCTTTTAAGTCTAACGAAATTATTACGGCTAAGGATGTTAAAGACATGGTTATCAGTAAATTTGATGATGCTATTTTTAATTTGGTTGACGCCTTGGGCGGTAAAGATAAAAAAACTGCGCTTAAGCTTATGTCTAATCAACTTAATTTTGGCACCCATCCTTTGATGATAATTTCTATGATAGCCAGGCAGTTTAAATTGATATTAAAAACCAAAGGAGATAAAACTAGCGCCGTTAAACTAAAACTTCATCCTTTTGTTTTTAGTAAGGTTAAAACTCAAGGTCAAAATTTTACCACCAAACAATTAATTAAAATTATCAATGAGATATTAGAGATAGAAAAACATTTGAAAAGCGGGGAAAAAAATCCTGAATTATTATTAAATTTATTTATAATTAAAAATTGTTAAATTTATGTCTGATCTTAAAAATATAGCGGATTTCTTATTCGAAGTCGGCATGCTAGCGAAAACTCCCAGAAGCGGTTTTTTCTTTTTGGGCAGTGGCCAGCAGAGTGTTTCTGAGCACACCACTAGAACTATTTATATCGGCTATACTCTGGCTATGTTAGCTGAAAATAAAAATATTGATACCAACAAAGTAATCAAAATGTGCATTTTCCATGATCTGTCAGAAGCCCGTATTTCTGATTTGAATTATGTCCATCAAAAATATACCGAAAAGAAAGAACATCAAGCCTTAAAAGATGTAACTACCTCTCTGCCTTTCGGCCAAGACATACAAGATATTGTGGCAGAATATGAAACCAGGGAAACAGAAGAAGCTAAAATAGCCAAAGACGCTGATAATTTAGAATTTTTGATTTCTCTCAAAGAACAGGTTGACATCGGCAACACTAGGGCCGAGAGCTGGATACCAGCTATCATAAAGAGATTATATTCTGAAGGTGCTATCAAATTAGCCGAATCCATAATGAGTGTGGATTCGGATCATTGGTGGTTTGGCGATAAAAACGACCAATGGTGGATTAGTAGAAACAAAAAAACAACTTCGTTATAAGACGAGGTTGTTTTTTATTAAGACAAATTATTTTACCAGCTTATTAAGCTTCTTCATTAAGCGAGATTTTTTCCTAGCACCAGTGTTCTTTTTTAAAACTTTATTTTGAATAGCTTTATCAATTGATTTAATGGCCGCTTTAACTTTTTCGGCCGCAGTATTTTCTTTTGAATCAATTAATTTAATTGATTGTTTTACTAAATCTTTAATATTCCTTTTCACTTTAAGATTGCGTAGCGCCCTGGTCTTATTTTGCCTTAGAGCCTTCATGGCCGCTTTTTTAATTGGCATACGAATTATTAAGTAAGTTTATAAAATCGGGAAAGTAATTTGTGACATCGACACTTAAGACATATCATATCTATATACCAATTTACTCATCCAACAGGTATAAATGTAGCATATTTATCAATTTTTGACAAGGATGTTTGTTATGAGTTAAAATAACTATGAATTTTACAACTAACAAATTAAATCTATGTTTAAAGAAACCCCTACAACCAATGAAATGGAAACTATTATAGGCCCATCTGTAAAAGTTGAGGGAGACTTTGTTACCGAAGGCAATGTGATAGTGGAAGGGATGATTTGCGGAACAATTAAAACCTCAAAAAATTTAAAAGTTGGATCTAAATCTAAAATATTTGCCAATGTTTCAGCTGAAAACGCCTTGGTGTCCGGTGAAATACAGGGCAATTTAAAAATTAATGACAAATTAGAATTAACCTCAACTGGAAAAATTTTTGGTGATATTAAAGTAGGAACACTGATTGTGGCTGCCGGATCGATTTTAAACGGCAAATGCCAAATGGGCACCGCCAAAGAAAAAGCCACCAAGCCTGATTTTTCTAAGCAAGAAAAAATAGAATTAAAATTAGAAGAAACAAATGGAATTCAGAAAACAGAGAATAAGCCGCTCAAGAAAAAATAACTATCGCTTAATTTTTTATGTATTATTACCTTTACGATTCTAGATTGAACGATAAAAAATATAATAATGTTATTGCCAAAATAGAAACCAGATTGACTGATTTGGGGATAAACGGAAAAATAAATCGTTTATCTTTTTTAAAAAATATAAACCAGATCATAGCCGAAGAAATAAAAAGGGGGGTTAAAACCATAATTATAGTTGGCGATGACAGGACAATTGGCCAAGTAATCAATTTAATTGCTGATTTTAATGTAACTATCGGCATAATCCCTATTGGCCCCAACAATAATATTGCCAAATTATTAGGCTTACCGCCAGAAGAAGCGGCTTGTGATACTGTATCTTCTAGGATAATCAAAAAACTAGATTTAGGCAGAATAAATAATTATTATTTCCTGACTTCTTTAGAAATAGGCGGAAAAAATATCATCTTAGAATGTGATAAGAACTACATTATTAATCTTTCTGAAGGTAATAATATAATAAATATAAGTAATTTGAATAATAGCTATAATATTATCAGTGATCCCACAGATAGTAAATTGAATATTTTTATAGAAAACATACAAAGAAAAATATTTAGAAGAAATAAATCTACCCTTAGCTATTTTAAAAACAGCGCCGTTAGGATTACGGGCGATAAAACGGTGCCAATATTTTTAAGTGATGAGAGAAAAATAGTCAAAACCCCCGCTGAAGTAACTATTGTGCCCAAAAAACTAAAAGTAATTGTGGGTAAAAGAAGATATTTTTAAAACATATTTATCATAAACCAAAAAATCCAGATAATGTCTGGATTTTTTGTATGTCTAATTTTATATAGATGCTATTTGTTTGGAGGTTTCTGTGATTCCCACAGTATTATCTTCCACTACCATAGCCTTAGCGGTTATTTCTATAACTTGTTCAGACCCGATAATCAAATTTTGAGAGGTGATTTTTTTAACCAAATCACTGCTGCTAACAATATATTTTGTGATTTTAGAATTATCAGAATTAAATTCAAAATCCTTTATTTTACCCAAAACTTGGCCACTTTTAGTGACTGCCCTCAAACCAATTAATTGGTTATTATTTAAAATCATATATTGGTATTATAGCAAAAATTACTTTAAACGACGAATATGTGATTGACAAATTATCTATTGTATTATAACATTCCATGTTGTACTTTGAAACCAATGGAAATGATAAAAAGGGACTATCAATATGCAAGTAAAACGTTTCGATTCCAGCGAAAAAACAGTAAGTAAATATATTTTTGAGTTTCAACGAACGGGTGTGGCTGAGGCAGTACTGTACAGTTATCCTGATTTTAAAACCAGAACTGTAGTATGTTGTTCAACACAAAGCGGCTGTCCTATTGGTTGTCTTTTCTGCGGAACTGGAAGCAATTTTGTGAGATCTCTCACGGCTGAGGAAATTGTGGCACAACCGATTTACTTATTCCAAGACCGTAATATAAACCCAAGCGAAGTGCAATATTTGCAGATAATGTTCATGAGTATGGGTGAACCGCTTCTTAATTTTAAGCATGTATCGAGGGCAATCCGTAAGCTCAATGAGCTATATCCCAATGCATTTCTTTTGATAAGCACTTCAGCTCCACGAGTTGATTTCAAACCGCTATGCGACTTGTCACGTGTAATTTCCAAGATTGGTCTGCAATTTTCCATTCATGAAAGCACAGATGAGGCTCGCAATAAACTAGTGCCATTTAAGAAAAAATTGAGTCTTCAGGAAATTGCCATCAAAGGCAATCAGTGGCACGAAGTTACAGGGAGAATGCCGTTTTTCAATTATTGCGTTCATTCTGATAACATATCCGAGGATGATGCTGACAGATTACACCGATTATTCGACCCGGCTATTTGGAAGGCGACTTTATCGGTTATCTGTAAAAAAGATGAGTCAATGATGGTTGTTATGGAGTATCAAGTAGCTATGGCTACCTGCTTCCAAGACAAACTAGTAAAACATGGCTTTAATACCCGTGTCTTTAATCCAGCCGGACAAGATGACATCGGCGGCGGTTGTGGCCAACTCTGGTATACCCAAGAATGGATGACAAATCATCCTAAAAATACCCGACATATAGCCCACAATTAAATCATTTATTGAAACTGAAATACAAAAACCCTGCTAGTAATACTGCGGGGTATTTTTTATTTTAAGAATCAAATAAGTATCGGATTTTTAAAAAATTTATTTATTCTCAATCTCCTTAATTTCT
>CAYIBK010000025.1:0-5871 GCA_964361645.1 uncultured Gammaproteobacteria bacterium
ATTTTTAAATTAGAAATTTTTAAATTTTTAAATTATTTTTTATTACCAAGATGATTTTGTCACTCCAGGAATCTGGCCATTGGTAGCTAGCTCTCTAAAGCAGATTCGGCATAAATTGAATTTCCTCATATAGCCATGTCTTCTGCCACAACGCCAACAACGGTTAACTGTTTGAGTTGACTCTTTGGGTGTTTTTTTTGATCTTGCGATTTGTGCTTTAGTTGCCATATATTTTTAATTTCAGATTACAGATTTCAGATTACAAATTATTTTTTAGACCTTAATCTGCAATCGGTAATTTGCAATTTGAAATTGTTAAGTTATTTTTTCTTAAATGGAAATCCCAATGTCTTAAATAATTCTAAACCTTCTTCATAAGTTTTAGCGGAAGTAGTTATAGAAATTTCCAAACCATAAATTCTTTCAACCTCATCAGACTTTATTTCTGGAAAAACATTATGTTCTTTAAGGCCTAAAGTTAAATTGCCTTGGCCATCAATATTTTTAGGTTCTAGTCCTCTAAAATCTCTAATTCGGGGAATGGCCACTAGTACCAATTTATCCAAAAAATCATACATCCTCTGACCACGCATCGTAACTTTAGCACCCACTACCATGCCTTCTCTTATTTTAAAAGCGGAAATGGCTTTTTTAGCTTTGGTTTTGATTGGCTTCTGACCAGTAATTCTGGTTATAATGCTCTCGACATTATCAATATAATTACTCTCGGAATTTCTAGCATTGATACCAATATTAACACTTACCTTTTCAATCTTAGGCACTGCATTATTATTTTTTAAACCAAACTTTTCCTTAAGAGCAGGAATAGATTCGGTTTGATATTTTTGATATAAGATTGATTTCATAAATATTATTTATATAACTTCTTTACATTTTTTACAAATCCGGTTTTTTATAGTTTTTTGATTATCTGGGGATACAATTCTTTCTGATCCGACTCTGGTATTTTTACCGCATTTAGGACAAACTAAAGCCACAGCAGAAGAATTAATTGGTGATGAAAACTGGATTCTTTGCCCTTTTTCGCCTTGTTTTTTAGAGCGTTGGTGTTTGATCATTAAATTAAGACCTTCAACTACAACTTTTTTTTCGTTTATAAAAACTTGTAAAACTTTACCTGTTTTACCCTTGTCTTTACCAGACAGTATTTTTACTTTGTCGCCTGTTTTTATCTTCATATTTTACTTTATAACTTTTAACTTTATTTACCATGTTAAGTAAAAATCCTTTTAGGATTTTAGACAACGAAGTTGCCTACTTAACATGGTGAACTTATAACACTTCTGGTGCTAAACTAATAATTTTCTGATAACCTAAATTTCTTAATTCTCTAGCCACCGGACCAAAAACACGGGTTCCTCTCATATCCTTATTTTTAGTGTCAATAATAACAGCTGCATTTTCATCAAATCTAATATAAGAACCATCAGCCCTTCTGACTTCTTTTTTGGTGCGAACTAAAACAGCGTGAACAACATCACCTTTTTTAACCATACTATGAGGAGTCGCCTCCTTAACACTGGCTGTGACAACATCGCCCAAGGTGGCATACCTTTTCTTATAACCGCCTAAAACTTTAATAACCTTCAATTTCTTGGCGCCGGTGTTGTCTGCTGATTTTATCATTGATTCTACTTGAACCATATATTTATTAGTTAATAGTCGGTAGTGAATAGTTGGTAGAATTATCCTTTAAACTTCTACTCACTACTCACTATCCACTATTTACTTATTATTATTTATAAACTGCTCTCCATTTCTTATCCTTACTGATCGGCCTAGATTCAACAATTTCTATAACATCACCGATTTTATATTGATTTTTAGGATCATGAACCTTGTACTTTTTACTGACCTTATATCTTTTTTGATAAATTGGATGAAGCTGAAACCTGTCAACCTCAACCACAACGGTCTTTTCCATTTTATCGGAAATTACCTCGCCTTTGAGCTTTCTTTTAATTGTTGTCTTTTCTTTATCCATATAAGTCAGTTATTGTGATATATTATTTTACTTTTTTATTTTCGCCTAAAACAGTCATGACTTTGGCAATATCTTTTTTGATAACCCTCACCTCTCTGATATTCTTCAATTGATTTTGAAAAACCTTGAATTTTAAATCATCCAATTTTTTTCTTAAATCACTAAGAAGATGGTTTAATTCAGGCAATGGTTTGTTTCTGATTTCTTTAATATCCATATAATTAATCCTTAACTATAAATTTAGTCTTAACTGGTAATTTATATCCTGCTAATTTCATGGCTTCTTTAGCTTCAGCTGCGCTGATACCATCCATTTCAAAAATAATGGTTCCAGGCTTTACCACAGCTACATAATATTCGGGCACGCCCTTGCCTCCACCCATAGTGGTCTGTGTGCCTTTTTGAGTTATCGGCCGATGAGGAAAAATTCTAATCCAAATTTTACCACCACGCTTAAGAAATTTAGTAATAACCCTTCTGGAAGATTCAATTTGTTGAGCACTCACCCAGCCGCCAGTAGTTGCTTTAAGAGCGAAGGCGCCAAAAGCAATAGCGTTGTTCCTGCCGGCAACACCCTTAACATCGGGACGATGTGGTTTTCTCATTTTTAATTTCTTTGGTGCTAAAGACATATTTTATCAACTGATTAGCTTGTTAGCTTATTAGGATTTATTTATATGTTTCTTATAAACGATCCCTAATGAGCTAAAAAGCTACAGTCTAAATTATTAATTATTTTATTCTCTTGATTGTTTCTGGTTTTTTAGTTTGTTCCTGATTATCATTAGTGTTAAACACTTCACCGCGATAAATCCAAACCTTAACTCCAATTTTTCCATAAATGGTCATAGCCGCATCACGACTATAATCTATATCAGCGCGTAGTGTGTGTAGTGGAACTTTACCAGTTGAAAAAGTTTCTCTCCGAGCGATTTCGGCTCCATTCAACCTGCCAGAAACAATAACTTTGATTCCCTTGGCTCCGGCTTTTTCGGCTCGGCCCATGGCTTGTTTAACTGCTCGTCTAAAAGGAATTCTTTTTTCTAAATCAGCAATAACTTGCTGAACAATAACAGCCGAATCCAAACTGGGATTTTCAACTTCAATGATATTAATATTAATGTTTTTAATGCCCCTCTTGCGTGAAAAAGAATCTTTCATAAATTTGTTATGAATTTCTTTCTTCAAATCTTCAGCTCCTTGACCGCCTCGGCCAATAACAATACCTGGTTTAGCGCAACGAACATTAATGCTAATGCCATTGTTTGATCTTTCAATATCAACTTTAGAAACTCCAGCGGCTCGGAATTTTTTCAAAATAAATTTTCTAATTTTTATGTCATGTTCTAAAAGCTCAGAAAAATCATAATCAGAAAACCACTTGGAATCCCAAGTTTTATTAATCTTCAATCTAAATGCTTTTGGATGAACTTTTTGTCCCATATTATTAAAATTTCTAATTTCTAATTTCTAATTTCTAATTTTTAAACAATTTTTAAATTATTTACTAACTGCCAGTTCTTCTATTAAAAAGTTTATTACCTGTTTTTTTATTAACACTGCCACCTCTTTTGCTACCACCATCTGATTTTTTATCTTCTTTCTTATCTTCGTGGCTGATTTTGCCTAAATCCTCTATTTTAATAATATCATCTTTAGTATCTTCTTTTTTAACCTTCTTCTTAGAAGTGGTTGGAATCTTTTCGGCTAAAACAACAGTAATATGAGAAGATCTCTTAATCAACGGGGTAGCTCTACCCATAGCCTTTGGCATCCAGCGTTTTAAGGTTGGACCGCCGTCAACTGTGATTTCTCTGACAAACAGATTATTTCTCTTTAAGTCATCATTTTCTTCAGCATTAGCAATAGCTGATTTAAGTAATGTGGCAATTGGCAAAGATGAATGTTTCTTACTAAACTGAAGTTGAACCAAAGCTTCTTCCACATCTAAACCACGGATTAAATCAACTAGTAATCTAACCTTCTTGGGAGAAATTCTTATAAATTTTGCTTTAGCTCTAACTTCCATATTATTTTATTTCTTTTTATTTAACAGTTTTGTCCTGTTCAATAGATTTTTGAACCTTACCACCATGTCTGACAAATTTCTTAGTAAGAGAGAATTCTCCCAACTTATGCCCCACCATGTTTTCAATAACTAAAACTGGAATATGATCACGACCATTATGCACGCCAAAAGTAAACCCCACCATTTCGGGAGTAATACTGCTTCCTCTAGACCAAGTCTTAATAACGACTTTTTCTCCTTTTTGGATTTTAGCCATTTTCTTAAGTAATTTTTGGTCTACATAAGGACCTTTTTTAGAACTTCTGGACATATATTTATTAGCTCATGGCTTATAGCCAATGGCTTATGGATTCACTTCTTATTTAAGAAATATTCCCATAAGCTATTAGCTATAGGCTATTGGCCTATTATTATTTATTTCTTTTTTTAGACTTTCTTCTAGAGATAATCATAATGTTTGATTTCTTGCTATGAAGTCTAGTCTTAACTCCCAACGCTGGTTTGCCCCATGGAGTTTTGGGATTCTTCAAGCCAATTGGGTTGTTACCTTCACCACCACCATGAGGATGATCTACCGGATTCATGGCTTTTCCTCTGACGGTTGGCCTAATGCCTCGGTGTCTATTTCTGCCAGCCTTGCCCCATCTGATATTTTTATAATCAGGATTACTAACAGAACCAATAGTCGCTAAACATTTGTCAGAAACCAACCTGATTTCACCGGAAGGCATTTTTAACTGAGCATTACCGCCATCGATGCCCATTAAATAAATAGAATTACCAGCGCTTCTGGCCAATTGGCCGCCTTTACCTGGAGTCATTTCCACATTATATACAAACATGCCCGGAGGAACAACTTCAAGAGGCATCGTGTTGCCAACTTTTAACTCTATCAATTTCTGGGAACTAAGTAATTTTTCCCCAACCTTCAAATCAGCAGAAGCAATGATATATCTTTTTTCACCATCAGCATAATTTAATAAAGCAATTCGGCAATTCCTATTTGGATCGTACTCAATACTAATAACAGTTGACGGAATATCAAACTTATCTCTTTTATAATCAATAATTCTAACTTTCTTTTTATAGCCACCACCATGATGTCTAACAGTAATTTTACCCTGATTATTTCGGCCAGCCATATTTTTACCAGAAATAATAAGCTGTTTATGCGGCTTACTGGTGGTAATATCATAACTCGTCAACACTGAAGTGTGACGTCTAGCTGGGCTTGTTGGTTTGTAGACTTTTACTGCCATTTCTTTAAAATTTCTAATTTCTAATTTCTAATTTCTAAACAATTAATTAATTTTTAAATTTTTAAATTATTTTGAAATTGAAAATTGAAAATTTTTAAATTATTATTTAAGCTCCTTCGTGAATTTGAATATTTTTTCCTGCAGGCAAAATAACTATAGCTTTTTTCCAATCTTTAGTTTTACCTGTATTTCTGCCATGTCTAACAATTTTTCCTGAAATATTTAAAACATTAACTTTGGTTGGTTTAACGCCATATCTAGCTTCTATCGCTTGAGCTACTTGAATTTTATTAGCTTTGCTTGATATTTCAAAAACATATTGATTTTTTTGTCCTAAGTTGGTAGCTTTTTCAGTAATAAGAGGTCTAATTAAAATACTATGTAATTTAGAAATATTAGCTGAAGATGGTTGGCCACTTTCTTTCTTAACATCAACTTTTGTTTCTGAAACTTTAACTTCTTTTTTGATAACTTTTTTAGCCACATCAACATTAGCGATTTCTGGTTTAGAAATTGCTTCTCCTACTTGTGAAGGCAGATCTTCTTTGGATTTTTTAAACTTATCAAAAATACTCATA
>CAYIBK010000025.1:5971-15974 GCA_964361645.1 uncultured Gammaproteobacteria bacterium
GAAGTCAGTATGGTGTCATGATTTAAAATATCAACACAATTCAAACTATCGGCCAAGATAATATCAACCTTATCTAAATTTTTAACCGCTCTCATTATATTCTGATCATTCTTATCAAGTACCAATAAAAACTTCTTATTATCCTTGATGCTAGCTATTTTAGTTTTGATATTAGTGATTAAACTCTTCAAATCATTAGTTTTGCCTGTTAAGAGTTCAACTTTCTCTAAAACTAAAAATGAATTATTAGCTACTTTATCAGAAAGACACATCGCTAGAGCCAATTGTTTCTGTTTTTTATTGATGCCTTTGGTGAAATTCCTGTCGCTAGTCGGGCCAAAAGTAACGCCGCCACCCTTCCATAAAGGAGAACGAATAGAACCATGTCTAGCACGGCCAGTACCTTTTTGTCGCCAAGGTTTTTTGCCACCGCCTCTGACTTCGCTTTTGTCTTTGGTGTCAGCTAAAACACGTCTGGCATTAGCCTGTTGGGCCACCACTACTTGATGGATAACTTCGATTTTTGGTTTCACACCAAAAATACGCTGGCTGATTTCAATATCCTTAGTTTTTTCACCATTTGAATTGTAAACTGGAATTTTCATATTATTTATTTTCTGCGTTGGTTTCTTGTGGCAATATTTCTTCAGTTGCTACAACTGGCTTGGCTTCAGCAGCTTCAACTTTTTCTTCTTTATCCAGACTTTCAACTTTTAACTTTTCACTTTCAACTTGCTGAACTTGCTTCAGCTCCATTTCTCCAGGAGCGCTGATAATAAGCAAGCCATTTCTAGCACCTGGTACTGCTCCCTTGATGTAAAGAATATTTTTTTCTTTATCAATATCAACAATAGTAAGGCCAGTTATACTAATTTGATCATTACCCATACGGCCAGCCATTCTCATGCCTTTAAAAACTCTAGCTGGATCAGTAGCGCCAATAGAACCTGATTTTCTCAATTGATCTTTATGACCATGGGAAGCAGGAGAGCCATGAAACCTATGTCTTTTTACTACACCCTGATAGCCGCGTCCTTTGGAAGTGCCAGTAACTTTAACTTCATCATTGGGAGCAAAAACATTAACAGTAATTTGATCACCTTTTTTAATTTTTTCAACTTCTTTAGTATCAACTCTGAATTCTTTCATGGTTTTAACAGCGGTCAAACCCTTTAAATGTCCGGCTTGTGGCTTTTTAAGATGTTTATTGAAACCAAAGCCCACTTGCACAGCGCTGTATTTATCTTTATCTTCGGTTTTTATTTGAGTCACAATATTAGGTTCGGCCAAAACCGCAGTCACAGGAACAACTCTTCCATTTTCCTGGAAAATTTGAGTCATTTCTAATTTTTTGCCTAAAATGAATTTCATTTATTTTTATATAAAAAAAATCTGATAATATCCTAATATTTACCAGACTATAACAGAACAAACAGCCCGATTGCTGTATTCATTTTAATCTAATTTTTATTAAAATATTTTTTTCCTATCAATTTATACCACCAATAGAGGTTTTCTCCAATATGCTTCTTTATTACCCGAGAGCTTTCTCTGTTATTGTTATAAATTGTGTTGAAATTAAGAACCGAAGATAAAAGGAGATGAGTGAGTCAGCTGTCTGCCGTTTTTTGATGTTCCACCGAACAAGCAACGCAGTACGCTTAAGGTGGGTTCTCCACTCATCTCCAAAATGAAAATAGAAGGAAAGGGGCACTCCTTTCGGCTCCAGGATTTACTCACTTCGTAAGTGTGAGAGTTACCCAGTAGCTCTAGGAGATTTGTCGAACCCCTTTCCAAAATTTGAAGGAGAGAGAACACCCAATAGTGGTACCGGCACTTCCGCCTTGTGCTCATTCGGCAACCTGGGTCAACCTTGGCGGGTTCTCTCTCCAAAAATAGAAAATGTTCTATCTTCGGCTCTTAATTTTAATTTATGATTAGGAACTAAAGATAGCGGGAGAAAGGCACTCTTTAGATGTTGGACCTCGCCCAACTTATCAACCAGAGATTTAAGACTCTCCACCTTTCTCCCAAAACGGGGGGAGAGAATATAGCACCATAAGGCACTATCGTCGGTGACCGCGCCACCAACTTTTATCTCTCCCCAAAATGTACTATCTTTAGTTCCTAATTCATGAGATAGCTACAAAACTATTCTAGCTATAAATTTATCCTTTTTGGCTGCGACTTCGTCGGACTGGCACAAAATGATTTTCATCATAGCTCTGCTATGCCTCAATCATTTTACTGGTCCTTCTCGTCTCGCTCAAAAAGTCTTAAATTTCTTAACAAAATATTTTTGTAGCTATCTCAAATTTACAATACTCTACAAACCTACAAATCAATCACAAATTTAATAATTAAATTTGGAGCTGATTTGTAGATTTATAGATTCTACATTTTAATCTCAATGTTCACACCCGCAGGTAGATTCAAATTCATCAAAGCGTCTACTGTCTTGGCATCTGGATCAATGATATCCAATAACCTTTTATGGATTCTCATTTCAAACTGTTCGCGGCTGTCCTTATGTACAAAAGTCGACCGATTAACCGTATACTTCTTTTTTTCGGTCGGCAGTGGCACTGGGCCAGCAACCTTAATGCCGTTTCTCTCACAAGTTTCAATGATTTTCTTCGCAGAATTATCAATCACTTTGTGATCATAGGCTTTGATCTTGATCCTGATCCTTTGATGAGTCTTATCTTTTTCTTTGGTTGCAATAGTTGTACTTGCCATGTTTTTTATATTTCAATCTATTTTCGGGATATTGAGAGGCAAGCTCTTACGAGCCTGCCCTCAACCCCTAACCTAAATAGTTTTATTTGATAATCTTGGTAACTGAGCCTGCGCCAACAGTGTGTCCGCCTTCACGAATAGCGAATTTCATCTTATCTTCCATAGCGACATCCTTGCCTAACTTAATCTTTAAGTTAACAGTATCGCCTGGCATAACCATTTCTGTTCCTTCTGGTAAATCAATCTCACCAGTTACATCAGTGGTTCTAATATAAAACTGCGGTTTGTAACCTTTGAAAAATGGTTTGTGTCTTCCGCCTTCTTCTTTGCTTAAAACATAGACTTCAGCTTCAAATTCAGAGTGTGGAGTTATAGTGCCTGGTTTAGCTAAAACTTGTCCTCTTTCCACATCTTCTTTCTTGACACCTCTTAGCAAAATGCCAGCATTGTCACCAGCCCGGCCTTCGTCCAAATTCTTATTAAACATTTCAATGCCAGTTACAACTGTCTTTTGGGTAGCGGCCAAACCGACGATTTCAACTTCTTCGTTTAATTTAACAATACCTCTTTCGATTCTGCCGGTGACAACTGTGCCTCGTCCTTCAATAGAGAAGATATCTTCAATCGGCATCAAAAATGGTTTATCCACTGCTCTTTCGGGAACTGGAATATAAGTGTCTAATGCTTCCATTAATTTTATAACTGGTTCGGCATCCGGGCCAGTTGGGTTTTGCAAAGCTTTTAGAGCTGAGCCTCTGATAACTGGAACCTTATCGCCATCAAATTCATATTTCTTAAGTAGATCCCTGATTTCCTCTTCAACTAAATCAACTAATGATGGATCATCAACTTGATCAACTTTGTTAATGAAAACCACAACATATGGTACGCCTACTTGCCTAGCTAGCAAGATGTGTTCTTTGGTCTGAGGCATTGGGCCATCGGTGGCAGAAACCACTAGGATAGCTCCATCCATTTGGGCGGCACCGGTAATCATGTTTTTAATGTAATCAGCGTGTCCTGGGCAGTCAACATGAGCGTAGTGCCTGTTGGCAGTTTCATACTCAACGTGAGCAGTCGCAATAGTAATACCGCGTTCTTTCTCTTCTGGAGCCGCATCAATTTGATCAACAGATTTATTTTGTGAAGAAAAACCTTTAGCTCTCTGAACCTGCAAGATAGCAGCAGTGAGAGTGGTTTTGCCATGGTCAACGTGACCAATAGTGCCTACGTTTACGTGGGGCTTGCTTCTGTCAAAATTTTCAGCCATTTTGATTAATTCCTTACTCGAGACCCTCACCTGTAACAAGGGAGTTTTACCCAGGCCCCGATAACTTAATTATTTATTTTTTAAATTAAAATTGTTAGAAAACTAAACTTTTTGCTAAAAAGCAAAAATGTGTAATTATTATAACAAAAATTATAATTTTTGCAAGTCTTTAAATTATCTACAGTTATTCCACTGGCTCAAAATAGTATCTATCATCATCTTCTTCGTCAGAATTGTCTAAATTTAGCGAAAAATCTTGGCTTACTGGACTAACTGGAATTTCATTGAAATTATAATCAATTATTGGTTCGCTGTTTTTATCTAATTCTTGAGAAAAATCAAGTTGATCTATGGGTAAATGCTCATTTTCCTGAGAATCTTTCCAAATTTCAATATCACGGTTTATTTTATCTAATAATTCATCTTCTGTCAAGCCTTTAATTTCTGCTCTACCTAAGACCAATTTTTCGTAGTCATTAATAGTCATTATTACACAGTCTAAATCACTATTTTTGTCTAAAATTACAATTTTATCGCCTGTTTTACGAATTAAATTGATTACTTTTTGGATAGATTCCATATTTTTCGGTAATTTTTGATTTATTGCTTAATTCTAATGTAAAAATGATAATTTATCAAGTTTATTTTAATCAAGTCAATAAATTATTCATAATGAATGACTTGACAAAATACAGGTAATATTATATACTTATGTAATAAATTCGCACTTTTTATACCAGTCTAACCACTAGGGAGATAACAGTCAATGAGTGAATTTCTTGATTTTTTAGGCGCCTCGATATTTAATGCAATTGTTCTTTGGTGGGCATTTGGATATGGAATTCCTCGTTTAGCTAAAATTAAAGATGGAATATATGGTGGTAGCGGACGACCTCCTGGGGTCGCCTAAAAACATTACATTAATTGAGACTTTGAAAATAAGTCTCTTTTTTATTATTTTAAAGACACCTTTTATTATAATTAATAAATAGAATGACTAGCATATGAAAAATTGACAAATTACCTAAACTAGGCTAAACTAATATGTTTGCTACGCTAGATTAGCGTAACTATGGAACTTTGAAAAATAAACATAAAATTAGCCAAAAACTAAGAAAGGTAGGATACATCCGTGGATCAAGAATCACGCAGAGAATTATTAAGACAATTATTGCTCCAAGTAAACCCGGATATTGATGCTCAGATGGCATTACAACCTCTGGAAAAAATATTGGCTATCACTGGTGAGGGTAAGTGGCCACTAATTAAAGCGGATGAAATCAATGATAATACAATAGCCAAGGCTTATACTAAAGCTACTGGAATCAAAATTACTAAAGTAACTTTAGTTGCCATTGATGATCCGTTTTCCAAAACAGACCTGGAATCTGAAAAAGAATACAATAAAAAAATAGCTCGGCTTTGGGCCAGATTTGGAGACAGTCTTCTTGGAGACAGTCTTTGGAACAGTCTTAGAGCTAACCTTAGAAAAGATCTAAAAAAAAGTCTGGAATACAATCTCTGGGAAAATCTGGGACACGGTCTGGCAGACAACCTTTGGCTTAGTCTTTGGGATAGCCTTAATATCAGTAGGAAAACTGGACTTAGAAATATCCTCAGAGACAACCTTTACCTTAGCCTGTTCTATTATTTAGGATTTATAGTAGCTAGTCAGCCAAAGCAAGCAAAGAAGTTGATTGGATTGCTAAATTGGTATAGCCAAGGATTATTATTTATTGGAATTAAAAAAGACGAGCCAGAAACACTACTGCTACTAGTAGAATAATTTAGCTAAGTGCACGACAAAAAGAAAAAGAGGAGAACTTACTATGTCTGAAGTTGCAACTCTAGGTGATGTCTACCGGATTTATAAATTTTTTAAAACTACCTTTGATTTTTTGGAAACATTCGGCATAAATTTACCAGCCAGAAACATTTTGATGGCTAAAGTTGAAATAGTAGGACAAGCCTATTGTGAAGAAAATAATTTGCCCTTTCCCCTGCCCAAGGATCAAGTGCCAGAAAATTTTTCTGATAAATGGGAAAAGATTATTCTAGGCCCGAAAGCCACCGGGGCTTTTCGAGATTTGGAAAATACTTTTCACCAAATATTTCAAAAACCCGATTAACATCTGAAATCAAAACAAAGTACATTTAAACAACACAGGGAGAATAAAAATGAATATCGTGATTATCGTGTTATTTATAATGGTTTGGGTACTATCGGGTTTATTTGTCGCATTTTTGATGCGAATAGTAGATGATAGTGAGGGTGAGAATTACCAAGGATTATGTTGGATAAAGAATAAGGGTAACTTTGCCACCTTGCACCTAGTCATTATTGGTCCATTTGCCCTTATTCTAGGTATTATAGCAATGAGTGAATATTGTTCTAGGAAATGATCAAAATTTATGGCAGTTCGTTCTTTAATTTCTAATTGACTCTCGTTTAATCTTGAGACCTGAAATATTGGTCTCTTTTTTTATTTTTATGGAAATATAATTTCTCTAAAAATATTTTAATCTTATAATATTTATTTAAGCCACTTTTTTTCTAAAAAAAGGTGGCAGTAAAAAATCGCAGCTGGTGAAATAATTTTTAAAAACAAGCCTAAAATTATCGCTAATTTCAAAACTCACCATTTTCTATTATTTTAAATAAGTCGAAAATAGCTCAAACAGATTGAAATTTATTTTTATAAGACATAAAAATAACGTTTTATTTTAGGCTTGTTTTATAACAAAATTATTTCAAGGCTGCCTATTTAGTTTATAAAAAGACATTATTATAAATTGATCCTAATTTATTTTAAATATATATGTTATTAAAAATGTTTGACAAATAGCCTAATGTATAATATATATAAATTATTGAACATTAAAATATAATCAAGCAGGAGGGATATTTACCATGGCTCAAACTATTCTGGTTTTACAACCTGGTGGTATGAGAAATGTCGTAGTATCAGGAATAATTTCTGAATTAGGCATAAAACCAAAGTGGTTTGACGCTGTTTATGCAAGTTCTTCGACAGCAGCTCCAACTGCTTTTTGGTTAGCTGGACAACAAGATATAACTTTTCATGTTTGGCTTAAACTGATTGAACCGGAAATATTCAGTTCTAAACGCTGGCCCCCAGCCGATATTGATCGGTTAGTGGATGTGGCTTGTGAAGAACTTGATAGAGAAAAAATCTTTCAAGAAAATACTAAATTAATTATTAGTGTCTTTCATCCCAAATCCGGTCAAACCAGATATGTAACGGCTAATCTAGAAAATATCCAAAACTTGCTAAAAGCTACTGTCTCCATTCCATTATTTACCAGACGAGTTTTTATTGACGGCGAAAGATTAACCGACGGCGGAACCAAGGATATCCTACCCACTGAAGATTTAAAAAGATATCCCGATGACACTAAATTTGTCTACTTGCTTAATCGTCCGTTAAACTCTAAAATGAAGAGCTATAATGTGCCAACGGCTCAAATAGTATTGCCTCGTTACCCCAAAGCCTGGGCAGGATTAAGACAAAGAGATAGTTTGTATTATAAATCCGTGAGATTTATATCTGATGGACTAAGAACTGGTAATACTTATGTTATAGCTCCAGAGACTGATACTGACATTGCCCGTTTTGATCGGTCAAAAGAAAAAATTGTGGCGGGTTACAAGCTAGGATTACGGCTAGGAGAACGCCACCGGCAACCACTGGAACAATTTTTAGAGAAATAAATATTTTAGCAAATAAATTAGACACTTCGATAATATCGAGGTGTTTTTTATTTATAAGTTATTATTGTAAATAGATGATTCTCACATATAAAAAATTTGGTTTTTTATTGTCATTGCGAGCAACGCGAAGCAATCCCATGTTTATATAGGTGAGATTGCTTCGTTCGTCCGCCAGTTGGCGGACTACCTCGCAATGACACAATAATTTTTCACTGTCGCGATTTCCTGCCTGCCGGCAGGCAGGTTTACTGTCAGCTTTTTTCCCTGCCCGCCATTGCCTAGGGCTTCAGGCGTTGGCAGGCGGGTAAAAAAGGTGGCAAAAGGATATTATTGTAAATTATCACTAATTTAATTATAATTAGAATGATTAATTATTAATTCAATATGACTAATATAGAAAAAAGGATCGATCTGGGTTCCGAAAAAGAACCAAAAATTATTATCAAGCATTCATCTGATGCGTCAGAAGAAGTAAAACAAAACCCCTTCTATAATCCTGAATTCTGGGGACGCGCCATTTCTCCAGACGATATTTATCTGCCCGATTCAGATGAGGCGATTTCTTTTGCTATGGCCGCACATGAAATTGGCCATCTAGTTAAGAAGGATGAAATAAACAACGCACGCTTGGATAATTTTGAAGCTACTCGAGCCGAGGAACAAAGAGCTTGGGACAGTGGCTGGGAATATTTACAAAAATATCTTTTAGAATATTATCAAGATAATCAAGAAATGGTCTCTAAAATTCAGCTGGCTTTTAAACATATAAAAACAATTCTTATGCAAGCCACAGATTTAAGCCAAGATATGTATTTAGAACCAGATGCTTTGGATAATTTAAATGATGAGGAAATAAACCAAATATTAAAAGATAGACGAGAAAAATTTTTTTCTCAAAAAGGTGAAGAATTCAAAGCCATTTTTGACAAAATAAAAGAACTAAAAATAGGCGTGAAGCCAAACTGGGATTCTTTTACCGCAGTGGTAAAAAAAGCAGTTCAAGATATATTGAGAGATAATGAAAAAATAGAATAGAATTTTTACCAAAAAACACCCCGCCAAACGGCGAGGTGTTTTTGTAAATATAAAGTTTAGATTCTTGTTTTAGCAGTTCCTCTAACTTCTTTAATCTTTTCTTCCACATTTTTTGGCACCTCATTATATTTCAAAAATTCCATGGTATAAGAAGCTCGTCCTTGAGTTAAAGATCTTAAAGTGGTCATATAACCAAACATTTCTGATAATGGAACTTCAGCAGAAATAACTTTAACCGCAGAAGCGCCAACTCCCCTGTCTTCCATATTGCCAATCATGGCTCGGCGAGAATTCAAATCACCGATAGCATCTCCCATAAACTGTTCTGGGGTAATTACTTCCACTTTCATAATCGGTTCAAGTAAAATTGGTTGCGCTTTTTTAGCCGCATCTTGAAAAGCCATAGAACCAGCAATTTTAAAAGCGCCTTCAGAAGAGTCTACATCATGGAAAGATCCATCATATAATGTGGCTTTGACATTGATCAAGGGGTAACTGGCAATAATACCTCTAGCCATAGCTTCTTTGATACCCTTTTCAATCGGCTTGATAAATTCCTTGGGAATAGCTCCGCCTTTGATGGCATCCACAAATTCAAATTCTTTCTGCACACCTTCTTCACCTTTTTCGGTGGGCTCGATTTTAATCCAACAATGTCCGTATTGTCCGCGTCCGCCAGATTGTCTGATATATTTGCCTTCGGCTTCAGCTGTTGATTTGATAGTTTCGCGATAGGCCACTTGGGGTTTACCAATATTAGCTTCAACTTTAAATTCTCTTTTCATACGATCAACAATAATTTCCAAATGAAGTTCTCCCATACCAGAAATAATGGTCTGCATAGTTTCTTCATCGGTGCGCACTCTAAAAGTCGGATCTTCTTCGGCTAGTTTAGATAAAGCCAAGCCCATCTTTTCTTGATCGGCTTTAGTTTTTGGTTCCACTGCAATATCAATAACCGGTTCTGGAAAAGTGATATTTTCCAAGAGCACTCTAACACTTGGATCAGAAATGGTGTCACCGGTGGTAGTACTGCGCAATCCCACAATAGCCGCAATTTCTCCAGAATAAACTTCTTGCACCTCTTCTCGGGAATTGGCATGCATTCTTAAAATACGACCAATTCTTTCTTTGTCACCGGTAGTCTGATTAACTACATAAGAACCGGATTTTAAAACACCGCTATAAACTCGATAGAAAACCAGTTTACCCACAAAAGGATCGGT
>CAYIBK010000026.1:0-14505 GCA_964361645.1 uncultured Gammaproteobacteria bacterium
AAAATCCACCATAAAATGGTGGATTTTATTTTATGGTGGACCGGACAGGACTTGAACCCGCTACCTCCTCGGTGCAAACGAGGCGCTCTACCAGATGAGCTACCGGCCCATAATTATTAAATTGTAAAAATTATTATTGTTACCAGATGAGCCCTGCCCGACGCGCCTACGGCGCAGCCGTGGCGGGCGGGTACCGGCCCATGATTTTTTATTTTAAACCTCCAAAAAGCGGACTTAAAATTGATAAAATAATTCCTTGGATTAAGCCGGTCATGGCCATTATAGAAATAATAATTACTACAATACCAATAGCCTGATAAGCGGTTGTGCCTCGGCCGTAACCGAATATTTTTTCCGACCAACCAGGTTCTCCAACTGCTTCTACGAATTTAGCTGGTTTCCAAACCATTAAAAATCCAACTATTATTCCAAATAAACCTAAAAAAAATATAGCCATGGGATTTAACTTTGTTTTTTAATATGCGCGCTGAGGGATTCGGTCACGAATAAATTTCCTGACGGAAATTTTTCTCGACCCCGCCTCGCGGCACTCATTTTGACTTCGTCAAACTCGTGCATCGCTACGGCTTTCTCATCCCTACGCGACACAATAAATTGTGTCGCTCATTGTGCACTTTGTGCACGCTGAGGGATTCGAACCCCCGACCCCCTCGGTGTAAACGAGATGCTCTAACCAACTGAGCTAAGCGTGCTTATATATATTTTAATATAATCTCCAATCAGCAGGGGTCTCTGTTCCTGGGTAGCGCCAAACACTTCCTCTTGGTCGTGTTTGTCGACACTCGTTAAGTCGCTTCGCTCCTTACTCGTTTCTACCCGTTCCGATTTAATCGGAACCCCCCTCGGTGTAAACCTGCCTACCGGCAGGCGGGCGAGATGCTCTAACTTCACCCTGTTAAATACTGCCTTTGGCAGTAATTTCGCTTTTGGCGAAATTAATTTAACAGGGCAGGACTGAGCTAAGCGTGCAATTTTAACAATGCGGACGAGAGGACTTGAACCTCCAAGGCCTTGCGACCACAGCCACCTCAAGGCTGCGCGTATACCAAATTCCGCCACATCCGCTTAAGGCTTTGGGAATTATTAAGCGATCTTTTTTTCTTTAAGTTTTTTCTTATATGATCCCAAGAAATTGAGTTTCGCTCTTCTAACTTTTAAGGCTCGGACAAATTCTATATTAGCAATATTAGAAGAATAGATAGGAAATATTTTTTCTACACCAATGCCACCATCAGCTACTTTTCTAACAGTAATAGTAGCACCTCTTTGTTTACCTCCCTTATGAGCCAAAACGATGCCTTCAAAAATCTGAATTCTTTCTTTTTCTTCGCCCTTAACATTTTTTTCCTTGATCTTTTGATGTACTTTAATAGTAGCACCAGCTTTGATTTGTGGTAAAATTTCTTCCAACCAATTATTTTTTTCTTTCTCAGCCATATTTTTATTTTTCTATAAAATTTTTTGATATTTAGTTACAAAATCTTGGCTCATTTTAGCCAAGATTTTAGCTACTATTACTAAATAATGATAGCTAATTTTTAGTAAAAAGTCAAGTATTATTGTTATGGACTAAATTATAATCTATCTGATTATTATATCTTATATAAAATCCATCAGAGAGAATGGCTTATGCAAATATAAGCCATTCTCTCTGATGCCCAAGGCGGGACTTCCGACGAATTGCTTCGCAATTCTCTGTCCTGGGTTAGCCCGTTCGATTCCCATGTCTTGAAAAACACATCAGAGATAATAATTTATATTGTATATAAATTATTATCTCTGATGCCCAAGGCGGGACTCGAACCCGCACGGAGTATTAATCCAAAGGATTTTAAGTCCTTCGTGTCTACCAGTTCCACCACCTGGGCTTAATTGTAATATCTCGGCACAGCCTCGATCAAAAAACTGACGCTCAGTTGGTGCCAGAGCGATTTTTTATCGCTCGTTAAATACTTCTTTTGGTCGTATTCAACCCACCTGGGCTTAATTATTACAATCCACTTGAGCGGCGAACCGGATTCGAACCGGCGACCTCTTCCTTGGCAAGGAAGCGTTCTAGCCAACTGAACTACCGCCGCAAATTACTGAATTAGCATAGCATACAAATGCTAAATTGTAAAGGATGTGCGATTGCAGAATTCTGGTTACTATTAAGGAATTAATAATTAAAACATTATATAGGGCTTGACAAAAAATATTAGATATGATATAACAACAGAAATTAGTTCTTTTTTTATAAAAACATGTAGCTACAAGCCACTTAATAATTAGGTGTTTTCTGATTATAATTACTACCATCCTACTCTAGTAAAAACCAAAAAGAAGGAGAAATAGAATGAGCAAACGTCAACCGCGAATCAGAGAATACTGGCTGATCAAACGTGGATGTGGCTATTCAGCCAGATACTGCAGAATTATATTAACTAAGTTACATGGTGATGTTGATACACAAGTGACAGTGGATTGTATTTCTGAAGAAGCTTCCTCAACTCTCGGTTTCACCGTGCGACCAAACTTCTTAGATCGTTCAGATCTTGAAAAGTTAATGCGGAAGAGCAAGTACGGAAGTCCTAGAGACCGAATCGTTAGAGAATTAAAAAACAAATCGACGAGGACCTTCAATCAGAAGTTGGAGGAAGCCCTTAGAAAAATATGATCTTTATGACCGCCTTAGAATTAATCGAGGTGGTTTTTATTTTTCCCAATGAAAATTACTTTTTTATTTATTCTTTTAAAAACTTAAGAAAGGTAACTTATAATCTGGTCTAACTTCCTAAAAATAGCCATTTCGTTCTTATTTTTATATTTTGATAAGTTACCCTTAAACTCAGGCAGACGACTAATAAATGATTTTATTTCTCCTTCACTGGGCCTAACCATTTCCAGGCCATAACCCATCTCTTTCAAATATTTGGCATTGATCATTTGTTCGGTTTGTTTTTTAATTGGTATGGCTAAATATGGTTTTTTAAGATATAAAGCTTCTGATATTAGACTTAGTCCGGCGGTGGCAATTATAGCCTGGCAACCAGCCAGATATTTTAACCATTCATGGGAGCTGTAATCCTTAAATTCAATCTTACCACTGATACCTTTTTTATTAGAACCAAAAACAATGAATTTATGATCTATTAAATGAAGTATTCTAATTAGTTCGCTAAAATCAGAATTCAGATAAACCAGAATATAATCCTGATCTTGAGACACTAGCTCTTTTATTTCCCTTCTAACTATAGGTGGAAATAAAAAAGTATCTTTTCTTCTTAGAGGTGTTTCAAAAAAGGTAGTCACTAAATAATATTTCGCTCCCCAAACCACAGATTTAATAGCTAATTTATCAGCTAACAAATCCTTTCTATGGCGCTTATCAATTTTTATTCTAGTATTAGTTAATTGATGTTGATTGTCTAAAGATATTAAGGGCACTCTTTGGAGTTTAGAAAGTAGTGCCGTTAACGGCTCAAAATCAGTAATGACGATATCGGGATTAAATGATCTAAATTTTTCTAGTATTTTATTCCAATTCCTAGATTGTTTAGCTACCTGATATACATTTTGATAAATAGTTTGCCAATAAATCAATTTATTATTTTTATAAGTTAATCCTAAACCAGGTACTTCAAAAACATCAAAATCTTCATCCAAAAAAAATAAAGCCTGTCCATAAGTAAAAACCAGAACTTTATGTCCCTTGCTAACCAAATATTGCAATATCTCCCTGCTTCTAGTTGAGTGACCAAAACCTTGGCCAGAAACTCCGTAAATTATTTTTGCCATAGATTAATAATATAACACATAATAGACAATAATCAACTTAATTATTTGATTGTCTTTTTACCGCCCAAATGTTAATATTACCACAGATAAAAAAACTCAATTATGGCAATTGAAAAAGAAAAAAAAATAACTTCTCCCAAAGAAGAAAGTGGTGATAATTTGATAGATTTTACTCTTAGACCGCAAAAATTAGATGAATATGTCGGCCAAGAAGCCACTAAAGAGAATTTAAAAATATTTATAGAAGCAGCCAAGTCACGCGGTGAATCATTGGAACATGTTTTAATATTTGGCCCACCAGGATTAGGCAAGACTACCTTGGCCCATATCATCGCCAATGAAATGGGTAGTAATATAAAAGTGACTTCTGGGCCAGCTATTGAAAGAGCGGGGGATTTGGCAGCTATACTTACCAATTTATCAGATGGCGATGTTTTGTTTATTGATGAAATACATCGTATGAATAAAACTATAGAAGAAATACTCTACCCAGCGATGGAGGATTACGCCTTGGATATTATTATCGGTAAAGGGCCATCAGCCAGAACCCTAAGACTAGATCTGCCAAAATTTACTATCATCGGCGCTACCACTAAGGTTAGTGGTTTGTCTTCACCCCTACGAGATCGGTTTGGTAATGTTTTTAGATTAAATTTTTACTCCACCGAAGAAATTGAAAAAATAGTGAGCCGGGCGGCTAAGATATTAAACACAGAAATAGACAGTCATTCGCTAAATGAAATAGCTAAGAGATCCAGACAAACTCCCAGAATTGCCAATAGACTACTTAAACGAGTAAGGGATTTCGCCCAAGTCAAAAAAAATGGTAAAATAGATAAAGAAATAGCGCGTGAAGCTTTAGATATGTTAGAAGTTGATAACCGCGGATTGGATAATATAGATAGACAATTTTTAATAGCGCTGATTAAAAAATTTTCTGGTGGACCAGCCGGCTTAAACACCTTAGCTTCGTCTTTATCAGAAGAAATGGATACTATTGAAGATGTTATCGAGCCATTTCTCTTGCAAATCGGCTTCATTAGTAGAACACCTAGGGGAAGAGTAGCTACCGAATCAGCTTACCGCCACCTAGATATCGAACCGCCAAATAATTTACAAGATAAATTAATCTAATTAAATGGTTACCATTGCTATATTTTATTATCTTTATTTGGCTATAATATTATTTTTTATAATTTATAGCTTTTTTAATATTTACCATTTGATTAGATTTGGGTTCGCTAGTTTCACCAATATAATAATCATTATTGCCTATCTAGCGGTAGCCACGGCTTTACTTATTTATTCTTTTAGCTTGTTAACCACCATTGATTGGAATATTCCTTTGATTAATTTACAAACCAGTCTGTTTACTAATACTGCCAGCAATATTAATTTTTAATTATGATTTCCAAAAACTACATCCCCGATCAGCACGATGGCGAAGAAATCGTTCTCCACTTAAGAAGACATTGGTTTATTTTCTTTAAAATATTTTTATTTTTTGTGATTTTAGCTTTAATTCCAGTGGCTTTATATTATCTGATTTCTAATAATATGCCTTCTCTAATAGAGGGTGATGTTAGTTATCCGATGCTACTGATATTATTTTTGTCATATTATCTAATACTTTTAATATCCATCTTCACCGCTTGGACGGAAACCTATCTTGATGTCTGGACTATAACCACTGAAAGAATTATTAATCGCGAGCAAAACGGCTTATTTAATCGAGTGGTTTCAGAATTGGATTTAAGAAGAGTTCAAGATGTAACTGCCGAGCAAAAAGGATTTTTCCCCACTATCTTTTACTACGGTGATGTCTATATCCAATCGGCCGGCATTAAAGAAAGATTTGTTTTTGAACAAATAGCCCAACCTTATAAAATTGCCAAGGTAATACAACAACTAGATGAGCGAGTCAAAAAAAATTCCCCTTCAGGAATTTGATTATCAATTGCCAGAAAATCTAATAGGGCAAACGCCAATCAAACCGCGAGATTCTGCGCGGTTATTAATTTTGGATAAATATAGGGGCCAGATAAGCCATAAAATATTTTATAATATTGTTGATTATTTAAATCCTGGCGATGTTTTGGTCTTAAATAATTCAAAAGTTATACCAGCTAGACTAATCGGACAAAAAATAACTGGCGGAAAAATAGAAATATTTTTACTTAAAAAAACGTCATTGCGAGAGAATTCAAATGAACGAAGCAATCCCATAGCTACAAAAAATACTTGGCAAGTGTTAGTTGGTGGAAAAGTTAATCCTGGCCAAGAAATTATATTGCCTAAAAATATAAGAGCTAAAATTATAAAAAAATATGATGATAAATCTTGGCTAGTTAAATTCAACTGCCAAGATAAAAAAATATTCTCTATTGGCCAAGTACCACTTCCGCCCTATATTAAAAAGAAAGCGAAAATGGCAGATTATCAAACAATTTATGCCCAGCCACTAGGATCGGTGGCCGCCCCCACGGCCGGACTTCATTTCACTAAAAAATTGATTAATCAATTAAAAAAGAAGGGGGTAAAAATAGAATACATCACTTTGCATGTAGGACTAGGCACGTTTATGCCAGTTAAAGCTAAGTATATCCAAGATCATAAAATACATAGTGAATTGGCTATTTTAAATAATAAAACGGCTAATACTATAAACAAATCTAAAAAATCAGGACATAAAATAATTGCCGTTGGAACCACTAGTCTTAGGACACTAGAAGCTTTGGCTGATAATAATGAGCGACTCCAGCCACAAAGTAAGTGGGTAGATATATTCATCTACCCCAGCTATAGATTTAAAATAGTTAACAGTTTAATTACTAATTTCCATTTGCCCAAATCAACTTTGTTAATGCTAGTCTCGGCTTTAGCTGGTGAAAAATTAATCAAAAAGGCTTATCAGATAGCCATAAAAAAAAGATATAAATTTTTCAGTTTCGGCGATGCGATGTTTATCAAATAGTTGACAATTTTGATTTTTTACTATAACATCTATTTAAACGCTGCTCATTTGAAATCTAACCAACACACTAGGAAGGGAGTATGAAATGAATATTATTCTCGGTTTAGTTTTTATATTTGTGGTGGGTATTTTAATTGGTAGAGGGATTTATATTGGACAACCGAAATACATAGACGCCATGAAAGGTAGTGATGTATATGAAGTATTAACTAAATGGAAGAATAAAAATTATTATCTGGCGATATTAAAAAGCGTACATTCTCAAAAAATCGATTTATGGAGATTGGAACATATGCCTAACAGCCAATTTATTAAAAACGATAGAATATGTAATGGGGAAGTTTTCATTACAAGTGCATAACCCAATAACTCGCTCCGGCGAGTTTTTTATTTTCCCCATTAAAACTGCTATAATATAGATACTTTTTACTTTATAAACTTTCTAACTTTATAACTTTATAAACTCCCCGACATGACTTGGCCTATTATCACCATTATCGCTTATCTTCTAAACGCCATAGCTATCACTATTGATAAATTTTTGTTAGCCAAAAAAATAACTAACCCGGCAGTGTATGCTATTTTTATTTCTACCCTAAGCTTGTTAGCTCTAGTTTTAATTCCTTTTGGTTTTCATTTATATTCTTTGAATCAGATTTTAATCGCTCTGGTAGCTGGCCTTATATTTACCTTCGCCCTGCTTTATATGTTTAAAGCATTGGGTCAAAATGAAGCCTCGCGCATTACCCCTTTTATGGGTGGTTTTCAGCCGATTTTTGTTTTTATCTTGGCTTTTATTTTTTTAAATGAAATACTGATCCCGCAACAATTAATCGCTTTTATAATAATTATTCTGGGTACGGTTATAATTTCTTGGCAGAATAATTCAAAAGCCACTCAAAAAAAAGCTTATTTATTTGCTATTATTGCCACCTTACTGTTTGCTATCTCCTATACTATTAATAAATATTCTTTTACTAATCAGGATTTTATTTCTGGTTTTGTTTGGACAAGAATAGGTGCTTTTATTGGTGCTTTAATTCTTTTAGTGCCAACTAAAAACAGATTGGATATTAAAATAGAACTGAAAAAACCTAAAAAACAAACTAGTATCTTATTTATATTCGGACAAACAGCTGGCGCGCTTAGTTTTATTTTAATAAATTATGCCATTGCTATTTCTTCTAGCGTCGCCCTAGTTAATGCCCTGCAAGGATTGCAATATGTTTTCTTACTAATAATAATTTTTTCCTTATCTTGGAAATTTCCCAAGCTTTTAGAAGAAAAAATTACCCCACTGATAGTAATTAAAAAAATTATAGCTACGGCTTTAATTATCGGAGGTTTATTTATATTATTTATCTAAATGAAAAATAAAATTCTAAAAATAATTATTCTGGTTATATTAATTTTAATCATATTATTCGGTTTATCATTCCTACTGGATTTTTCTAAAAAAGATATTAAATGGGGTATAACCTTCTCTTCTAAATACGCTCAAGATGAGCTGGGTTTGAATTGGCAAGAAACCTATCTGGCTATCCTAGATGATTTAAAAGTAAATAATATAAGGCTCTCAGCTTATTGGAATGAAATCGAAGCGGAAAGGGATAATTATGATTTTGGGCAATTAGACTGGCAAATTAATGAGGCCAGTAAGAGAAAGATTAATATTATTTTAGCTGTTGGCCGACGATTACCTAGATGGCCAGAGTGTCACGACCCAGAGTGGCTAAGTGAACTGCCCCAACAAGAGGCTCAGCAAGAGCAACTAGAGCTAGTGGATTTAGTTATTAAACGATACCGGCAAAATGAAAACATTAAAATGTGGCAGATTGAAAACGAGCCCTATTTAGGCACCTTTGGTCAATGTCAGCCACTAAATGAAAGCGTTTTCAAACAAGAAATTGCTTTAACTAAAAGTTTAAGCCCAAAGCCCATTTTAGTCACCGATAGTGGCGAGCTTAATTTTTGGATCAAAGCCGCTAAAACCGGCGCAGAGGTAATTGGCAGTACTCTTTATCGGGTAGTTTATAATGAAAAAATTGGTTATGTCAGATACCCCTTACCGCCAATATTTTATTTCGCCAAAGCGACTTTAATTAAAACTCTTTTTCAGACTAAAAGTGTAATTAATTCCGAACTGCAAACTGAAGCTTGGCACACCGAAAAAAAAGATTTATCGCAGATGACTCTAGCTGAATCTGCCCAGTCAATGGACTTAAAACAATTTCAAAAAAATGTTTCTTTTGCTCAAAGGGCTGGTTTTGATGAAATTTATCTTTGGGGAGCTGAATGGTGGTATTTTTTGAAAGTTAAACAAAATAATAATGACTTATGGAATGAAGCCAAAAAAATCTGGCAGTAAATAACTCAAAAATATTAATTTAAAAAACTTCCTTAATTATTTAAGGAAGTTTTAGTTTAAAATAAGGCGCTAGTCAAACTAGACCAACTAAATTTTTGCCAATTATCTCTTGACTTTGACAAGCGATCGGCAATCACCCAAAGAACTAACGGATTAAAGCACATGCCGCAATGACTGCCTAAAACCATCACATTTTGAGAATGTCGGCTTCTGGGTTCTTTGGAACAATTATTGGAAACAATGCCATCAGTGGGCGAATAAATAGAAGTGGAAGGCACCGGCATTTTCTTTCTCATTCTCTTGATCAAATCCGATGGTAATTTATCAACTGTCTTAGCCGAAACTAAATTATAAAGCCAAGTCATGTTGGTATTTTGAAGATTGCCCACAAAAGGACTGCCCAAAGATATCACCTGATTAACCCATTCCGGATGTATTCGAGCCATTTCCCGAGCATAAGTGCCACCAAGACTCTGGTCGATAATACTGATGGGCAAATTAGCTTTTTAATAAACCTCTTTTAATCTTCTACCCAGCATCAAATCTAGGCCATCACTATACCCTCGATTTAAGCCTAATTCAGAAACATAAACAGTGTAGCCAATACTCCTTAAAAAACGCTGTAAATTGATGGTTGAAATATCAATTTGCAGAAAACCTGGCAGAATCAAGACCGGCTGGTCCTGGCCCCTAGGAACATACCTTTTAATTATAGGCACGGTTGCTATTGAAGATAATAATTCTAAAATTGCCTGTAATTCACAGAAAGCCAGGAAAATAGATGGGCGCCCATCAAAGCGCTTTAGAAGAACATTCATTGTTCTAATCCCTTTTTGGTTGTTATTAAGGTACTAATGACTCTTAGTCATAATTTGTTAGTGTAGCACTTTTAATATTTTTTTCAAATTTTTTAAGATAAAAAATCCCATTAAGTTTAATGGGATTCACTGTCCTTTTTCTTTTTTGCGTTTTTCTTCCTCTTGGAATTCCCTCAATATATCATCAACATTAACCGTCTCTGATATAAAACCCAAATCATTGCTATAGCTTTCCCCTTTGATTTCTTCTGGCAGATCATCACTGTCATATTCAGAGATATCAATAGTATTGATATTATCATTTACCTTTGCCACAAAAGCCTTTAAAAAACCTTTTAAGGTTGCCACAATACTTAAGCTAACACCGATGGCAGTGCTATAAATAGCCGTACTATCCTCCAGCTTCAAGAAAATAACATAGCTATTTAATTGCTTATCCAAAGGAGTAACATTAATGATCATAGCCATAAAATCAATAGGCAAACTAGAAAACATTTCTTTAAAAATCCTGATAATTTCTTGGGTTTCGTTTATTTTTAATTTTGGCAAACCATAAATGCTAATTAACAAATGATGACTGCCATCACTAGCTTCTATCTTCTGATGAGGGGAAATCATGGTATTTTCTCCTGGGTGTTGCCTTCATAAAGAACCAAACTCTATATTATTACATTTTCGTAAAAAATACAATTGAAAATATGGTTTAAAAATGATAGGCTTAAATTAATAAAAAAACAATCAAATGTCAATCATCTCCAGTATAGCTAAAAACACATTCTATCAGGCTTTTAGTAAATTTTTCGGTGCTATTATCGGCCTCATAACAGTGGCTTTAATGACCAGATATTTAGGCCAAACTGGCTATGGCCATTACACCACTATAGTCGCTTTTTTACAATTTTTTGGCGTTTTAGCTGATTTCGGCTTGCAAATGACCACTACCAAAATACTGGCCGAACCTGGTTCTGACAATAGCAAAATATTTGGTAATATTTTTACCTTAAGAATAATCTCTTCAATATTCTTCCTAGGGTCTTCAGTTTTAATTGTTTGGTTGATTCCCTATCCTCTAATTATTAAACAGGGTATTTCCATTGCCAGTTTGTCGTTCTTTTTTATTTCTCTGCAATCAATTTTCATCAGTATATTCCAAAAAAATATGGCCATGGCTAAAGTCGCTTTAGCCGAAATTTTTACCAGAAGCATAGCTTTAATAGGTATTTGGCTCTCTGTTTACAATAATTTGGGCTTACTGCCGATAATTGGTTCTATTGTGGTGGGCAATGCCATCAGCTTCAGCATCTTATTTTTTTCCTCAGCCAAATATTTAAAATTAAAACCAGAAATTGATTTGGCAATTTGGAAAAAGATATGGTCAGTGGCTTGGCCACTGGCGATAACCATTGCCTTAACCCTTATTTATTTTAGAGCCGACACGGTAATTTTATCTTTGTTTAGGCCACAAAATGAGGTTGGTCTTTACGGCGCCACTTATAAAGTTTTAGAGGTTTTGGTGCAATTTCCTTATTTATTTTTGGGATTAATTTTACCTCTCTTAACTAATTTTTTCGCTATTGATAGAAAAATGTTTGAACTGATAATTCAAAAAGGTTTTGATTTTATGATCATTATTGTTATACCGATGATTTTTGCTGTTTTATTTTTGGGAGAGAAAATTATGCTTTTTATCGCCGGACCGGAATTTATAGTTTCTGGATCATTACTTAGAATTCTAATATTTGCCACTGCCTTAATTTATATTGGCGCCCTATTTGGTTATGCTATTGTGGCCGCTAACTTGCCCAAGAAAATGATCAAGTTTTATCTCATTGATGCTGTTATATCTTTGGTGCTTTATTTGATATTTATTCCCATCTTTTCCTATTGGGCCGCAGCCTACATCACTATTATCACCGAGCTCATTATCACTGTGGCCTCTTATTATGTCCTAAAAAAATACACTCACATCAAAATTAAGCCGCAGATTATTTATAAAGCCGTCTTAGCCAGTTTGATTATGTCTGTGTTTTTGTTTATCTTAATAAACCAGAATTTGATTACTCTGGTGATTGTCGGTTTACTGATTTATTTCTGGGCCATCTATATACTTAAAGGTTTTTCCAAAAAAATGGTTTTAGAAATAATCAATCCTCTTAAATAATAAATTATTTATGTTGGTAGCGGTATTAATTTTTTGTCTTTTATTCTCTTGGATATCTTTTAAAGATTTAAAGTTATCTCTTTATTTAATTATCGCTTTTTTGCCCAGTTACTTAATAAGATTCACTTTATTTAACATACCCTTTACCTTTTTAGAAGTGATGATAATTATCGCTTTCGTTTTGTTTTTATTACAATATAAATTTTCTTGGTGGAAAAATTTCACCACCCACACTTTCTTCTGGCCGATAATTTCTATTTTAATCATTGCTTTGTTTTCTGCCATAATTTCACCAAATTTTATCAGTGGAGCAGGAATTTGGAAGGCTTATTTTCTAGAACCGATTTTATTCTATGTCTTGTTCATTAATATAATTAAATCAAAAAGAGATTTACAAAATGTTTTTTGGTCTTTGGGTTTTTCGGCTCTTTATTTGAGCTTGATTTCTTTGGGGCAGTTTTTTAGTAGCTGGAATATGCCAACAGCTTTTCTAAAAAGCGATGGTTCAGTTGATCGAGTGGTCTCCATTTTTGGCTATCCCAATGCCTTGGGCCTTTATCTGGGGCCAGTTATAATACTTTTTATCGGTTTTTTCTTTTGGTCCAAAGATAAAACTATTTTACAAATCTTAAAAATAATAATAATTTTGTTTAGTTTTATAACTATAATTTTAGCCAAATCAGAAGCGGCTATTTTATCGGTTATCGGAGTTTTAGTTTTGTGGGGATTAATTTGCAAAAAAACCAGGTATTATTTTTTAGTTTTAACCGTCTTGTCTGTTTTAATTTTTATTTTTATGCCAGTGGTGAGTAGCTATTTAACAGAAAAAGTTTTATTGCAAGATTACTCTGGTTTTATCAGGCGCTTGATTTGGAGTGAAAGTTGGAATATGTTAAAAGATAATTGGTTTTTAGGAGCAGGACTCGCTGGTTATCAAACGCGTATTGCTCCTTACCATTTGCCAACTTTTGAAATATTTTTATATCCTCATAATATAATCTTGAATTTTTGGAGCGAACTAGGACTCTTGGGGTTAATGGCTTTTATTTGGTTATTAGCTAAATTTCTATGGAAAAATGTGGTTGATTATTGGAAAAATAATCATAACTTGATAAGCTTAACTCTTGCACTGGTTATGATTCAATTGTTAATACATGGTTTGGTAGATGCACCCTATTTTAAGAACGATTTGTCAGTGTTGTTCTGGCTGGTCATTGGATTTTATACCATCAATAAAAACTTACAAATCATGGAGAAGTGCCAGAGTGGTTGACTAATATTATAACGATTTGTTATAATCAAACAATGGAAAGAGCTATTTTTAATAAAGGCCAACAAAAAATATTCATAAATAATATTAAATATGAATCTAATTTAAGCTTTAAAGAATTAGGAAATAAATACAATAAAAGTGGACGAACTTTTATCGATTGGTATAACGAAAGAACATCAATGCCATATAATTTAGTACTACAACTATCTAAAAAATATTCGGCTCCTTTACCTCTTAATATTAAAATAAAACCTCAATTTTGGCATACTAAAAAGGCTGGCAAATTAGGTGGTTTAGCACGTATAAGCAAATATGGAAACCCTGGCACTATACGAGGACGTCAATTGGGTGGTCTAAATTCTCAAATTACCAATAAAATACTTAAAACTAATTTTAAGCAAAGAAAAATTATCAATATTCCAAAAAAAAATATTCTTTTAGCAGAATTTTTCGGAATATTATTAGGTGATGGTGGAATTTCCAAATACCAAGTGGGTATTACATTAAATAATCAAACTGATAATGATTATGGAAAATGGATAATAGAGATAATAGATAAACTATTTAAAGTTAAAACAAATACAAATATTTATAATAAAAACACCTTACAACTAACAGTATCCGGTAAAAATCTAATAAATTTTTTACTACAAAATGGATTATATCAAGGAAGTAAAATACAAAATCAAGTTGATATACCAAAATGGATAATAAATAATGTTAAATTTACAAAAGCCTGTATTCGAGGATTAATTGATACTGATGGATGTGTATATATTGATAAGCATAAATATAAAAACTATTACTATCAAAATATATGTATAGATTTTACCAATGCTTCTATGCCACTTTTAAATTCAGTTTATAATTCACTAATTAGATTATCATTTTCACCAAAAAAATACAGCCGAAGCATAAAATTAAGAAGGGAGATGGATGTAAAAAAATATTTTGAAGAAATTGGTAGTAGTAATCCGAAACATATTAAAAAATTAGATTATTTTTTTAAAAGTAAATATAATCAAGGAGAAGTCGCATAGTGGTTTATTGCCCCGCTCTCGAAAAGCGGTAAGGGATTACACCCTTCGTGGGTTCGAATCCCACCTTCTCCGC
>CAYIBK010000027.1:0-13527 GCA_964361645.1 uncultured Gammaproteobacteria bacterium
ATATAGGCATCTAACTCAAAGACATAACAGTTCTTTTAAAGAAAGGAGAAAATTATGTTTCCCGTTTCAGATCATTTTTGGCAATGTGATGATTGTCATCATGAATTTTCTACTTGTCAGAAAGGGTTACCTCTGAGTTTACAGACTATACTACAATGTCCTGAGTGTAGCAGTCAAAAAATTAGAGGTGGCCTCATAGTACACGGCGGTCCATTTGATGATGAATCAAATATACATTTTTAACCCCAATCAAAAAGGAAACAAGAAATGAAAGCTAAGATTGTGAGTCAATTAGTTTATAGTAGTCAATTGCATCAGCTTCATAGTATGGGATATCAGATAAAAAGACTAGTTATTGAAGAGGAGAATAATTTAATGATTACTCGAGATGACGGTCAAATATTTGTTCGCCAGGAGTTCAAAATTGATAATAGCTGTAAGATTTTGGGCGAGGTTGAAGTATCTGATGAGTTAGTTCAAAAAGCATTAGCTTTTATTAAAACTAGAGAAGAATTAAATATCAACTGCGATGTTGAGCTTAAGACTTTAATTGGTTAAGGTATATCAATAAAGTAACAAGGGGATTAAAAAATCCCTTTTTATTTTTCTTGAAATTTTAGCTATTTTTTAGTATAATTTATTAAATTATTGGTTTTATTAATCCTATTTATATAATAATTTTAAATTATGATATTTCAACTTTTTGAAGTGATAATGCACATTGATAAGTATTTGCAGATACTTGTTAATCAATATTCAGTTGCTACTTATATTATTTTATTTTTGATTATATTTTTTGAAACTGGCATTGTCTTAGCTCCGTTTTTACCAGGTGACAGCTTATTGTTTGCTGCTGGCGCTTTGGCAGCTACAGGTTCTTTTAATGTTGTCTTTCTTTTTTTAATTATTACTCTAGCTTCAATAATAGGGGATACTGTAAATTATCATATTGGCAAATTTGTCGGTCCCAAAATATTTACTAAAGAATCTTCTCTATTTTTCCGGCGAGATTATTTAATACGGGCTCAGGAATTTTATGAAAAAAACGGTAAAAAAACCATAATCCTGGCTCGTTTCATTCCTATCATCAGAACTTTTGCTCCTTTTGTGGCTGGCATTGGCACTATGTCTTATTTCGTTTTCTTGATGTATAACATAATCGGTGCTGTTTTATGGAGTGCTTTGTTTATTTTCGGCGGTTTTCTATTTGGCAATATTTCATGGATTAGAGAACGCTTTGGCTTGTTTATTATTATAGTTATTGTTATATCCTTAACACCGTTGATAAAAGAAATAATAGCTATGGTTATAGCCAAAAGAAAGAATAGTAATTAGTGAGTTTAGATTTATTAAAATAATTTAATTATTTTATGATTACTTCTAGAATGTTAAATTTTCCTCTACTTCGACAGACTTATGAATATGACTGCGGGGCTAAAGCACTTCATTCCGTTTTGATTTATTATAATATTGATGTTTCTGAAGCAGAAGTTATCAAGGTGACTAAAACTAATTTCCAAGGCACTTCGGCTGAGGGTATTGTTAAGGCGGCCAAGCATTTTGGCCTTAAACCATCAGAAGAGATATTGGATATAAATAAATTGAAAAAATACATTAAGAAAAGAATACCGGTAATCGTTTTAATTCAAGCTTGGCCTAAGAGAAAAATAATTAATTGGCGCCATCATTGGAGTGATGGCCATTATATTGTGGCCATTGGTTATGATAGGAAAAAAATTTATTTTGCTGATCCCTATTCTATTTTAGTAACCTATCTAACTTATGATGAATTAAAAGAACGTTGGCATGATATTGATAGCTCTGTTAATAAGAAATACTATAATTTGGGCATACCAATTTTGGGCAATGGCAAGGCATATCGCAATCCCAAACAGATAATTCATTTGGATTAAATAAAAAATATTATTTTATTTATCATACCTTGAAAAAATACTAAAAATGTGGTAATGTTGGCTGGTAATTGATGAATAATTTGGGCCTGTACCTGCCCGCCATTGTCTGCGACTTCAGGCGCTGGCAGGCGGGGCTCAGTGGTAATACCAAAAGAATATTTACAAGACTTTTTTAAATTTTGGGCCTGTAGCTCAGTGGTTAGAGCGCTACGCTTATAACGTAGATGTCGGTGGTTCAATTCCACCCAGGCCTACTATAACAACCATTAACATTTTACAATTAACTATTAATATGGACGATTAGCTCAGTTGGTTAGAGCGTCTCGTTGACGTCGAGAAGGTCAGTGGTTCGAATCCACTATCGTCCACCACAATTTGTATTTGATACAAAGTTCCGTAATGTGGTAAAATAAGCTATATGAAATTTAATCTAAATATGCGGGGGGGGGAATTGGTCATATTCGTTTTTATGTTATTGCAATAGCCGTAGGGCTAATTTTTAGTGCTGTCGTTGTGGTAGCTTCAACTGTGATAGGCACGAATATTTCTACCGACGGTACCCTCACGGTAACTAGTCTTTCAACTTACAATGGCTTCCTCTCAAATGCCTCCTCAACTATTACTACCGGACTCTTCTCGATGAATGGCGGTGCCAGCACTACCGCATTTACCAACTCTGGCTCCACCTGGCTTACCAGTCTCTCGGCTAGTAGGCTCCTCGCGACAGATGCCAATAAAATGCTCATTTCTACTTCAACAATCAGTGTTAATAATCTTGCTCTCCCCAAAGGAAACTTCATTGTCGGGGATGATGTAGGGACGGCACAAGCCACCTCTACTATCTCAATTTCTTCGATTGGTGATATTACACCAACAAAAAGACTTATACTTCCAATGGGTGAGATTGATTACTTTAATACAACAGGAACATTAGTACCAATCTCTACTGTGTCTAATGGAAGTACGAATTTAGTAAAAGCAGCCCCGACAACAGCTTTGAGCAGTGACATTTTTGAATTTGATAATGGTGGAGCTAATAATGGAAGACTACGGTATACAGGCGCGACGACTAGGATGTTTCATATTGCTTTTACAATATCTATGGATGGAGATGGATCTGGAACTAACCTGTATGTGTTCGCTATTGCCAAAAATGGAAGTATCGCGAGTGTTTGTAGGGTGATTCAAAGTATAGCCGTTGCTAATGATACGCAGAGTACGGCTATGCACTGCATGGTTTCTCTCGCTACTAATGAATATTTGGAATTATACGTTGGAAATCTAACTGATGCTGATGATATTATAGTCAAGACCATTAACCTATTCGCTATGGGATTATAAAATTATTTTTTAATATCACAATATTATGCAAAAAGCACCTATTCCTATAAATGACAAAGAACGCGTTTGTGCCGTTCAAGGTTTAAAACTTTTGGATACGGCTTCAGAAGAAAGGTTTGATCGTCTCACGAGAGAAGCGATTGAAAGATTTTCTGTACCAATTTCCACTATTACGCTTGTAGATAAAGATCGCGAGTGGTTTAAGTCTGTGCAAGGTCTTCAAACTAGAGAGGGTCCTAGGGACATCTCTTTTTGCGGTCACGCTTTAATGTCCAAAGTTCTCTTGATTATAGAGGACACCTTAGCCGATTCTCGTTTTGCTGATAATCCCATGGTTAAGGGTGAGCCATTTATCAGATTTTATGCCGGAAAATCTTTATATGACCATGATAGCAATTTACCCGTGGGAGTTTTCTGTATAAAAGATCATAAGCCGAGAGAAATGAGTTTGATTGACATGGATGATTTTCTTAATTTAGCTAATCGTGCAGAAGAAGAAATAAATAAGAAAGTAGAGAAATAAATTCTTAATTAATCATTCAAGAAAAAAACCGCATACTTTGCGGTTTTGTTTTTTTATAATGATTGTAATTGTCTTTCTTCTTCGACAATTGCCACTCCAGCCGAACAACCCAAGCGACTAGCTCCAGCTTCAATCATCGCTAAAGCAGTTTTTAAATCTTTAATACCACCAGAAGCTTTCACCCCCATAACTTCTCCTTCTGTTCGTCTCATTAACTTCACATCTTTGATGGTAGTTTCGTCCACTATTCGTCTCATTAATTTCACATCTTCAATTGTCGCTCCGCCGGTAGAAAAGCCGGTTGAGGTTTTAACAAAATTAGCGCCATATTTTTTAGCAAAACGGCAGGCCACTTCTTTCTCTGAGTCAGTCAAAAGACATGTTTCAATAATAACTTTTAAAATAACTCCGGGAATAGCTCGACGTACAATGGCAATATCGTCTTCTACTCTAGCCGGCAAACCTGATTTTAAGGCGCCAATATTTATGACCATATCTATTTCTGAAGCGCCACGGCTAACTGCTTCAATGGCTTCATAAGCTTTTACTTCCGGCAGATTAGCTCCTAAAGGAAAGCCGATAACGGTGCAAATCTTGATTGGAGTTTTGTCCAAAAATGTCCGGCAATGACTTACCCAATAGGGGTTAACACAAACCGAAGCAAATCCATATTCTTGGGCTTCTTCACATAAATGCTTGATTTGATAAGTAGTGGCGTCTGGTTTAAGCAAAGTGTGATCAATGTAAGGTGCGATGTTCACTGTCTTTCTCCTTATGGTTTTTTGACAGTAAAATTTATTTTAATTTCTCTTTGATTTCCTCAATGACTATCCTCTCGGCTTCAGCTAGAGTCATACCGTTTAGATTGAATTTTGATATTTCAGCGTTGCCACTGGGATTAAATTTTCTACATATCAATAAGGAATCAATATTTTTGGTGGCATAAACCACACATTCTATATCACCAGCCTCTCTTCTTTCATAAATTAAAACTATAACTTCAGTTTTAGGCATAGAAATTATTAGTTCATCAATCACATCAATTATCTCACTGGAAGAGGTAGAGGTTTCCAAAAAATCTTGGCTGGAAATAACCGACCAAACCAGTTTATCATTTAAATCATTATTTAATCTTGATAAGACTCGTCCCCAAAGCTTTAAGGTTGATAAAAATCTAGTCTGATAGAGATTTTGAATAATTTGTTCTCTTCTCGCTCCTTTAGTTATTAAGAGACTAGCCGAATTTAAAGTTTTAGGGGAAACATTTAAAGTCTTAAAATTTTTGGTACTAGTAATAATGCCGCATAAAAGATAAGTTGCCATATCATCATCAATCAGATTCTCATCAAAGTTCTTAATCAAGCCATAAATTATTTCTGCTGTGGAAGAGCTGGTTAAATCCACCAAGTTAATATCACCAAAATACTCGTTCTTATTGGAATTGTCAATATTTATTTTAGGGGTAGAATAAAAAAATTCACTATGATTATCATAAACTTCTCCTAATGATTCTAAATCAGGCGAATTAACTATAAATATCAAATCATATGAATAATTGGCGATTTTAGCTGAAACATCAACTGGTTTAAACTGTCCATTTTTAGGAGAGATATAAATATTCAATTTATCACTTTCATTATCGTAATAAAATTCACCCACTTTAGTTTTGGAAGTATCAATACTAATAACGAATTTTTGTAAATTCTCTATCTTATCATTTATTTCTGTGGCGCCTAAAAAAGAAACATTAGCCGATGGTTTGAAATTTTGGCAAACCACCTCAACTTTTTTATCTATTTTTTTTAATACTTTAGACAAAGCTAAGGCGCTAGAGAGGGAATCTCCAGTCCAATCTTTTTTGAAGACAATTAAAATTGATCGGCTTTTTTTAACTAGTTCAAAGATTTGTTGTGTTTCGGTTAAAGCCATTTTACCCTAAAATTATTAAAATTATATTATAGCTCAATGGTTTATCTTAGCGAAATTATATTCACTTGTCAATGAGTAATTAATCCCAATTTAGTTAAAAATTACTTATGACATTAGCCGTGTTTTTTGTCAACTTCTTTTGTCAACTTCATATAATAAAAAACCTCGATACCAGTTGGTATCGAGGTGTATTTGGTTTAGATTAAAGGTACATCAGGAATTTTTTCCCAGTCAGCTAACCAAGCTTGTACTTGGGCATCAGAGGGCATGCGCCAATCGCCTCGGGGCGAAAGGCAAACCAAGCCAACCTTAGGGCCATCAGGCATAAAGTTGCGTTTGAATTGGTTGGCAAAGAAACGTTTCAGAAAGACTCCAAGCCATTTTTTAATTTCGGCTAGCTCGTATTTTTTACCAATGGTATTTTGCTGATTAAAAGCTGTTAGAGCCAGGCGCGCAATCCGAGTGGGGCTATAGCCCAAGCGCACCATATAATAACCGAAGAAATCATGAAGCTCGTAAGGCCCATTTAAATCTTCTGTCACTTGGGTGATACTCTCACCATCAGGTGGCAGAAGTTCTGGAGAAATAGGAGTTAATATGATATCGTCTAGAATTTTTTGGACTGTCGGTTCCGAGGCAAAGACGACTTTCGATGTCCAATTAATCAAAAAAGAAATTAGAGTTTTAGGCACGCCGGCGTTGATAGCATAATGCGAGCCGTGATCACCCATATAGGTGCACCAGCCCAGCATCAGTTCCGACAAATCGCCGGTGCCCAAAACAATACCTTTGAATTTAGCAGCTAGGGATAGTTCCACGAATTTGCGTGACCACGCTTGGGCGTTTTCATATACCAGAGTCGTTTCACTTTTATCATGGCCAATGGCCTCAAAAATTGATTCGGCAATTCCATCTACCGGTATTTCTTTGAAGGTTACACCCAAGGCCTGAGCTAAGCCAATGGCGTTCTTCTTGGTTCTTTCGGTAGTACCAAAGCAGGGCATGGTAACAGCCGTGATATTGGTTCGTGGCAGTTTCATCATATCCATAGTATGAACCGCTACCAGCAGAGCATGGGTAGAATCTTGTCCGCCGGAAATGGCGACAATAACTTTTCTCATATCTTCTGGTAATGAATCTAGGCGACGCATTAGGGCTGTGCTTTGAATTATGAAAGTTTCGCGACAGCGTTCGTTATGGAGTTTGGGGTCGCTGGGCACGAATGGATGCGGATCAATTGGCCGCAAAAAATTATGATAAACATTAAAATCACGCCATAAGCCGTAAAACTTAGGCTCAAGCGAAACCCGGCGGAATTTTTTCAGATTATCCATGCCATTTTCCCTAAAAGAGTTTTGACGCATTCGGTCTTGTTCAATGGCCACTAAATCAATATCGGTTATAATATGGGTACTTCTAAGTTGAAATCTATCGGAGGTAGCTAGCAGATTGCCGCGTTCGGCAATAATAGCATCACCATCCCAAGAAACATCAGAAGTTGATTCACCGTAGCCAGCAGCGCAATACATTTGGGCGGCGACATTTCGCCCAGATGACCCCAGCATCAACTGCAGGCGGTAATCGTGCTTGCCAATAGTGATATCGGAAGCCGACATGTTGGCCAAAACAGTAGCACCAGCGAGCGCGGCTAAGGTTGAAGGTGGGATAGGCACCCAACCGTCCTCGCAGATTTCCAAATGCAAGGCAAAACCGCGATAGGTAGGATGGTAAATAATTATATCAGTGCCAAAAGGAACTTCTTGGCCCATTAAATTAATGGTATCAACTTGGGCTTCGGCGGCTCGGGCAAAATGGCGCAATTCGTAAAACTCGCGATATTCCGGCGGATAAGCTTTGGGCGTAACTGCCAATATCTTGGTTCGATAAAAAGTGACCGCTGTATTGTAGACGGCGCCATCAACTCTTAGTGGCACCCCAACACTAATGATCATATTCAAATCGGCAGTAGCCATAATTAGCTTAAATAGAAACTCCTCAGCTTGATCCAAAAGAAGCTGGGAATGGAACAGATCTCCACAAGAATAGCCGGTTAATCCCAATTCTGGACAAAGGGCATATTGAGCTCCTCTGTCATAAACTTTTATAAGTTCCGCCAAATGATTGGTGAGATTAGCTTCAGCATTAGCCAATTCTACTTTGGGCACAACAGCTGCTAGCCTAAAAAAGCCGTGTTTTCTGATATCTAAGAAAGTCATCTGTCTTTGCTCCTTCTTTAGCTTAATACTTTATTGATGGTATTAATAAAAATTTCACTGACATCAAAAATTCGGAATTTCTCAGAATTTTTTATTATTGGCCACTCCGTGGCCGGATGAGAATTGGTAGCGACAATGAATTCAATTTGGCTATCGATCAAGGCTTGAGCTACTATCCTATTGTTTAAAGCCAAATGGCTTAAGGCTACAGAAACTGATTTAGCTTCTGATTTAAGATAGAGTTCAGCCGCTTTAATTAAGGTGCCGCCGCTTCTGGTCATATCATCATAAATAATGACATGTTTATCAGCCACTTCGCCAATAACTCTTTGAGCCGAAGTTTTAACGCCATCACGCTTCTTTTGAATAAAAGCAATGTCAGTGTGAAAAACACTGGCAAAGGTTTCCACCCATTTGGCGCGGCCTAAATCGGCCGAAGCCATGATACTTTTATGGTTCAAAGGATTATTAAGAATAATATTTCTGATACCTGTTTCAATAACTGGTTCGCCGTAAAGCTCACAGCGGGTGCAATCGCCCTCAAAGTAGTGGACGGTTCCGCCGACATGTAAATCCATTAAAAGAAAGGTATTGCCCATAGAGGCTTGCGGTATGGCCGAAAATTGTCGGGCAATCGTTTTGGCTGTAACTACCTCACCGGGTTTAACTGCTCTTTCCATAGTGGAATAACCGAAGAAGGGCAGGCAAAAAATAATTCTTTTGGCTCCATAGCCGGAAAGGGCGCAACCAATTCGATAAATCTCATTAACTTCGCGATCAGAATGAGTACTGCCAACTAAGATGACATCACGGCCGAATAGATCGGTAAAATTATCAACACCAATACGGTAGTAATTTTCCACTCCGCCAAAGATTATTCTGTGAGTTGGTAGAACTTTTACTTTCAAGGCCTGAGCAATTTTTTTAGCAAAATAAAGCGAAGCTCGAGTAGAAATAACTAGAGGTTGGGTCATTTTTATCTCCCTATATTGTTAGGTTGTCAAAGTTCCTTCTATTCAAGGCGCCTAATAACATTAAGCAGCTTGAAAAAAGGGCGGTTGCAAAGCACAACCGCGCATGTTGATTTAATAAAGGATGTCGCCATTACTATCCCAGTTGCGATAGCCGTGGCCATTGGGCTTATGGACAATCGATTTAAAAATTTTGCCAGTGCTGGCTTCGTCACAGCGGGCGAAGGTGATATTAATACCATGATTTGGATCACTAAGTCCTTCATCAATGGTAAAAACCGGTGTGCCCCAAGGCAGAGGATCACGCAAGCGTAATCCGTATAAATTACCTTCAACTGCTTCCATAAACTGTGATTGCAGAGGAGCAATAGGCACTTGGTTGATCTGGTTCCATAAGAACACGGAATTATTTTGGTCTTGAGTATTATCAGGAATCCAAACTTCTCTAATTACTACCATATGTGCACCTAAATTAGCTGCTCTAAAAATATAATCCATAACTCTGGCAATATTAGACTCACCATATTTATTAACCACCAAGGAACAGCGCACTAATAGTCCAAACTCTAAGGCTTTAGTCACAAGTTCTTCAGTATTCTGTTCTAAACCCATCAAATGTTTATTGGTGGGATTATTAAATGAAGCAACGGAAAATGTTACCATAGTGAGACCAGCTTTTGTTAATTTTTCTAACAGATCGCTTTTACTGCCTCGTGTTAGAAGAAAGCCGTTAGTGTGCATATCAACCAAAGGCAGATATTCTCTGGCCGTTCTAACTAAATGGCATAAATAATCAGGATCTTCTTGAGTCGGTTCGGCTTTGGAAGTCAAAATAGCGTGTGAAGCGCCAAGATTTTTAGCATAGCCCAGTCCAATTCCCAATCTATTTTCATCGCACAATTTAATACCAATTTCATCAATAGAAGTTCCAGGAGTAGTGGCGGCAATACAGAATTTGCAACAGCCGTTGCATTTCGTACGACTACTAACCTGAATAGAAAACGATAAAGCCCAAGGGCGGGACTGGCCGTGGCTGATTTGTTCCGGTGCCATTTTTTCCTTCCTTCTAATCCGCGATGTAACGCGGATATCGTTCTACTTCTGCTAAAAGTTCTTCATTGGTAAAGCGGCGGCGTTCAATTTTTTCCCAAACATTTCTTGATAAACTTAAATCCGATGGACAAACTGATCTCAGCCAATCCATGTAAGGAGAAATTTCTCCTGTTTCGGGATTACGCCTAGTAAAATGCAGGACTTGGCAATTATGGATGTGATCATGCGGATGTTTGGAGTTATCCAATTCCTGAAAGCGACTTTGTAACATTCGCTCTAATCTAATTCTAAAAGCCCACATAACTTCACCATGGCAGACAATAATAACTTTTTTGTCAGCGCACTCGCGATGCATAGTGCCTAGTATTCTATCTAGTCGTCTGCAAAGATCGGCTAGGGATTCGCCTCGCGGTGGATTCCAATAAAAACTGTCAATTTCCCGTCTTTCTAGGTCTTTGGCAAAATGCAGGCGGCGATTATAATCAGTCATCAAATCCAGAGCGCCCCAATTGCGCTCGCGCAAATAGAATTCTGGATACCATTTGGCTCCAGGTAATTCTAAGAAGGCGGCTGTTTCCATAGCACGCAGATATTCCGAAACATAATAGCGAAAGAAATCAGTGCCAATATTTTGTTTGATCCAAATACCAGCCAATCGAGCATGTTCTCTACCCTTATCAGTTAAACGCCATTTGGAACTGTGGCGCTTTAAAAATGCTTCATTAAAATCCGTATCATCGCCTCTCCGTGATCTGGAGTTAGCGGCATTACCCTCTGATTCGCCGTGTCGCACTAAAGCAAAATCAATCGGCATAGTCATGTTGTTTTCATCCTTTATGTTTTAAGGTACATTGATATAGTTTTATAACCATATCATTTTTTCTTTTATTCAAACCACCCAAACATTTGAGAGGCTTGAAAAAAGAGTGGAAATGGCCGGCTTAGTGCCCGCCTCTTTCCACTAGTTGTGCCAAATTCATTCTTCTGGCCGCGAAATCTATTTGAGATAAAAATCCCATTTTTATTTCTTGAGTTGTGGGCTCAACTATCATCTTGGCAATATCTTTCACTTCTTGGCTGTAGCCGTCGGCATAGCCGTTAACCGGTTGGCGCGAAGTCACTTCCACGCAAATTTCTTGCGGCGAAACCTGATCACAAGGGTAGGGGCCAGTGGCAATACCGCTAATAAACCAATTAGTGGTGTCGAGCGGTAAAACAGAGGAGGTGCCCCTGGCTTTTAGGGCATAACCGGTTGTGCCTTGAGGCGTAGAAATTATGACGCCATTGCCGCCAACTTGCCGTTTGGGAAAATGAGCTAGCGAGCCGGAAATAGAGAAAGTAATATGATCAGCCACATTACCGCCGCAGAAAGCATCGTTGAAAGCTAAAAATTCAAAACTGCTGCCATCTTTTTTAATAAAAGTTACTTTTATCAATTTAGCGGTGATAATCTGGATTTGATCCAAGCTGATAGGTATTTCATTTATTTCGTTAATCGGATTAAGCAAAAATCCCATTGTACCCCGATTAATGCCGAAGAAAATTTTTCCACTACTGTGTTTTTCTCGAACGGTTTTCATGAATTTGCCGTCGCCACCAGCCACCAGATAAACATTGGCTTTATCCTCTTCATCAGTAGCTAGGCAGGCTGGCATTAGAAAATTATCCACCCATTGCCGGATATCATTGGCTCTTTCTGAACCCGGTTCATTGGGATCAGGCAAAATAGGAAAATACAGGATATGATCCATCACTTTTTATCTCCTTGGTTTATAAAGTACGGTCCTTCATTCAAACTATCTAATTATAAATAGCTTGAAAAAGGAGTGGTGAGAGAGTTTAGTTTCTCACCACTATTTTATTTAGACAACACAAGCCTCATTGAGAGTTACTGTGTGTCCAAAAATTCGCTTAAAACGTTCGATATCATTTGGATCGCCCATGGCTTTGGCCAGGTTGTCACTCAACTTAACCGTGCCATGTCCATTGGCTTCAGTGGCTTTAACTACCAAAGACAATGGTTTAAACATCAGATCATTAGTGAGGTTGGTGCCCCAGCCGAAACTGACTTTAATTTTACTACGAAAATGATCAGCGATCTTAATAATGGTTTGGATGTCCAAACCGTCTGAGAAAATCAAAAGTTTTTCCATAGGATTAATACCATGACGTTGATAAAAAGCAATCGCTTTTTCACCAAAGACAATTGGGTCACCACTGTCATGACGCAAACCTTTCCATCTCTGGGCTTGAATGGAATTAAAATCTCGGAAGAAGAAATCTGTACCATAAGTATCTGTTAGGGCCACAGACAAACCGTAGCCATACAATTCCCACCAGTCATGAAGTGTTTGGCTATGCGAAGCGCGGATGTCATCATCACTGCCGTGCATAATACCTGACATCACCATATACATTTCATGAGCTGAAGTGCCCATAGGTAAAATAGCATAATCCATAGCCGCTTTGACATTGGAAGTACCCAAGAATTGCGAGCCTAGCTCGGTTTTCAAAGCTTCCACCACATAATACTGCCAATCGCGGCTAAAGCGCCGGCGAGTACCGAAATCAGTGATGGTGATATCAGGATATTTCCTGATCAAAGCAATTTTGTCGGCTAATTTAATTCTGGCTTTGGCATACATTGTTTCTTGCTCAAATGAGCTTAAGTCAGCGGACTTTATTCTGTTTCTAAAATAAAGCTCATTGACAATAGAAAGAGCCAGAGTTTCCCAATAAATCGCTTCCGCCCAAGAGCCAGCAAATTCCAAACGGTACTCGTCACCAGCTATTTCCAGATGGTAGTCGGGCAGTTGTAGGCCGGCTAGAAATTCCAAATATTCTTCGGTAAACATACGCTGACCATATTCATTGGTGCCGCGCAGATAATGCAGTTCGCTTTTGTTAAAGCGCAAAGTTCTTACTGCATCAAGTTGCTCTCTTAGTTCGCCTTCGTCTATGTATTCAACTAAAGCCACCACAGTAGAGCGATTCTTAAAAGCGTATTCTACTGGCACATTTTTATACTTTAGAAAAACCAACAAACCCATAGTGAATTTATAGAAATCTGTATCTAGTAGCGAAGTGATGATTGGTTTACCTCTCATCTTTATTCTCCTGGCAGTAGCTGGTTTTCAGGAACCATTGTTGCAAGGCAAAAACTTTTAGGCATTCTGGTTGATATTTTTTGAACTTTTCTATCGACATCCAGACTCTTTCTATTTTTTCACCCTCTTCAGTGTTGCCGAAGAGTTTTTCATCTGGTTCATAATTATCCCAACCAATTGTGGCGAAAGCCAAATAACATTTTTCATCAGTCATGCCAGCATTAACTGCCATAGGCTGACTGTCATTGAGCATAATAATATCTTCTTCTTTGATAGTAATACCAGCTTCTTCCCAAGCTTCTTTAACCGCCAAAGCTCTAGGGCTAAGATCAACATCAAATCGTCCTGCTACATTGCCGATCGTCAGTCCTTGCGGATTTTGTTTTGTAATCATGGCAGTGCGCGGTTCACGAATCAATAAGACAGTTTGGTTGGATAAATTATAAAATAAAATACTAACCGAATTAGTAGCTC
>CAYIBK010000028.1:0-7538 GCA_964361645.1 uncultured Gammaproteobacteria bacterium
CCCATATCCAATATAATAATCTCTCCGCGATATTCAAAAATGGTCATATTTCTGCCCACCTCTTCACAACCGCCAATAGGTATTATTTTCAAAACATCTTCATTTGTTCTTGATGGCTGTAGTGTCACTTGATGAGGCTTATTTTGATAAGCCTGTTTGTGGTAATTAGCCTTATTACTGGTTTGATTAACATTGCCTAGTAGCTTATCGCTGTATTCCCTAGGCGGGGTTTTGGGGATATTTTTAGTTATGGCATGCTGGCTAGAAATACCCGATGTCTGTTGACCAGATGTTTTGGAAACTGCTGGCTTATAGTAGTTTCGATGTTTGCGTCTTATATTTTTACGATTTGCTCCAATATTCTGACGACTTTTTTCTTCATTACTCATTTTATTTAATTGTTAATATCAGCTTAAAAAGCTGACCCTTTGCAGGAATTTTTAATTAGTTTTATCAACTAAGTTTAAGTTGATGTCTCGAATTTAATAGAAAAATTTTCCTATTTATTGTGCCGAAAGAGGGATTTGAACCCTCACGGATTTTAATCCACAGCATCCTGAATGCTGCGTGTATGCCAATTCCACCATTTCGGCTTATGATATTTAGTGGGGCACTAAGCTTTTGAGGGATTATTGAGCGGATCTACCTTCTTCCCTGTCTGCCCTGCCTACCGGCAGGCAGGTAGACAACGCGCTTCATTACTTCCAAACACGTTTTGTTTTTACAAACCACTCAAAGAGATTAGAAAAGCGATCAGCTGGTACCGCTATACTATAGAGATTAAATCCTTTTATAATCTTATCCTGAGGATAGGTATAGGTAGCATTAAAAAGAGAGATGGCTGGTAGCTCCTCAGCTATAATCCTTTGGAATTCTAAATATTTATTTTTTCTTTCCTCCCAATTATTACTTTTTCTAGCATCTTCCAGTAATTTATCAACATTCTTATCGGTAAAAATAGCCAAGTTTAATCCTGGATATTCGTTTTGCGAAGAGTGCCAAAAAGGAAAAGGATCAGGATCGGTGCCTAAATTTTCGGAAAACAGCAAAGATTCGTAATTACGCGTTTTAATAATCTCTTGCAATATCTTTGATTTATCAATAATATCAAAATTAACGCTAAAACCAACTTGTTCTAAAGATGCCTTGATAAATTCAGCTGTCTTAATGTTAACTGGTTGATCCACGGTGGTCAATTTTAATTGCAAATACCAATCTTTTTTTTGTCGCATTTGCGTAGTAATACCGTCTTCAGTGGTGGTGGAAGTCATTTGCCAGCCGTTTTTTTCTAAAAGCGCCACAGCTGCTTGTGGATCATAATCATACTTTTTAATATCGGGATTAATAATTATCCCCGGTAAACTTGGGGCGTTGGCAATGCGTCCCTCGCTATTGAAGATATCTTTAACTATGGTTTTTTTATCTACAGCCAAAGCAATAACTTGCCTAATATAATCAGCCTTTAAAAGTTCATTGTTATTCTGATTAAAAAATAAGGCAGTGTATTGAGGCTGATCTAAATTATGATAATTTAAATTTTTATATTTTTCTAAATCAATAGCCAATTCTTTAGGCAAATAAGCTATGCCCTGGACATCTTTGCTTTTTAGAGCATCAACAGCTGAATTAAAATCACCAAATAATTTAAAAATAATTTTATCCAAATAAGGCTTTGGGCTGTAATAACTATTGTTCTTTATTAAAGTATAAGATTTAATAACACCAACTCTATCTTTGCTAAACTTATCAAATTTCCAAGCGCCAGTTCCTATTGGAGCTCTGTTAAGCTCAGTTAAAGTAGCGTTAGCCGGTGAGATAGCATACCACAAATGTTCGGGCAAAATGCCAAAAGTAAGTAAGCTGATAAAAGGTGCAAATGGTTCTTTTAAAATAAATCTAATGGTATTGTCATCAATTTTTTCAGCCGTTATGCCTATGAAACTTCTATAAAGAGGGCTATTGAATTCTGGGTCTTGAATAGAAGCTATGGTAAAAACGACATCATTAGCATCAAATTTTTCACCATCGTGCCAAAAAATATCTTTCTTTAAATAAAAAGTATAAGTCAGCTGATCTTCTGATATTTCATAACTTTCCGCTAAATCAGGAACTAATTGCCGATTTTTATCATATTTTAATAGGCCAGAAAAAATTAAACGAGTTAAATCTTTATCAACATCAGTTTGGGCTAAAATCGGATTTACAAACCTAGGCGAACCAATTAAGCCCTCAATATATTCACCGCCCGATTTCGGAACCGACACAGTGGCTAAAAAATAGCCGTTAACCAAAACAACAATTAAAGCCACAAATATAACAAGAGATAAAACGCTTATTTGTTGGCGTTCTTTTTTATTTAAGACTTTCGGCAAATAGCGCAATTGCCTTAGGGTAGGAAATTTTGACTTGTTCAAAACATACACCAATTGTTTATCTAAATGGTGTTGCTTTTGGAATTTCCTTAAGCTTTTTTTCTGATGAGAAAAATAGTCGGTGACTTTTTTCCCCCAAGAGGATAATGGTTCCACTGTAACTTAATCGGTATTTTAAAATAAAATATTTACAAAAGCGGTAACAAAAAATATTACAGCCAGTATAATAGTCAATTGAAATAAAACTTTTTCCGCGCTTCTTCTGGTGCGGTAAACATTGCCTTCACCGCCGAAAGCGGCACCAAGGCCAGTGCCCCTATTTTGTAAAACAATCACAATTATCAAGGCCACCGCCGAAATGATCTGAACAATATCTATTATCATAATTAGTAGCTTAATTTAAATATTAAAGAGCGTTTTCCTCCCAAAACGCTAAATGTAGATTATCCCTTATCATTAATATGATATCACACTTTAGCTATAAAGTCAATTACTGAGATCCCAAGTTCAATGATCAAGTGCAACACTTCGTGTATAATAGTATTTCAATCATTAAACACGACGAAATACACTATGTTCCGCATAGGCTTTGCTTTACTACTGGTGTTTGGACTAATTCAAGAATACTGTGCTAATAATTAACTTTTAATGAAAAGCTATGCGAGTTTCATGATATTTAAAAAGCCACAAAGGTTTACCTTGTGGCTCTATTATTTGTTTCAGATGTGAAAATTTGCCAATTTTGTAATAAAAGCTTCTTCTACAAATGGTCCGGCCCCGCCGTATTGCTGAGAAAGCATTTCAGATCTCACATATAGAATCTGGTTGTAACGGAACAAGAGAAGTTTGAGACTATACTGGATACTCCCATTAAGACATATTATGTCCTCAACAAGACCCTCTCCGATTATTTCCATGTTGCATAATGTTCCCTTTATGCACAATGGCTTAAGATCTTTTGGTAGCCGCTTGCATTCTCGCACGACTGCAATATTCCCTTTTATTGGCACAATAGGAACAATACTAATTTCAGTATCAATAGTTCCTTGCCACACAGAGGGCTTTCTGCGCGCGTGCATATATTTCCACTCTTCATTGGGATTGTGATATCTAATAGTCTCATCATCTAAGAGTATTAACGCAAAGATTTGCTCGCTACCTGGTATCTTAAAAAATGAGGTGCCGATTTGATGCAACCTAATGCCATCGTGGATGTATTCCCTGTGTTCAATTATCTCGGCCTCACCCAAAGAAAAAACACCAGATAATACAACCTTTCTTTCTTTTCTTAGTTCTGTTAAATATTTTTTTACTCCTGATATTAGAGAATTTTTCTTTTCATAGTATGGCCTGGTAGCTAAACTGCCGTCGTATGCCAATATATTTAAGGTACTGCTAGGTGCGCTATTTTTTTTCACGAAACAATCTCCTTTGATGTTATTTTCAACAAAGCCCCATGCTCTGTTGTTAATAGATAGTCTATCATATCCTTGACAATTTGTCAATATAAATTAGAAAAAATTACATAATATATTGATTACACCCTTATTTTATATGGATAAATATATGTTGATTATATATTGACAACAATCTTGATTAGCGGTATAATTGATTTATGATAGAACAAAAATTACAAGAGATAGGCCTGTCCGAAAAAGAGGTTGCCGTCTACCTTTGTGTGCTTCAATATCAAAAAATAGCTCCGGCGCGGGTAGCCAGCATCACTTCCATTCACCGTCCAACAGTATATAGTGTGGCCAAAGAGCTGATCAAAAAAGGTTTAATAACTGAGGATGAAACAGGAACCGTAAAATACCTCATAGCATTAAAAGAGGACGCACTGGATAATCTGATAAAAAATCAGGAGGATAAAACTGCTAATATGAAAAAGAAATTTCCTGATATAGTGGCCGAACTCAAACAACTTCCTAAACAAGGAACATACTCAATCCCCAAAATTCATTTTATAGAAGAATCTAAATTAAAAAGATTTCTAATAACTCAATCCACTGTCTGGGCTGAAAGCGGGGCCATAGTCGATAACACATGGTGGGGATTTCAAGACCACACCCTGATTGAGAATTATGAAGATTGGGCGGATCATTTTTGGACCAATTTCCCAACAGAAACAAAACTTCATTTACTGACCAATAAAAAACCGGTTGAAACAAAAATCATGAGTAAAAAAGCATATGCAACACAGAGACAGATTAAATATTGGGCTGGCGGATCAGAATTTACCGCCACTCAAGTAGTCATCGGCGATTATATTCTAATGATAATAACAAGAGAACATCCTCATTACTTAATAGAGATTTACGACAAGACTATGGCACAAAATATTCGGAATTTGTTTAAGTCGCTCTGGAATTTAATCTAATCGATTTAATTGCCAATTCTATTATCACCAAAATAAAAAAGTATTTTTCGATGATAACCGGCCAACGCATTGTGGGGATTTTTTCGCCATAATAAACAAAGAAGTCAGATTACTTCAAATTTATTTGAATATGTTATAATTAATTCACCTTATGTTAATACCCATAAATAACCCGGGATACAGGATAAATTACCGCCCATCTAAAAAACTAATACTAGTGATTATTGTAATTGCAATTTTAGTGGTGGTGATAATTATTTTAATCTCTTTTTTAAATAATTCGGCCAAAAATAATACCAATCAACCGACAGACGTAATTAGTAATTTGCCCACTAACGATCCCAAAAGACAACTAGCCGAAAAAAGAGACCGGCCACATTTTGGCAATACCAAGGCTAAATTAGTTATTGTAGAATTTTCCGATTTTCAATGTCCAGTCTGTCAGGCGGAGTTTCCTATTATTAGGGAAGTGATAAATAAATACCAGGATCAGATTTTTTTTATCTATCGACAATATCCCATAATCAACGAGGGCTCTCCTTTGGTAGCTGAGGCCTCTTTATGTGCTAATGAACAAGGTAAATTTTGGGCCATGCATGACAGATTATTTTTAAATGCTAGAAATGATTTTACTGAGAGTGATTTGCAAAATATTGCTCGGCAATCGGGCTTGAATATGGATCAATTTAATAACTGCTTGTCAGGGGAAAAATATAAGGATATAGTAACAGAAGACACTAAAGATGGTTTTACTTTGGGAGCGCCCGGCACACCAACTTTTTTTGTAAACGGCAATAGATTAAGCGGGCAAATTTCTAAAAATAATTGGGAAATTATAATCAACCAATCATTAAAATTATTAAATAATCAATAGAGATGGTGATAAAACTATTTTATCTATAAATTTAGGATTTTTCCGGCGAGACGAGCCTAACCAGCAAAATGATTTAAAACATAGCAGAGCTATGGTGAAAATCATTTTGTGCCAGTTGGACGAAGTCGTAGCCGAAAAAGACAAATTTAGAGAAAATATAGTTTTATAACTATCTCATAGTAATATATATGATAGAAATTAGAATCCACGGCCGAGGAGGACAGGGATCGGTAACAGCTGCTAAGCTTATAGCCGTAGCCGCTTTTTATGATGGCAAATTTTCCCAGGGTTTTCCTAATTTTGGCGTAGAAAGGCGTGGCGCGCCAGTAACGGCTTTCACTAGGATAGATAATAAATTTATTCGTTTACGCAGCCAAATTTATAATCCCGATTATATTATTATCCAAGATTCTTCTTTAATAGACGGGGTAGATGTTTTTGAAGGAGCTAAAGCAGGCACGATAGTACTGATAAACACAGAAAAATCAGCTTCAGATTTTAGGACGCCAAAGGGGGTAGAAATAAAAACCATACCAGCTCTTAAAATAGCTCTGGAAGTTATTGGTAAACCAATTATCAACACTATTCTATTGGGAGCTTTTGCCGGATTAGCTAATACTGTTAAAATAGAATCGGTAGAACAAGCTATTTGTGAGCAATTTAGTGATGCGGATATAAGAGAAAAAAATATTAAAGCTGCTCGGCGTGGTTTTGAATTAATAAAAAAATAACTTTACCCTGTTAAATAACTTCATTTTATGAAGTTAAGATTTAAACGATAATTAAATTGATTTCATTATCACTTAAATGATAAATGGCACGGGGTACAATGTATAGTTAAATTTAAATCTTAATTTAATAGGGTTTACCCCGTTAAATAACTAGGCCAATAACTTAGTCTTTTAAAGGGCGCTGGGAATAAATTAATCCAAAGATATAAAAATAAAATTTAACAGGGCAAGTATGAAAATAAAATTAACAGCCAAACCAGGAACAACTTCCCAGGTCAAAACCGGCAACTGGCGGGAATTGCATTACCCGGTAATTGATCATGAAAAATGCATTGGTTGCGACTTATGCGCTAAAATATGCCCCGAAGGAATATGTTTCCCGACGGGAGAAAAAAATAGCAAAGGCAGAATATACTACGAAAGAGACCTGGATTATTGTAAGGGTTGCAGTTTATGCGCTGCAATTTGCCCGGTTAAATGCATAGAAATGGTAGACCTGCCTGCCGGTAGGTAGGAGAAAATAAATAAAAAATTATGACTCAAAAAATAATTGCCCTAATATTACTCATCGTAGCTGGTCTAGTTATCGGCCTTAGTTTAAATGACTATCTGGCAAATAAATCAATAACCGAAAGCAACAAAAAAAGCGATGTCCCAGCCGGACAAGCAAAAGTTTTAGGGGTTACTTTAACTAATGAAAATACTAATATGTCAGAAAACAATACAATTTCAGCCACTCAAGCTATTATCAAAACTAATTTGGGGGATATTACAGTTAAATTTTATAATGACGATGCTCCCAAAACGGTGGCCAATTTTGTAAAACTAGCTAGTGCCGGATTTTATGATGGTATTAAATTCCACCGTGTTATAAAAGATTTTATGATTCAAACTGGCGACCCCCTAACCAAAGATGATTCTTTAAAAGATCGCTGGGGTACAGGCGGACCAGGTTATGCCTTTGACGATGAAATAAATAATCATAAATTAGTGGCCGGATCACTGGCGATGGCTAATTCTGGGCCCGACACTAATGGCAGTCAATTTTTTATTGTTACTACAGAGACCACACCATGGTTAGATGGTAAACACACCAATTTTGGCGAAGTTATAAGCGGCTTAGATGTCGTTAAATTAATTGAAAGTACTAAAACAGGCGAATTAGACAGGCCAATTAATGA
>CAYIBK010000028.1:7638-12449 GCA_964361645.1 uncultured Gammaproteobacteria bacterium
GCTTACCCCATCACCCCACAAACTCATATTGTGGAGGAGTTGGCTAAATTAAAAGCTGACGGTGAAGGAAAGTATGAATATATTAGAGCCGAGAGCGAATTTGCAGCTATCTCTATTGTAGAAGGATCTCTGGCTGCTGGCGTCAGATCTTATACTGCTACTTCTTCCCAAGGATTATTACTAATGACAGAAATGATTTATAATGTTGCCGGCATGAGATTGCCCTTGGTTATGACCTGCGCTAATCGGGCAGTTTCTGCCCCCATAAATATTTGGAACGATCAACAAGACGCTGTAACTATGCGCGATAGTGGCTGGCTGATGTGGTTTGGCGAAACCAATCAGGAAGTTTGTGATTTACATATCTTAGCTTATAAAGTAGCCGAGAAATTACAACTGCCAGTGATGGTAAATTTAGATGGTTTTGTTTTAACTCATGTAGTAGAGCCAACGGAAATTGAAACGCCTGAAAAAATAAAAAAATTCTTGCCAGATTATAAACCCACAGAATTTTTAGATGTTAACAATCCCCTAACCTTTGGCGCTTTTGCCACCCCGACACATTATTTTGAAATTAGACAAGAATTACATGAAGATGTGGTTAATGCCAAAAAAGAAATAATAAAAAGTATTGGTGAATTTAAAAAAATATTCGGTCGGGATTTGAATTTAATAGAATATTACGGTGATAAAAATGCCGACACTATTATAGTGGCCATGGGTTCAATTTTGGGCACCATTAAAGACGCGGTAGATGAACTAAATAATAGTAGTCAATCCGCCCAAGGCGGACCTAATAGGAAAATCGGCGTCTTAAAAATTGTTTCTTTGCGACCATGGCCTAAAGAAGAAATTTTATCGGCTATTGCTAACGCTAAAAACATTGCTGTTATTGATAAATCAATTTCTTTAGGTAAAGAGGGAGTGCTGGCTTCTGAAATTAAAAGCATTGCCGTAGATAATAAGAATATAACCAGTTTTATTGTGGGCTTGGGCGGTAGAGATATTACCATTCCTATGATTAAAAAAATATATCTAGCTGCCAAAAATAAAAATAAAGAAGCTGTTTTTGTGGGTAAATAATTTAACTCCCACTTAAATATTGTAAAATAATAATCAGTTAATAAATATATATGGCCACTCAAATAAAAAATAAACCTAAAGCACCGCTATCATACATGCTCAATCCCGGGCACACGGCCTGTGCTGGTTGCGGCATGATTATTGCTGCTAGATTAATCTTGGATGAGGCTGGGCCAAATACTATAGTGACCAATGCTACCGGTTGCAGTGAAGTAACCACCACTCAATATCCCATGACTTCCTACAAACAACCTTGGATCCATTCTTTGTTTGAAAATCCAGCTTGCTTGGCTTCGGGAATTGTAGCCGCTTTAAAAGTAAAGGGACTTGAAGACAAAATTAATGTCATTGCTATTGGCGGTGATGGCGCCACTTTTGATATTGGTTTGGTTCATATTTCTGGTATGTGGGAAAGAGGCGAAAATATTTTATATGTTTGTTATGATAACGAAGCTTATCAAAATACCGGTTATCAAAGTAGCGGTGCTACCTCACTTAATGCTAGCACCACCACCTCCCCCGCCGGCAAAGAATCAATGGGTTCTACTTTTCCCAAAAAAGATATGATCAAAATTGCCTTGGCCCATAATCTGCCCTATGTGGCTACCGCTACCATCGGCTACCCGCTGGATTTAATAGCCAAGGTTAAAAAAGCTTTAACTATAAAAGGGCCAAAATATCTTCAAGTCTACTCTCCTTGTGTTCCTGGTTGGGGTATTGAACCCAAAGACACTTTAAGCACTTCCCAATTAGCTGTTCAATCCGGATTTTATCCTATAGTAGAGTATGTCAATGGCAAATTAGAAAAAGTGCAAAAGATAACTAAAAAAGTTCCGGTTGAAGATTTACTGAAACTGCAAAAAAGATTTAAGCATTTATTTAAATCACCAAAGGGCCAAGCGGAAATAACTAAAATTCAAGAATTAGCCGAGAAAAACATTAAGGAATTTGGATTAATGTAGATAAACAAACAACCTAAAAACCCAATTATTATTGGGTTTTTATTTTTTGTTTGACAAAATTATCTAAATATGATATAATGGTAGGTTCAGTTCTTTGACAATCCATTATTGTCAAAACCAGTTAACAGTTCCAAAAAAACACAAAACTTAGGGAGAGATTTTATGGGAAGCAAGAGAATACCTGTTTTTATATTTAAAAAAAATCCACAACAAATTGGCAATGGAATATACTCTATGGTGGCATGTTTCCCCATTTTAGAGGTACATGTACCATTTACTTTTGAAGCCCATTCTGAAAATGAATATCTTCAAACAGTTGGCAAACCAACTAAATGTAATGGTACATGTAAACATTACCATGGCAGAATTGATGATTTTTCAGAAGAACGCCACGAGACTGATTATTCAGTAGAAAGTATTGTAGAAAAAGCTAGGGCATTCGCCAAGCGCAATAACAAACAATAACTTACACTGTTAGAACCGGTTAAAGTTCCAACGCCCCACAGCAAAGGAGAATCTGCCATGAGCAGAAAAGTCATGATCATGCACGAAGGTATAATGAGATTTCCCAATACGGAGTGTGGATTTTTAGGTGGGCTGTTCGATTATTTTCCCTATGTTCGCCGTCGTTTGGGTATTACTACCGGAAAACTGACCTGGGAATTCCTTTCCACTGCTACGCGAAAAGACGAGATCGGTGACACTGGTGGAAAATTCGTCTTCAATGTTATGAAGGGAAAATTTGATCAACACGGTAATCCCAAGAACCAAGAACTTTGTCGGGTATGTTCGCTTGATCTTGTCCGTGAATCCTATGACTTTCTCCAGTACCGATCAAAATGGTTGGAAGAAATTTTTGAACTGGTTCGCGCCAACGACATCAGCGGAGAAAGAATCTCTCGTCATCCCTTCAATTTGCGTGAACTAATGACAGCCCTATCTTATAATTACAAAAATGATCCTCAGTTGGTTTTGGATTGGCTGTCTTTGGCTTTCTGTGGTGTATTTAAATGCTGTGAAGCCGGGATACTAATCGAAGATGTGTTTAATCCGGAAGAAATGGTCAAGGGTGTAACTTTGTATTCGCCTCAACAACTGGAGTGGTTTGAAGAATTGCTTCATGAAGCTATCTCTACCATCAAACAACATCGGTACTGGGCTAACAAGGCCATTAAGGCAGCTGAGTCCCGTGGCCGATTTGCTACGATTAATATCCCTTCTGTCGGCAAGGTAAAAGTTGTAGAAGTTTTCTGCGATTCTTTCAAGACTGGTGCGGCTGGTCGCCAAGCTGGTTACCAAATTGTTATCCAATGGAATCAAGATGGCCATTGCCAAATTCACGGCGGTCACCTTAAGGAGAAATCTGAAGAGTCTGTCACTAAAAAATGGGTTCACATGGGCGAAGTAGCCAAAGAATTGCGTTTTTTGGAAGCCAAATTCCGCGGTCGAAAAATCAAAGACGGCCAAGATTGGACAGCCAACGACTTTATCCTCTTTGCCGAAAACGACACCGCCATTCCCTGGTATTTGCCCGAATTTCTCACCAGTTTGTATAACGGCACGATGAGCTCGGCCGACATTTCGCCCACCGTCATTGGCCGGCGAAAGATATTTGAAGCGGTTTGCCGTTCACTACCAAGATGTTTGGCCGTTATTAAAGTAAACAATAATGAGAGGGAAATTGTTAGTCAACCCGAACTTGTTAGCGTTTAACAGCACCAACCAACCGAAACGAAAAGGAGAGACTAGTTATGAAGCACTTTATTCTCACAACGATTATTTTGGCTGTTTTGCTGATACCAGTAACCGCTTTGGCCGATGAGACCACAGTTACAATTGATTTGTCTAAATTGGATCCAGCTCAAGCCACGGCGGTGTTGGAAGCCAAAAAGAAAATCGAGGCTCTGAGCCAACCCGTGGTCGAAGTAGTTAACACCGAGAAGCTCAATGAATGGGCTGATGTCGGCCTTAAAGTTGGCCAAGCCCTGTCGTCTATCTGCAAAGAACTATCTATTGGCGTCAACGATTTTATCCAAACACCAGTGGGTAAACTGACGATGGTTTTGATAGTTTGGAAAGTTGTCGGCATCGAGCTTTGGAATATTGTCGGCGGTATTACAGTTTGGGTTGCCATGATGTCTTTGGTTTGGTATTCGTTCCGCTTTTTCCATATGACCAAGAAAATTACTACCTACGATCATGGCAATCCCAAGATGGTAGCTAGAGTAGATTATGTAAGACGCTACATCTTTGAGTCTAAAGACGCCAAAGTCGGATCTACCTGTGCTCATGTCATAATTATGGTAATAGTCACTATTGTTTGCTTAAGTATTATTTTCTAATAGCACCTTAACTCTAAATTCAGCCCCCCAGCGCAACCGCGTTTGGGGGGTCTTTTTTTCCCTTTGACAATAAGATAATAATCAGATATAATAAGTGTTGATTTAATTTAAAGCTATTATCTATGAGAGACAAGATATCAATATCGGGCGCCAGAGTTAATAATTTGAAGAATATTAATATTGATATTCCTAAAAATAAATTGGTAGTTATCACCGGCTTATCAGGATCGGGCAAATCATCTTTGGCTTTTGATACCATTTATGCCGAGGGACAAAGAAGATATGCCGAAAGCTTATCATCTTACGCTAAACAATTTTTAGATTTGATGGACAAACCGGATGTTGATAATATCGAGGGCTTGTCGCCAACTATTGCTATTGATCAAAAATCTTCATCGGTGAATCCCCGTTCTACTGTGGGCAC
>CAYIBK010000029.1:0-11277 GCA_964361645.1 uncultured Gammaproteobacteria bacterium
CTGCCTACCGGCAGGCAGGCCCGGAATGACAAGTAAAAGAAGACAGCGGAAAATACTTCATCTATGGGCTAACGCCCATAGTATTTCGTGGGTTAAATAAAAAATCCCGTAATTTTACGGGATATAATATTTCTTTTAAGTAGCCAGAATCAAATCATATTTTTTACAAAAACGCCTAATAACATCTTTAGCTTTATTTGGATCAACTGGCGTCTTGCCTTCTAAATATTCTTCTTCCAAGCATAAATCGCCAATTGTTTCCAGGGCTTCGCGCTTGCCTCTAGCCCAATAAGCGTAAGCATCGCGGCTATCACCATAAGTGAAGTCAGTTGATTGCAGGGCGAATATAATCAAAAACCAAGACAACTCATCACCCTTTTTAAAACCGGAATTAAAATTAAATCTGATCTCATCGGGAATTGTTAAATCAAAAACCGGCACATCCGGAGCAACCCTTTTGCCTGTTTGATGGTATCTTCTGATTTCGTCTTTAGGTGAAATAGAAGTCTTATCGGCCAAACGGAAAATTTCCGAAAAAGGCAACATAGCTGAATAGGGCATTTCTTGGCCGCTAACCAAAGGAGAAATATAATCATGATGGAGAATCGCATGAAAAAAAGCTTCTTCAATACAACTGCCCTCAACAATTATTCTAGCTAGTTCCGCTCCAACTGCTTCGTGAGTTTCAAACGAAGATCCTAAAAATCTGCCTATATCATGAAAAATTGAAGCCAAGATTAAAACTTTTAAAGCGCAAGACTCAGTGCAGTCGATTTGCATTTTGGTCATTTGCCATAAAAGTGGCGATTGCCTAATAATTTCCTGACACCTGTCCCAAACAGCTTGGGAATGCCTAAAGCCGTGATCGGTATTTTCAAAATACTGCCTTGTAACAGATGGAAAAACACCAGCCTGTTCCAAACAAATTTCTAAAATTTCCGGTGTCAACTCCCTGACATCCTCCAGATCAAAAATAGTGTCTCTGAGTGTGACTAAAATACCCAAGTGAATAACCTCCTTCCAGCAAAAGTTGCTGTTGTTTTGTTGTTGTGGTTTTATTTAAAGTGCAACTAACATGCTATTATTAACACAAACACAATTTTTCGTCAATAAAACCCGTCTATCGGTTAGATGGGTTTTATTCGTACAATTAATCAATTATTATTTCCTTCTTTAAAGAATTAATTACTTTTTTATTACCCAGCACATTCCTTAAATAATCCTTATAAGTTTCACTTTCTAACTGTTTTTTAACTTCTTCATTGGCTGGATAATTTTTCATCATGGCTTCTATTTCTAGTTCTATTTCATCTTCGCGCACTTCAAATTTTTCCTGGATATAAATTTCCCTAGTTAGAATAGAAATTTTTACTCGTTTTTCTGCCTGTGGTTTAAATTCTTGTTTCAAATCTTCTTCGGTTTTATTCAAGCTTTTTAAATAATCATTAAAATCAAAGCCCTGATCACCAACGCTGTGCTCCAATTCGTGAACCATCTTATGAGTTTCATTATCAATTAATAAATCGGGTATGGCCTCAAAATCAGATATGGCTACTAATTTATCCAACATCTCGATTTCCATTTTTTGTTCTTGCTTAGTTGATTCCTCGGCTTTTAAATTATCTAAAATATTACTTTTTACTTCGGCAATCGTCTTAAACTTTTCGGCCGAAATTGATTTAGCAAATTCATCATTTAAATTTGGTAATTCTATTTCATAAACGCCGTTGCACTTAACCTTAAACTCGGCATTTTTTCCGGCCATCTTTTTTTCAAAATATTTTTCCGGAAATTGAAGCTCAAATTCCTTTTCCTCGCCAGCTTTCATGCCCACTAATTTATCTTCAAAACCGGGGATAAATTTGTTTTCGCCGATTATAACGGGGTATTTCTCTTGTTTGCCTCTTTCAATGGGCACTTTATCAATAAAAACATCAAAATTTATCTCGGCCCTATCACCGATCTTTAATTCTCTGGCTACTAATTTTTCGGTGGCCTGCATTTTTCTAATATCTTCTAAAACCTTGTTAACCTGCTCATCGGTGATTTTTAATTCTTCTTTTTTAATTTTTATTTTTTTATAGTCACCGATTTTGACATTAGGCAAAACAGCAGTTGTGGCCTTATAAATAAATTCATTACCAGGAGCTAATTTTTCAATATCAATCTTGGGCTGGCCAATAGTAATTATTTTTTGTTCTTTTAAAACCTGATAGTAAGTAGCCGAAATAACATCATTAATTGATTCCTGCCAGATACCCATTTCACCAACTTTTTGCTTAATAATTTCATAAGGAGCTTTGCCTGGTCGAAAACCTTCTATTTTTATTTCTTTGGCAATCCGCTGTGCTGATTTTATTAAATATGGTTGAATTTCTTCTGGGGAAATTTCAACAATTATCTCGATTTGTGATTTATCTAATTTTTTAACGCTAGATTTCATAATATTATTTGATTCTAAAAATTAGTAAGACTCAAATTATATTACCAAAAAAATAATCGCTGGTCAATAGGAAATTAGAATAATCATCAAAAAAACTGCCGATTGAGCAATCGGCAGTTTGATTAAAAAAATTTATTTCATCAGTAGTGGCACAATAATAATAGAGATAATAGCCATTAGTTTTATTAAAATATTTAAAGCTGGGCCGGCTGTATCTTTTAGGGGGTCACCAACCGCATCTCCAATTAATGCGGCCTTATGAGCTTCACTGCCACTACCACCTAAATTACCAGCTTCAATGAATTTTTTAGCGTTATCCCAAGCACCTCCGGCATTAACCATAAATATTGCCAACATAAAACTAGTGATAATTGATCCGGCCATAAAACCAGCCAAAGAAGCCACGCCCAGAAAAAAGCCAATCGCGATAGGAAAAACCAAAGCTAAAGCTACCGGCAAAATCATTTGCTTTAAAGACGCTTCGGTAGAGATAGCGATGCATTTTTTATAATCCGGTTCAGCCTGGCCAGAAACTAATCCACTAATTTCCTTAAATTGACGATGAACCTCATCTATAATCTTAACGGCTGTCTGGCTAACCGATTTAATAGTCAGAGCCGAGAAAATAAAAGGCAATAGGGCACCAATAAATAAACCAATAAATACTTTAGGATCAATCAAATTAATAATATCTAAATCGGCTATTTTGCTAAAACTAACTAAGAGAACAAAGGAAGTTAGGGTGGAACTAAAAACAGCGAAACATTTACCGATGGTCGCATTAGTATTTCCTAAAATATCCAACTCTTCGGCGCGTTCTCTGATAACACTGCCCATGCCAGACATCTTAGCGATAGAAGAAGCGTTATCAACTATTGGTCCATAAAGATTAGAAGCTAAAATCATACCCAATGTTGAGAGCACAGCTACTGAGGCCAAAGCTATGCCATAAAATTGTGATAAATAATAAGAAAGATAAATTGTCAGTGCCAAAATAATAACTGGAATAATAATACTTAAAAATCCCCAGGATAAACCGGAAAGAATATTAGTAATAGCTCCATTCTGTGATTGGCGAGCAATTGATCGGACCGGTTTATTTTTTAGAGAAGTATAATATTTAGCCGATAACTCAATAATTACTCCGGCTATAAGACCAATCAATAAAACAAAGAAAATCTTTAAATCGCCAATCATATATTTAACTGCTATAAAAAAACCGATAACTGTAATAATTATAGTGATTAAATTAACGCCATTGAGCACCAAGTGGGGCTTGATATTATTTAAAAATTTAACAGATAAATTTCCCAAAATAGCAGCGATTATCCCTATGCTGGCAATAACTAGAGGTAAGATAATAGCTTTGGATCCAAAAAGAGGCAAAAACATTACACCCAAAACCATGGCAGCAATAATAGAATCAACATAACTCTCAAAAAGATCTGCTCCCATACCAGCTACATCACCGACATTATCACCCACGCTGTTGGCAATTGAAGCAGGATTCCTGGGATCGTCTTCGGAAATGCTATTTTCTATTTTGCCAACCATATCAGATCCCACATCTGCTGCCTTGGTATAAATACCACCTCCGACTCTTATAAATAAGGCAATAGATGACGCTCCCAAACCAAAACCGTAAATTATTTGCGGATCGCCAAATATGACATAAAGCAAAGCCACACCCAGAACACCCAAACTGGCAATAAATATGCCGATTATAGAGCTGGCGCTAAAAGCCAAATTAAATCCCAAATGCAAACTTTGGCTGAGTTTCTCAGCTGTCCTAATATTAGATAAAGTGGAAATCTTTATGGAAATAAAACCGGCTAAAGCTGAAAAAATTGCTCCGATAATAAAAGTCAAAGCAATCGGCCAAGAGAGTTGCGGTATAACCGCTATAATAATAGCCACTACTACCACAAAAATCGCCATAATTACATATTCTTTGGACAAAAAAGTTAAAGCTCCTTTTTGGATGTAAGAAGAAATAACCTCCGCTTCTTTGTTTTCAATTTTCTGCTCTATTATTTTTTTTGCCAGAAAAACAGCAAAACCCAAACCAATTAAAGACACGATGATTGATAACCAAGTGATTAGCATAATTTAATTGTCATTGATTAATATACTTGTATTTTAAAACAAAACCAGTCTTCTAATCAAGGGCCCAGTAATTAGAATAGTAAATCAGCTAACTATTACAATTAATTAATAATTTAAAAAATCCCACTCTTTTTTGAAAAAGTGTGGGATTAAAATGTTAGCGACTCAGCTATATGGATTATATCTTGAAAATTGGACAAAGTGCGAAATTCAATTGGACGGCCGGCTTCGTTGGCTCGTGCTATACCTAAAGTCATACCACCAGTAATGCCTAAATCAGTATAAACAACCGTCTTCTGAGCTTGTCTGCCCCAAGCCAAGCCAGCTTTAATCCCTAATTGTCTTTCTTCTGGTACATTATCCCTTAAAACACCTGTTTGGGTATAAAGCAAATGGGAAGCAAAGGGATATTCGCCACGTAGCAGAGAGTCATGCAAACAAGCTCTAGCGTATCTGATATTTTTTACAATATCGATCAAATTGTCTCCAGCAAAAGGACTTTCCACTAAAACCAAAACTTCTTCATTCATCATTCTGACTCCTTCTGTGACCTCTAAATGTCTTTTTCAAATCAACTAACACTAGCTTAATAGGTAATTGCCCTTTTGTCAAATTAAGGTCAACATAAAAACGCCTCATTTTGAGAGACGCTTTTAGAGAATTAATATTTTACTTTGTTTTGTCTTCTTGATCGGTGATTTCATGGCCTGTCGATATGGGCAAATCTGTACTCTTAATAACTTCAACTTCTTCAACTGACTCTTCTTTTTTAGCTCTTTTCTTTCTGGGTTTTTTAACTTCAACTTCCGACTCGGTGGTAACTGGCATTTCTTCAACTGTTTCTAAGTCGGCTGATTCAGCAGAGACATCTTCGACTGGCTTTTCAATTGATATTTTTTCTGTGCTGGCTATAATGTCTATTTTCCAATCTGTCAATTTGGAAGCTAATCTAACATTTTGTCCGCCACGGCCGATAGCTAAAGATAATTGATCCTCCTTAACGGTTACTTGTGCTGATTTCTCGGTAGTATTATCTCTTAATTCCACACCAACGACTTTAGCCGGAGAAAGGGCATTGGTAATAAATTTAACTGGGCTTTCGTCATAAAGAATAATATCTACTTTCTCACCATTAAGTTCGCTGATGATTGTCTGTATTCTGCCACCACGCTGGCCCACACATGATCCTATTGGATCAATGCTTTCGTCGTTGGTCATAATAGCCACCTTAGAACGATTGCCGGCTTCCCTGGCAATTGATTTTATTTCAATAGTGCCATTAGTAATTTCTGGGATTTCCAGTTCAAAAATTTTCTTAACCACTTCAACACTAGAACGAGAAACTATAATTTGCGGTCCACGAGTGGTTTGATCAACTGATTTGATGTAAAATTTCATCCGATTGCCAACATTATATCTTTCGCTGGTAACTTGCTCTTCGGACGGCATCAGAGCAGTAGTAGTACCCAAATCAACCAAGACATTCTTGCCTTCCCTTCTTTGAATGGTTCCATTAACCACTTGGTGTTCCAAGGCTTTGAATTCATCAAAAATATTCTGTCTTTCAACTTCTCTGATTTTTTGGATAATAACCTGCTTGGCAGTTTGAGCGGCCATACGTCCAAATTCTCCAGGAACTTCCAAAGGAGTAATTATCTCATCACCAATTTTATATTTAGAGCTGATTTCTTTAGCATCTTTCAATTGAATTTCGGTTTTAGGATTGAATCTCCTAACTTCTGCCTCGCTATCTTCAGCAACAAAAGATTTGGCATCCTGCGCTATCTTCACTTTTTTTTCTTGGCTCTCTTCTGTATTTTCTAATTCTGCTTCGGGCATATCCTCAACCACAGTCTTAAAATCAAAAACCTTAACATCACCGGTTTTAGAATCAAATTCAGTGATTATATTTTGCATTTTGTTGCCGAAATCTTTTCTGAAAGCGGCAGCCAGTGCTAGTTCAATGGTACGCAAAACAGATTCCTCAGAAATGTTCTTTTCCTGACAAATTTGTTGAATAGCGGCTTGTATAGCTGATTGTGTCATAATGATTTTAAAAAATAAAAATTACTTAAATATTATTGTGAACGAATTTTTCTTCTGTCATTGCGAGCTTGCCTGCCGGCAGGCAGGGAAGCGAAGCGGGTCCTCGCGAAGGCGGGGAAGCAATCTCGTGTATTTTATATGGGATTGCGGAGCATGTCCCGAGTTTACGAGGGATCTCCTCGCAATGACGATAAAGCAGATGGAATTGCAATGACGATAAAGCAGACTCGCAATGACATATAAAACTAACAACGTCAGTTAAGAAAAATGACAGCCACCAGGCTGTCAATCATCACTTCTAACTTATATCCATTATATCACATCTAAAAAAATTTGTCAACCCCGTAGAAGAATTTTGAATATTTAAGTTATTAATCAATATTTTAACCAAACTAATAATCAAATTATAATTCGATATTAAAATTATTATGATTTGGCACCGAAAATGCTATTCAAAATTCCTGCCTGCCAGCAGGCAGGTCTTCATGGGGTCAATAGCCACTGGTAATGTTTTTAAACCAACTTATTTTGGGAATTTGATTATCGGGGCTTAGCTCTACGCTAATAATATCCAAGCGCCAGAAACTACTAAGGTGTTTAATCTTCAAATATATCTTGGCAGCTTGTAGCAAATGACTGATTTTTTTAGCATCAACTGCTTGTTCGGGATAACCATATTGATTAGATGATCTGGTTTTAACTTCTAAAAATAAAATCTCATCGCCTTTTTGGGCCACGAGATCTATTTCTCCATACCGAGTATGAAAATTTCTATCAATTATTTTACAGCCGTTATCCAATAAAAATTGGCTGGCCAAATCTTCGCCTAATTTTCCGATTTTAGAATTATACCCTCCGCCAACCATAGTGATTATTTTTTCTTGGGCAAGTATTTATTAAACTCTTTGGTTTTTTGCAATTTTTCTCTGGCTTGGGGCACTACCTTAAATTGGTATTTCAAAACAAAGACCAGCCAAACAACTAAACCAATTAACCAAACCAAGAGCCAAAACCGAGCTGATAAAAAATAAGCTCTTTCGTAGCGAAACCAAACTAGGAACAATCCAGCCAAACCCATGGTTAAAAACATGACAAAATATTTTTGAAGCAAGCTTTTATAAAAAGAATCCTTCTGACTAACTTTTTGGATTATCCTAATCAAAATAGCCAAAACCACCAAGGCTCCAAAAACTTCCAATAAAAAATAAACAGAGGTTAAGGAAATAGCCGGTCGTAAATCTAAAAATCTTTCTAATTTTAAAAAGCTGGCAAGATTAAATGGCATAATTTATATTATTAGGAGTTAGAAATTAATAATTTTGTACATTGTCACTGCTAGTGAGATAAATGTCATTGCGAGGGAGCTCAAGCGACCAAAGCAATCTCGTGTATTTTATATGGGATTGCTTCGTGCCTCGCAATGACGATAAAAAATAAACTATAATAACATCTAAAAAGCTACGACCTAATAAGCTAATTAAGATTATTTCATAAAAACTAATCCGAAATGATATGGGCCGGCTTCAAATTCTTCAAGCAGTTTAAAGCCTGCATTTTGGGCAAATTTGATAGCGTCTTCTTTTTTAATGCGTTTAGTGGGTGGCGGGCCAAAAGGAGAACTGATCATCTTCCAATCTATCACCACCAGCTTACCGCCCGATTTGGTTAAGCGGTATGATTCCAAAAATACTTTCTGATCGTCTTCTGATTGAAAAAGCATATTATGCAGCATGGCCAAATCCAAGCTGTCAGCCGGCACTTTGGTAGCGCCCACAATTTCCAAATTAGACCAAACAATCTTTATATTATTCAATCCTTCTTGTTTGGCAATATGCTCCACGGCTTGTAAAACTGATTTTAAAATATCAACTGCATAAACCGTGCCTTTTTTGCCGACAATTTTAGCGGCGGGCACCGAAAAATAACCCAAATTACCACAACCCAAATCACCGACATTCATGTTTTCGGCTAGACCGACTTTTTCAAAAACATTAACTTTAATTAATTCATTGCCACCTATATCTGGCATATTTTTATCAGTTATGAGTTATATCAATATTATAACATCTTAAAAATTTCATTTCAATTTAAAAAAGCCACTCTTAACAAGCGGCCAATTATAGACATAAAAATTTAATTAAAGAACAAAAGACATTATCCATGTAAACACGGCCAAGGGAATGATTATCTCGCCCAAAAAAAGACCAGCAATTACACATGGAAAAAATGGCACATCAACGACAGTTTCCTTAATATAAGAACCCCAAAATTCAACTACATATTGAGTGCAAACACCGCCTAACAGAACATTAACTAGAAGAAAAACGATAATGAAAGCGAAACAACCAACACCCTCGGTTGATCTACTCATAATTCCTATCGACTCCTTTCTTGTGTTGTTGAAAATCAGGAACTTGTTATATTAACACAGTAAACAAAAAAAGTCAATAGTTAAAAACAACTGTCTTAATAACAGTTGCTTCTATAATAATATTTTATTTAACCCACGAAATACTATGGGCGTTAGCCCATAGATGAAATATTTTCCGCTGTCTTCTTTTACTTGTCATTCCGGGCCTGCCTGCCGGTAGGCAGGCTTGACCCGGAATCCAGTGGTTTTATTATATAATTCTGGATCCCTGATCAGGTCGAGGATGACAGAAATAAAACTTTTATCAAGAAGATAATGGACAAGCGAAGCTTGAATTGTAAAATGCTATGTCCGTAAGGGCGTAATATTTTATTTTTCTATTTTAACCTTGGTAGTTTTATCTGTCCCCACTAATTCGCATTTGCCCCAATCAGGAATAGCCGCCTTACCTTCTTTGCCCACAATGTATTTATAGGCCTGGAGTGAGGCCTTAGAACCCTCACCAGCCGAAATAACAATTTGCTTATATTGAGTATCGGTGCAATCACCAGCAGCAAAAATACCTTCAGTGGAAGTGGATCCATCGCGATCAGTAATTATTTCTCCGCGACCATTTAAATCAACCACGCCCTTAAGCCAATCAGTTTTAGCTTGATAGCCAACTTCTATAAATATGCCGTCTAATTTTATTTCTTCTGTTTTTGATTTATCCTGCGTATTAGCAATAGTAATTGATTTGACTACTCCCTCGCCTTTGATTTCTAAGACTTCAGTAAAGCAATTAAATTCTATATTTTTTTTACTTCTAGTTTGTTCTAATAGAAGCGGGGTAGCTCTAAATTGATCTGTTCTATTTATAATATAAACTTGTTTGGCAATCTTAGACATATATTCCGCCGCTTCAATGGCCGAATTGCCACCGCCTACAATCGCTACAATTTTATTCTTAAATAACGGCCCATCGCAAATGGCGCAATAAGTTACGCCACGGCCGGTAAATTCTCTCTCGCCTAAAACATTGAGTTTACGCGGAGTTAGGCCAAAAGACAAAATAATGGTTTTAACCTCATAATCAGTATTGGCTGTTTTGGCGATAAATAAATTATTTTCTTTCTTGATTTCTTGGATTTCCTCAAAAGCAAAATCAGCGCCAAATTTTTCGGCTTGAGTTTTCATATTTTCAGCTAGAGTTAATCCATCAATATGATCAAAGCCCGGATAATTTTCTATTTCATTGGTTAGCGCCATTTGTCCGCCAATAGTCATAGAAACTAAAACGGTTTTTAATTTTCGGCGAGTAGCATAAATAGCGGCTGTCAGCCCAGCTGGACCGCCGCCCACAATTAATAGATCATATTTCTTTTTCTCTCTCATAAATATTATTAGCTTGTTATTATGATATACTCTTTCTCGTCATCGTTGGTTCTATTCCGTCATTGCGATCCGCCCTGGGCGGAGAAGCAATCCCATAGAAAATGCACTGCTCGGGACAGGCTCCGTAGTCCCATTTAATATAACTATGAGATTGCTTCGGTCGCTTAAGCTTCCTCGCAATGACAAGTGATTTCCCCTAGGAACACAGTGAATTAATCCAGTTTTAAATTATTTTTTAATCTTATAATTTATTAAGTTTGCCCATCAGTGAATCTTTGGTTTGGACACCCACCATAGTTTCCACTGCTTGTCCGCCTTTAAAAATAATCAGGGTGGGAATAGACATGACATTATATTTTTGAGCCACTACTTGGTTTTTATCAACATCTAATTTGCCCACTTTGGCTTTATCGCCGATGCTTTCAGCCACTTCTTTTATAATCGGCCCCTGCATTTTGCATGGTCCGCACCAATCGGCATGAAAATCAACCAAAACTGGCTTATCATTTTTTATAACTTCTTCTTCAAAATTAGAATCAGATAAAATAACTTCATTCATAAAAATTTCAATTAATTATTAGTTAATTGATTGTAGCAAATCTATGACATTATTTCAAAATACCTAAGTGCGGGGTCGTCATGATGCCACTTGTTATTGCGAGCTTGCCTACTGGCAGGCAGGGAGTGAAATGACAAAGCAATCTCGTGTATTTTCCATGGGATTGCTTCGTGCCTCGCAATGACGATGGAAGCAGGTGCGCAATGACGCCATTTGTCATTGCGAGCGAGCTCAAGCGAGCGAAGCAATCTCATTTCTAATTCCATGGGATTGCTTCATTCTTCGCAATGACGCCATTTGTCATTGCGAGGGAGCGAAGCGGACGAAGCAATCTCATTTCTAATTCCATGGGATTGCTTCATTCTTCGCAATGACGCC
>CAYIBK010000030.1:0-10884 GCA_964361645.1 uncultured Gammaproteobacteria bacterium
AATCTAAGCCGCCAGCCCAAATCAACGTCTTCGTGATACATAAACAGCCGTTCATCAAATAGATCGGTTTTTTTTAAAGCTGACATTCTTATAAGAGTAGCGGCTCCTGAAGCATAGGGAATTTCAAAAGGTTCTATTACACCAAGATTATCTTTATGTTTGTAATAATTGCAAAAAGCAAAGCCCAAATAATGAATGCTATTACCCAAGCTGTTGATTTTATCTGTTTGGGGATGGAGTAATAATTTTGGCTGGATAGCAGCTATTTTAGAATCTTGATCTAGAATTTTAGCTAGACGGCTCAAACAATTAAACTCTAAAATGATATCATCATTGGCTAAAAACAAATAATCAGCTTGGCTTTTTTGCGCTAAATAATAGCCTTGGTTGTTGCCACCAGCAAAGCCGAGGTTATTTTTATTTTTAATTAATTTAACTTCAGGATATTTTTCTTGGATATAACCAATAGTGCTATCGGCAGAGTTGTTATCAATAACAATAACCTTAATTAAATTTTTAGGATAATTCTGACTATAAATACTAGCCAGACAATCGGGCAGTTTAATTCTGGAGTTATGAGTAACTATGATGATGGTTATTTTTTTGTTCATACTAATGCCATTCACTTTCTGGATAATATTTATTAGCTAAAGCGCCGGTTATATTTTTAATAGTAGCAATTTCCTCCTCGCTGGTCTGCCCAAGCCATTGCCTTACAACCGACTGGCTATCTCTTTTTAAATCCAAAACCTTTATCGGCTCGGAGCTTTTGCCAGATGAATATTTAATTATTTCTTTCTTTATCTTATTGGTAAAATTCAAACCCAATTGATTATAAATATCTTTAAATTCATTAATTGGATTAAGAGAAATATCTTCGTGTCTTTTGACAATCCAATTGGAATTTTTGGCGATATATTTATCTAGAACATAATAGATGCAGAGCCATAAAATAGCCGCTTCTTCGGCGTAACTTTTGCTTTCTTTCATAATTAAATCAAGAAATTTATTTAAATGATCAGCCATCAGATCCTCCTGATTTAGAAAATTAGAGAAGTCAAAATGCCAATTTAATCTCTTGAGACTGGTATAAAAAGCGACGGGGTGACGGAATAAAACGATAACATCCATATCAAAATTATCGGCTAACCACTGGGCTGAAAAACAGGCAATAGGATCTTTGATCAGTGGCCTTTTATTAAACGGCCAAAGCTTATTAGACCAATAACGCCAAGCCGGTAAATTGAAACGATAATTACCCTTAAATTTTAAAAGATTTTTAATGGGCTGGAAATATTTAACCTCATTTTTATCATTGATGTAAATAAACCAGGATTTGAATATTTTTAAGCCATAACCAGGGTTAAAGGGTTCGGAAACATATTTGACACCCTGGGCTAAAGATAACATTTGGCCAACCCAAGTACTGCCACTGCGATGAGAACCGGTAACTAATATAGGCTTATTTTTTATCTTCATCGGAAATGATATTTTTTAACGAATCATATCGGACAATTTTAGTAATCTGTTTTTCTATCTGTTCTATTTTCAGCAGTAATCTAAACATCAAGTAAAAAATAACTATAATAGAAATATAAATAACCAAATCCACACCACGCCCGATGCCCACTCTGGCAGCCAAATAAGTGGTAGTTTGCGGATACCAAATAATAAGAATAGCCACTAGCCAGATAACCAACCAGCTAAAAAATTGGCCTAGAGTGATATCTTTGGCTTTTAATTTATAAATAAGCCTAAAAACTATTAAGATGATGGCTATTATTAGTATAAATTGTATCAACATATGTATTTAGTTAAAAGTTTATAAAGTTGAAAGTTATAAAGTTATTTGAGGGAGTTTTTATTATATAAATCCTAAGCAACTTAAAACTAACAAACTAAGCAACTATTTCTTGATTATCAAATCCCAAATTATATTGAGAGCATTAAAAATACTCTGGCCTTTGCTTTTGGAATAATTGGTGTATTTTATAGTAACCGGAACTTCTTTATATTTTATTTTATGATCAGAAATTTCACTAAGTAATTCTGAAGCATATGCCTGGCGATTTTGTGTTAAATTTATCTTATTTAAGGTTGATATTTTCCAAGCTTGAAAGCCATTATGAGTATCGGAGAGTTTCAAGCCGGTAGTAATTCTGGTAAATAATAGAGCTAATTTTAAAGTTATCAATTTAGAAAAAGGAATATTTTGGGCTTGGCCTAAAAACCTGGAACCCAAAACAACATCAGTCTCATTTTTTAATATCGGCTCTATGATATTTTTTATTTCCTCCGCTTTCATTTGGCCATCAGCATCAAAAAAACCAACTATTTCATAATGATTAACTTTAGCATACTCAAGGCCTGTTCCAATAGCTGCTCCCTGTCCCCTATTTATTTTATGAGTTAAAACGCTAGCCCCTCTCTCTTGTGACACCCTAGAAGTCTGATCAAAAGAACCATCATCTACCACTAAAACATCAAAGCCAGACGCTTTGACATCATCTATTACCTCGCCTATTTTTTCTGCTTCATTATAAGCCGGTATTAAAACTAAAGTTTTCATGATTTTAAAATATTATTCAATGGTAATTATGCCATTTTTAAAGACAAAAAACAAATAAACATCAGCCTACATTTATTCTCTATATGCAATAGATCCTACTTTTTAATCATTTTCATAAACAATTAAATTTTCTAATCGCGCGGATGATATTTTTTCATTGCCATGACTTAATAACCCAAGATATGATTGAATAGTATTATTGTTTCCTTCTTTAATGTGGACATTACGAAACATGCGTCTTTTACTTACAGTTCTAACCACATGGTGATCAGTAAAATGCACCCAACCCAAAAAATCTACACCCGAGGCAATAGTTTTGATAAATATTTTATCTGGATGTATTTTAAGCTGTAATTTTACCCATAAAAAATGATCTGCTTTAGACAAGATACTTTCTAACCACTTTTTATTGTGAGATAAAAAAACAAAATCATCGGCATAGCGGATATAGTATCTGGCTTTCAAATTATGTTTGACAAATTGGTCAAACTCATTCATATAAATGTTGACTAAGAGTTGTGAGGTAAGATTGCCTAGTGGTAAGCCCTGGCCTTTTCTAGTAGAACAAAAACTAGAAACAACTTGTGAAATGAGCCAGCGAATATTGTTATTAGAAATATAACGATTGATAATATTGAGCAACACAGCTTGATCAATTGAAGCAAAAAACTTTTTAATATCGCATTTCAATACCCAAACCGTTCGGGTGTGGTTATGAGATACTTGGTAGGCAAACGCCCGAAACCGATTGATTGCTTTATGGGTGCCCTTCTTAAGCCGGCAAGAATATGAATCGGCAATAAATGTTTTATCAAAAAATGGATACAATACTCGGTACACAGCATGGTGCAATAGACGATCTCGAACACTGGCTTTGTTGATATTACGAGGTTTAGGATCAGAAATATTAAAAGCATGATACGCTGAGTGTTTATATGTTTTATTAGCCAGATCATAATGAAGCGCTAAAATATTTTCCATTAAATTTAGCTCAAATTCTTGGACATCTTTACGCGACCGTTTACCGCGCAAAAATTCTTTCCAAGCATCAAGCAAATTATCAACGGAAATGATATAATGATACTTATTATCTAATTGAATTCTACCCATATGTCATATTCTACCCCCCCCCGCAATTTTACCAGTGCTACAAAAAATAAAAAGCGCCTACTTGCTCTGGTACGGCTATTACCAAACACTGCCAAAAACCCAGCGCTACTCGCTGGGTCAAAGAATTGATACATTATTTATAGAAATTATTGAGGCAGTTGCTACGGCCAGTTTTTTGAATCGTGGTGAAAAACTACCGTATGTCCGAAGGGCGATTCAAAAACTCGATGCCTTAAAAATACTATTGATGATTCTTTGGGAAACCAAAGCATTGGACAATAAAAAATATGGTGCATTATCAGCACCGCTTAATGAAATTGGTAAAATGTTAGGCGGTTGGAACGGACAACTAACAAAACAAAACTCCCCCAAATAAGGAGGAGAGAGAAGTGAGTGGCGAGAGAAGCCGATGGGTTGTTGGCATTCCAGTGGTTGTTGAGCCAATTGTAGTTCCAGTTCCACTTGGAGCCGTTGAAATACAGATACAACACGTTCCGATTGCCGTTCGGATTCCGCAGAAAATGTATAAACGCCGTCTGTCCCACTGCCCTTTGAATACTCTTGGGGCTGTATCGTATTCGGTATCTAAAATACCCTAGCGTTTACACCAAGTAACTTCATTTTTTAGCTCCATATTCTACACTATCTTAAACCATGGTCGAAGATACTCTGAGATATATAGACACTGGGTTCGGTAGTCAGCAACCCTGCCTGCCGCAGGCAGGCGTAGTCGCTGGCATATTCACCTATTACCATAATTATTATACAAAAAAAAATCGACCCACACTAGTTTACTAGCATAGGTCGAAAAATTGAAGCCTGCCTACCGGCTTGTCTGCCGTAGGCATAGCAGACTGGTCCTAAGGACTAAGTCCAAGGATCAGAAGATCCAAGAACCCAAGTACCTAAGGGCTAGTTACTTGCGAGAGAAGCCGATGGGTGGTGGGCACTCCAGAGGTTGTTGAGCCAAAAGTAGTCCCAGCCCCACTCGGAGCCGCTGAAATACAGATACAACACGCCCCGACTGCCGCGCGGACTCCGCAGACGAAGACCGAAGAAGTAAATGCGCGTCACACCTTTGCGACGCAACTTCTCCAGCACGCTGTTTTCGCGGTTGGCCTGGTAGTCCTCCCAAAGCGAAAGGAATGCCTTGCCGCCGAGCTGGATGTTGCCACTGACTATGACGCGCTTGAGCTTCTCTTCGCCATGAACCAAGGTTTCTTTTTCCTGAAGATGCGTCTCCATAACAACTTGGTCCCAGTCGATGATAGGTAGATCGTCCTCGCGCACATCGCGGTCTTCATCGCCTTCCAAGCCATTGCCGTTGGCCGGACCTTTCCAGACTGTCCAGCCTCGACCGATAAACTTGGCTGGGGAAAATGACTTGTCGCATGCGAGCTTGAAATACTCGCCCACGATTTTCGCCAGACCGCGCAAGACCTGTCTGACCTGGGCAAGTAATTCTTTATCTTGCCCAAAAGCGGTGACTTCTCCTGCCGTGTACCCGGCAGTTTCTAAAGCGTTTGCCAGTTGGTGAGTCTGGCCCTCGGAGTAGGAAGACATGTCTTCCTCCTTTCGCGGCACATGTGCCGTTTGTTTTTTGCTAGAGGGCCGCTCAATGTAGCCATAGCCAGAAGCCATCGAAAATGATTCAATGATTTCTGGCTATGGCTATAAGTAAATATATGACTAACTAAAGAACCATAATTAGTATATCATACTTACATTATTTTGTCAAGCGTAATAGTTCAATAGTTTGGCAATGCTTAGTGTATAATATACTAGTAAAAAAACCGCTCATTTAAGCAGTTTAATTAAAATAATTTATTTTATTTTGGTTTCAGCACGCCTTTTTGAGCACTCAAATAATCAATTATGGCTTTCAACCCCTGATCTAATAAAGTTATGGGAAACCAGCCCAACTTTTCTTTTACTTCAGAAATATCAGCTAAGAACTGGGGCGCCATCAAACTGCCGCGATCATGATAAGTAATGGCCGATCTGGACTCGGTTAATTTTACTATTTTAGTGGCTACTTCAGAAAACTTATATTTAGCATCAGAAGCAATATTAAGAGGTCCGGCCTCGCCACTATTTACCACAGCCATAAGAGCCTGAATCAAATCAGAAATATATAAATAAGACCCCGTGTCATTAGCTTTGCCAAAAACCACCAAATCTTTATTGTTAAGAGCCGATCTAACTAATTCTGGCATCATACGTCCGTCGTCTAAACTCATTTTAGGACCGTAGCAATTAAAAATTCTTACTATTTTAGCATCAATATCTAATCTTAATCTATAGTTATTAACTAAGGTTTCACCAAATCTTTTGGCTTCAGCATAAACCGCCCTAGGACTTAGCTGATTAACCATGCCAATATAATCTTCTTTAATTCTTTTGTTGGTGTCTAATTCGCCATAAACCGCTGGACTGGAAGCATAAATTATCTTGGCTTTATATTTAACCGCCAACTGCAGAGCATTATTCAAACCCAGTGAATTAACCATCATGGTTTCAATGGGATAATTATCATAAAACTTGGGCGAAGTAGGAGAAGCTAGAAAATAAATTTCTTGCAGGCCCTGGAATTCAATTTTAAAATCGCGCAATTCTGGCCTTTTTTCTAATTCAATTGGCACATTAATATCATGATTAATAAATTCAAAACTAGGATTTTGATGAAGATGGGCAATATTAGCATCACTGCTGGTTAAGAAATTATCCAAACAGATAACTTTGGCTTCTTTTACTAATTCATCACAAAGATGAGAACCAATAAAACCGGCTCCCCCTATAACTAGTATATTTTTCTTATCAAAAATTGCTCGATCCGACATAGTTTATGTTATTATCTTAACTTAGTTATTATACGAAATATCTTTTTAAAAAACAAGGGTGATGTCCTTCATAACTCATAGTACAAAATACCAAACTTTATTAGATATTATATGTTATGAGTTATGAGTTACCAGTTATGCGTTATATGTTCTAAAAGTCCAGAATTTATTAAAAGAAAAATTAACCAAAGAAAAAACTACAGCCGCGGCCAACTTAACAATCAAATCATAAAAACCAAACCAATCCACAAAAATAAATAAAAAAGATAAATTTAAAACCATAACACTAATATTCACTACAAAGAATTTAACATACTGACTAGTAGTATTGTGGCCATTGTGACGAAAAGTCCAGCGACGATTCATAAAAAAACTCCAAGTTACTGCTACGACAAAAGAAAAAACAGCGGCCAAAAGATAATAAACACTAAATATTCTAGTAAAGAACCAATAAACAAAAATATCAATGACCATATTAGTAGAACCAACTAAACAAAATTTTATAAACTGCTTAGTGACTGGATATTTATGAAACAAATAGAAATTATCTGATTTTTCTCTTAAAAAACTAATCATCTATTTAAAATAAGGAAATAATTCAAAATTCAAATTCTTAATTGGCGTAGCGACATCATAATAAAAATCAAGACTAATGTCTTTTATAATATCTTGATCTTTAAAACCATTCAAAGCAAAAGAATCATTGATAAATTCTCGTTTTTGCTCGTTTTCAATATACCAAATAATATTGGAGTTACTATATTTAATCAAAGTGCCATCCGGATAAATATAACCGTCTAATTTATCTCCATAAGTATAATCGGATTCAAATGAATTCTGCATGATTGTCAATCGACTAGCATAATCGCCATAAAGTTTGGCTAAAGTGGCGGCATCAACATAATGTAAAACACCAGATGGAGAAACGGCATAAACCCTGCCACTGTTTTGAAACTTCATTAGTTTAGTGCCTGGTCGAAGAGTGGCGTTTTTCCCAATCGCTAGGGAATCAAATTTATCCTGCGAAATAATTTCTATTGCCTGGTCGGCCCAGGTGCCACTATACCAGCTCCAAAAAACATTTTGGTTAGGAAATAAATGCCTGATTTGATTATGATCCAAATAATAAACGGCGCTGGAATTTTCTAATTTTATTAATTTGCCGGATAATTGAAGATTGCTATTTAATGATTTTATAATATCAACTTTGCCCACGCCCAACTGGCCCTCAAAGTTGGGATTTAAAGCATCAATACTGGTAGCATTATTAATTAATAAATTAGTTAAATCGTTGGCATTTAAAGATAAATTTTTGGATTTAATTAAAGCGGCCATAGCCGAAACAACGGCTGTAGAAAATGAGGTGCCATACCAATTATAAGAATAATAATCATTTAAGCCTTCAGCGGGATTATAATAAGCCAAGCTAGTTAAATTTTCCCCTAGGGCGGATAAATCAACACAATTAGTGCCGTAATTAGAGAATGATGATTTTTTATTCATTAGATTGATAGAAGAAATGGCTAGAACTATATTATTATTTTGATTATTGCCATAGCAAGCCGGATAAGCCGGTTCTAAATCTAGATTCTTAGCCATTTCACCTGATGGTGCGTTACCGCTGGCCGCTACCACTAGTACCCCGCTTCTACTAGCCCGATCAATAGCATTTTCTAAAGTCGTGCTCGTTTCAAAACCCACTAAGCTTAAATTTATAATATCAGCGCCATTTTTAACAGCATAATCAATGGCTTTCACTAAATTGTCCACAAAACCCTCGCCATCGCTTTTTAAAATTCTAATGGGCATTATTTTTGAATTAAAAGCGATGCCAGTTATGCCTATGCCATTGTTGGCTACCGCACCTATGATGCCAGCCAAAGCGGTGCCGTGATTAACAGATAATTTATCATATTCTTTACCAGTTACCGGCGAGGGATTATTATCGTTATCTACAAAATCCCAACCCGAGACATCATCAATGTAACCATTATGATCATTATCAACATTATCACCTTCAATCTCATCAGTATTATTCCAAATATTAAATTTAAGATCGGGATTATTAATATCGACCCCAGAATCAAGTACAGCTACAATCACTCTCTCACCCTTAGCTATATCCCAAGCACTAGGAATATTCAAATAATTAAAATAACCACTTTGCTGAGAATACATTGGATCAGAAGGCAAATAAGCGGAAACTGGAAAACTTAGCAATAAAAAAATAATGGCTAATGACAAGATTGTTAATTTCTTTAATATATCCATTTTAAAAATCCAAAATTCAAAATCTAAAACCCCTAATAGATTACAATATTTGAAATTCAAAAAATATTTATAATTTACAGCAACTATTAGATAGATTGAATTTGTTATTTAGTATATATATTTTACCTCACTTTCCATTTTTTGAAAAGCTTGATTTTTAAACAAATATATTGTATAAATAAACATTATATGTCGAGTTTCATAACTAAAACTAAAAAGACCATCCTACTAATCGGCGACATTGGTTTGTTATATCTATCTTTATATTTAACCTTGTTAGCTAGATATGGCTACGGCCTTGAACAAGAAACTTGGTCAAGACACCTCTTGCCATTTTCGGTGGTTTTTTTAACTTGGTTAATAGTCTTTTTTATTAATGATTTTTATGATCTTAAGACCAGTTATAACACTACCTCGTTAATTAATTCTTTAATTAGAATATTTATTATCAATGGAGCCGTAGCCGTAGCCCTGTTTTATTTCTTCGCTCCTTTTATAGACAGCATCAAGCCACAGAGAGTTTTGATTATAGACATTATTATAGCTATAGTATTGATATTTATTTGGCGGAGAGTGTTTTATAAATTCATCAAATCATCAACTATAGCAAATAGAGTCTTAGTAATCGGTAAAAATAAATTAAGCGAAGAATTAGAAGAACAAATAAAAAGAAGGCCGCAATTAGGCTATCAAGTAATTGCTTTAGAAAATCTTCCTGCCGATTTAAATAAATTCTGTTTAGAGAATAATATTGATATTTTAGTCAGTACTCTTGATTTAAAAGACGGCTTAGTTTCTCGTAAAATATTTGATTGCTTATCTCTGGAGATAGATGTTTACAACATCAGCAGTTTTTACGAGCAAATCACTAGTAAAATCCCGGTGGAATACATTGAACACAGCTGGTTTTTGGAAAATCTAACCGAGCATTCAAAAAAACTTTATGAAATAACAAAAAGAATAACTGATTTAGTGCTAGCTATAATTGGCCTTATTTGTTCAATTTTTGTGGCACCAATAGTAGCTATAATAATAAAATTAGAAAGCCCTGGACCAATTATTTTCAAACAAATTAGAACTGGTAAAAATGGCAGAACATTTAAAGCGATGAAATTTAGATCAATGGTTAATAATGCTGAGAAAAATGGCGCCCAGTGGGCACAAAAAAATGACCCACGGGTAACTAAATTTGGACTATTCATGAGAAAAACCAGACTAGACGAAATACCACAATTAGTAAATGTCTTAAAAGGTGAAATGAGTTTTGTCGGACCACGCCCAGAAAGACCAGAATTTATAGAAATTTTAGAAAAAGAAATACCTTTTTACAAAGAAAGATTATTAGTGAAACCTGGTTTAGTTGGTTGGGCACAACTCAATGGACCAGCTTACGGTGGTTCCAAAGAAGAAACTTTGGAAAAAGTAAAATATGACCTATATTATATAAAAAATAGATCCCTGCTTTTGGATTTAAATATTTTGCTCAAAACCATCAGACTGATTTTCGGCGGCAAAGGACAATAACTAAATCTAAAATATAAAAACTCGGTAAATGTTTACCGAGTTTTTAGTTAAATATAAAAACCATTAACTATTTAGTAATATTATTAATCGTCCACTCATTGATTCTTCTAATGCCTTCATCAGCGGAAATCTTCGGCTCCCAACCTAATATTTTTTTAGCTTTAGAAATATCGCAATAAAAAACTTTCTGATCGGCTGGACGCCAATTATCAAATTTGGGTGTGATGTTTAATTTCTGGCATAATTCCAATAAGGAAATCGTATTTTGATAACCGCCACCAATATTAAAAACTTCGCTTCTTAAGCTATCATCACCAGAAAGCAATCTCTCACCTTCTAAAATTAGTAAATCAACCATATCATCAATATATAATAAATCTCTAACTTGTTTGCCATCACCAAAAATAGTAATATCTTTTTCTAAATGTTTTTGCGTACAAAAATAACTCACCCAGCCCTGATCAACTATGCCGTATTGATTTTCGCCATACATGCAAGAACAACGATTGACCACGCCACCGAATTCCCTCACATAAATATCACCGACTAATTTAGAACAGCCATAGGGAG
>CAYIBK010000031.1:0-10745 GCA_964361645.1 uncultured Gammaproteobacteria bacterium
ATTTTATCCAGCCACCTAACATTCTGCCTATTTCATCGACATTCTGTTCTAAGCGAATATATTTCTTGGCGTCCAGCACCTTTGTGTCCTTACAGAGTCGAAGAAATACACGAAGTAGGTTTAGCTTAGTGCTTGCTTTTTGGAGTATGGGAAGTTTCTCCATTTTGGAGAGCTGACTTGCGTCGAGAATATATTCAAGTATTTCAAGGATAAGATTTTCACAGCGTTGCCAAATTGTGAACCTATCTTGTTTGGGAACGACGTTACGAAGACCGTGGAACTCATTGTATAAGTCATAGGTCTTTTTGAAGATTGGTATATCAAGGTCTTGCATAATAATTTATGAAAATTTATAAGAATATTTACGAGCAGATTATTTCATCAGAGAATCTATTTTCTGCTTGGGATGCTTTCAAGAGTGATAAGCGAAATAGAATCGACGTACAAGAATACGAATGGCATCTTGAGGAGAATATTTTTGCACTGCATCGTGATTTGCGTACAAAACAATACAAACATGGAGCGTATAGCGGCTTTTGGATCAAAGACCCGAAACCTCGCCATATTCATAAGGCGACTGTCCGAGATCGGATTTTGCATCACGCTATTTTTACCGTGCTTAATCCTATCTTCGAACCCACATTCATTGCTCAATCTTTTTCGTGTCGCATTGGTAAGGGCTCGCACAAAGGCATAAAGGCGCTTGCAAATATCATCCGCAAAATTAGCGGCAATGGACACAAAAAATCTTTTGCCCTGAAATGCGACGTGAGGAAGTTTTTTGATACGATCGACCATAGCGTATTGCTTCATATTCTTGGTAAAAGAATCAAAGATACTGACACGATGTGGTTGCTCTCTGAGATTGTAGAAAGTTTCACTACCAAATACTCCAACCTCTTTGAGCGCAAAGGCATTCCAATTGGAAATCTGACATCGCAACTCTTTGCCAACGTATATATGAATGAGTTTGATCAGTTTATGAAGCATAAACTTAGAGTAAAAAACTATCTTCGCTACAGTGATGATTTTATGGTTGTTTCTGATAATAGGGATTATTTGGAAAGTCTGATTCCACAAATCGGTAAGTTTCTAAAAGATAGTCTTACTCTTGATTTACACCCAAACAAAATTACGATCAGAAAATTTCATCAAGGTATAGATTTCTTGGGCTACATTATTCTGCCGTATTATCAGAAGATTCGTACAAAAACAAAAAAAAGAATGCTTAAGAGACTTTTTCTACGCATTCGCGAGTACAAGCAAGGATTGATTCCTTACAAATCAGTTGAACAATCTCTTCAATCTTACCTCGGAGTGCTTTCTCACGCTAACACATATGCCTTTACTAATGATCTCAAAAACCAGTATTGGTTCTGGCTTACCGAATAATGTCCTCCATAAATACCAGCAACTACTGCCTTTATTGAGATTGTCCCATATAAGATTTACTGGTAATTAAAAAACTGGGATTTAAATAGCTCTAGTGATTATTCTTTTTTATGAGATTATATTCAATTCAAGATATTTTAGGTGCGGGAGTTTATTTTAAAATTAAACCTCGATCACTAATTTCCAATTCATCAAAAGATTTAAGATATCTGCCAAAATCATCATCTGATAAAAAATCTGATTTAAACTTGAGATAATTAGAACTTGATTTCTGCCAATTTTGGTTGATGAGTGATTCACTATTGGAGATAACTGTATTATCTCCTACTGATTTATACATCAATTTGAATTGGCCGTCGGGCGCATAAACATACTTAACCCCGTTCTTATCTAAAAAAGAAAACTGCTCACTATCGGGTACTAATTCCGCTACTTTAGTGCCATCGGATAAATAAATATTTTTAATAATTGGATACCTTTCCGCCATAATACCCTTTAATATTTCTTCAATCTTGCCAGCATAAATTTTTTCTAGTGAGACATAAAAATCATAATCGCCAAACAGCCAGCCGGAATTATTATTATTTCTATTAGCGACTAAAAAAACATGGCGGTTATCGGCGGAAAGATAAGTATTTAAATAAGTATTTAATTTACTACTAATAAAAGAATTGTAATCCTCTTCTGATGTGGTTTTTAAATTATTTTTCCAATTATTTAAGAGAGTATAAAAATTAGAACTGGAAAAAATAATATCACCGCTAATATCACCGTCTATATTTTGAGCAGTGAATTTAGACTGAGGGCTAACCACGGAAGATATTCCGCCATAAAAGATTTTTAGTTCACTGCCTTTGACTTTAAAACTTAAAATTAAATCGTTATTTTCGTTTTTTAATAACAAATGAGCCATATTCAAATTAAGATCACCACTATCAATAGAAAAAAATGGCGCAGAAGCATAAATATTTATAGTACTTAGATGATAAAATCTTTTCTGGGCCTTTAGCTTGGCTGGGTTACGTTGATCTTTTTGATAGTCACTAGTCCAATTATCATCAGCCAAAAGAAAAGTGTTATAGGATAATGATTTATATTGTAATTTAGTATCGGTAAGAATTTTTTTAACTTTAGACGGGCGATCGGTTTTAAAAATAAGGCCGTATTCAACCTGATCATTTTTTAATCGGCCTACCACCGCTACCTCTCTATTGATATCCAAAAAATCATAATCAGCCAATCCAAAATCGGAAAATATTTTAGCTAAAACTTGATCAATTTTAGTTGAACTATTTATCTTGGGCTGGCTGAAATGAATATATAAGACCGCATCATCTGGCACATAACTTATCAGCGTGTCGGCAAAATTCCTATTCCAAATAGCTAATAGTGTTAACAAAATAAAAACACCTCCAACTATAGACAGGGCGATAACTCTGCCTCTTTTGGAGATGTTTTTGAGTTTAAAATAATTGACAAGCATCGCAATTAATTTCTAATTTTATTTGTCATTGCGAAGTAGCGAAGCGGATAAAGCAATCTTATTCGATATAAACATGGGATTGCTTCGTCGTCTACGACTTCTCGCAATGACAGCGCCTATTATCTCTTTTTAAAACCGCCACTACGACCGCCGCGATCACGGCCATTGCCTCGATCCTGGCCACCATTGCCCCGGTCGTTTTTAAAGCGGCTATTATCATCGCGATAATCGCGTTGCACGGCTTTATAATTAGGATCGGCTTGCTTAACAGACAAATTGATTCTGCCTTGATTGTCAATTTCCATCACTTTCACTTTCAAGATCTGGCCAATTTTAGCCACATCGGTAATCTTATCAACTCTCTCATTGGAAAATTCGGAAATATGAACTAGACCGTCTTTGCCAGGCAGTATCTCTACGAAAGCGCCAAAATCCATCAACCTAACAACTTTGCCATCATAAATTTCTCCGGCTTCCACTTCTTTGGTTAATTTTTCTACCCACTCTTTAGCCTTATCAATGCCCTCTTGGCCCACGCCGGTAATGCTCACGGTGCCATCATCATCAATATCAATTTGAACACCGCAAGCTTCAATTATTTCATTGATAATTTTTCCGCCAGTGCCGATAACGGCGCCGATTTTTTCTGGATCAATCTTAATAGCAATGATGCGAGGGGCATACTTAGATAATTCGGTTCTGGGTTGAGCAATAGTCTGTTCAATTTTTTCTAAAATTTCCATTCTAGCTGTTTTGGCTTGGGCTAAAGTGGCTTGGCATATTTCCAAAGTGAGCCCAGTGGTTTTGGTATCCATTTGAATAGCAGTAATACCATCACGAGTTCCGGTTACTTTAAAATCCATGCCGCCTTCGCCATCTTCCAAATCCTGTAAATCAGTTAAAATTTTATATTTGTCTCCGCGTGAAGCTAAGCCCATAGCAATTCCAGCCACTGGTTTTTTAATGGGCACACCAGCATCCATTAAAGCCAAGGTGGAACCGCAAGTGGAAGCCATAGAAGAGGAGCCATTAGAACCCATAACCTCGGAAACAGTCACAATCGTATAAGGGAATTCTTCTTTGCTGGGTAAAACTGGCACCAAAGCTTTCTCGGCTAAAGCACTGTGTCCGATTTCACGCCTGCCAGTGCTTTTGAAATTGCCAGTCTCGCCAAAAGAATAAGATGGGCAGTTATAAAAATGCATATATCTTTTTTTGGTATCATCTTGAGTCATTTCATCTTGAAGTAACACATCACTAGGTGCGCCCAAAGTAACCACAGTTAAAACCTGTGTTTCTCCTCGAGAAAATAAACCAGTGCCATGAGTTCTGGGCAATAAGCCAACTTCACAAGACAGAGGTCTTATTTGTTCTAAACTTCTGCCATCAACTCTAATATTTTTTTCTAAAATAGCGGCTGTGACCACTTCTTCTAAATAAGCTTCAAAATTTTCTTTAACATATTTTATTATTTCTTCGTGCTTATTATCATTTTTTAATTGATCAATAAATTCATCTAAAACCACTTTGGCCGTCGCTTTTCTTTCGCGCTTAGTACCCACTGGCTGATTAAATAAATATTGATCTAATCGGGAAGAAAAAAATTTCTTAGCTTCTTCAAAAACAGCTTTTTTCTCCGAGATGGGCACTTCCAGACCAACATAAGAATCTTCGATTAACTTATTTTCATCTTGTTTTGGAAGTCCTACATCGCTTCTAATGGATTCCATAAAATCCAAAAGTGGCTGGGCGCTAGAAATAGCAAATTTTAGAGACTTAGACAAATCATCCTCTGAAACTTCCTGGCCACTAGCATCAATCATCATTACTTTGCCACTAGCAACAGAAACAACCAAATTAAGATCAGATTGATTTTTTTGCTCTTGAGTTGGATTAACAATAAAATTGCCATCGACCCGGCCGACATTAATTCCGGCCAGTGGTCCGTTCCAAGGAATATCAGAAATATGAAGGGCTATAGCACCAGCCACAATAGATAAAGTATCAAAAGGATTCTCTTTGTCATAAGACAAAGTAGTCAAAACCAATTGAACTTCATTTCTCATTTGCTGATTAAACAGCGGCCTAATGCCACGATCAATCATACGACCGGCTAAGACCGCATTGTCAGTGGGCCTGCCCTCGCCTTTGATAAATTTTGATCCTTTGATTTTTCCGGCGGCGTACATTTTTTCTCTAACCTCAACTTGAAGCGGGAAAAAATCAATGCCCGATCTAGCTTCCTTACTTATCACCGCTGTGGCTAAAATAACCGTATCGCCATATCTAACAATACAAGAAGCGTTGGTTTGTCTAGCTAACTTGCCTACTTCCACCGACAATTTTCGGCCGGCAAATTCCATTTCAAAACTTTTTTGTTTTAACATGTATTTCCTTTCTTAAAATAAGAGAAATAGCATGAGATTTTATTTGAAGATAAATAAGCTCTTTTTATAAAAGCGCATTTACTTTCAAATAAGCAATCCTACACACTAAATCTCGCTTAATTAATTATTAATTGGGATAGTTACAAAACTATTTCATGGTAAAATTTAGATATTTTTAGTCAAGACGAGGAAGGCCAGAAAAATGATTTAAGACGTAATAGAATTACGGCGAAATCATTTTACGCCAGCCCGACAAAGTCTTGATTGAAAATAGCAAATTTGGAACGGAAATAGTTTTGTAACTATCCCATGTGTAAACAAAAAGAGGAGACAAAACTCCCCTTTTTATAAATTTATGGCTCTACTTCTTCAGTGGCTTCTATTTTACCTTCTATTTCTTCGCTTAAAACATCTTTAATATCTTCAACTTTCTTAAAAGTCTTAAGTTTTAACCTCTTAGTCAATTCCTCAAAACTTTTGGAGTTTTCTCTTTGTAAATACTTAAGCAATTTTCTTCTTTCGGAAACTTTTCTAAGTAGTCCTCTGCGAGAAGAAAAATCTTTCTTATGAGTTTTTAAATGCTCGGTTAGATTTTTTATTTCTTCTGTCAGAAGAGCAATCTGTACTTCCGAAGAGCCGGTATCGTTTTCATGAGTGGCAAATTTTTTTATGATTTGCGCCTTTTTTTTCTTATCAATCATTTGATGATATCCTGTCACGAAACTCCCAGTAATCACCTTGAAAACCAAGAAAATCGCCTTAAATTATTAACCCTCTTATCTTATTACAAAACTCTGTTTGTGTCAATAGAGTGGTTGATTTACTTCCCCGCTAACAAAATTATCAACGCTAATAGTTTGTTGATAAGCGTTTAAAACCCAAAGCCAGCAAAAAGCCGAGACCACGATTAAAACTCCAATTGCTGCCCAATCTTTGGGCTTCATAACTTGTTGTAAAATTGATTTCTTTTTCACTTCCGGCATTTTGTTGGAAGCAGAGTTTTTTTTAACCCCCATAGATGTTTTGTTATTTAGTTAACCCTGTTAAGTATAAATATCTTTTTGGGATTTTGGCAACTTAAGTTGTCTACTTAACAAAATGAATAATGCTCTTATTATAACAGAAATATTTTTTTTGGACAAAAAAAGCGCGATCCGATGGATTCAGACCGCGCGTCGCAATTGGGACAATGGCTGGCTTGATCTCTTTGTGGATCAAGATAGCCGCACGAAGGACAAGCTCCGACAATTACAACTGGCTTTGAAACCTTTTGCGATTTCGGTACTTGTTTGATTGTTGGAGTGGCGTAGAACTTACTATACTTATATCTCTCTTTGAGCACACAAGCAACATAATATCCCACAGCCTGACTAGCAGAAGAAACAAAGACCGGACCGTAGACGACCTGGCCATTGCTTTTACGCCTGACATCGTACTCCTGACTGTCCAATTATCTTCTCCTATCGTTAAGTATTGATCCAGCCCACTTGGCCAGACCCGCGTAAACACTTTTAGAAACATGGGTGGTAGCCGGTAAATCTTCATCAATCTTATGGCGACCATCATCAGTCAAAGCGATTTTTCCGGTTACATCCGAGAAGATAAACCGGCTGTTGTACTGGAGGATGTCGATGATGACTTCCCTTTTCCGGCGATCAACAAAGACCACCTTCAGCTCAACTTCTTCGCCGTTGCTGCGGGTGATAATCACTACTACCCCCTTCTCTTGTAAGCAGTAGCGATCCGCTCCCTAGATGGCCCCATGTCCGGTTGGTTATGAGGAGATGGAAAATGGTTCAGACTAGTTATATTCATGTGCCCACAATTCTCACAAAACCAGCCGGGTCCGCCGCCAGGAACATTGGCTGTTTTGTGGCATAAACCACATGATTCACCAGCAAAGCCGAGAAATATAGGCCAAGTAAATATTTCTCGCAATTTCTCATCGGGAATATCAAGCGTTTCAGGCTTCATAAATATCCTTTCTTGGTGTTTAGGACTCACTAGATTGGAAGGTACTAATTCCTACCATTATATCATATTTACATAATTTTGTCAATAGGTGTGACTAAAATAAGCCAAAAAACACGGTAAATCCGTGTTAATTTACTTTTAGCCACTTTTGGTCGCAAAAGTGGCGCAAAACTACGAGCGATGAAAAATTTAGAATAAGCGTCATTGCGAGGAGATCCCTCGTAAACTCGGGACAGGCTCCGCAATCCTATGTTTATATCAAATGAGATTGCTTCGCTTCATTTTATTTCGCTCGCAATGACAAATTAATATAATTTGTTTTCTTGTTTTAGTGTTTTTGTATTTTCTTGTTTAATAACTCTCCTGCTTAATCTTACTCCTATCAAAATCTTCTTCGCTGTGTTCTGATTCCTCCATAGATGGCACTCCAATAGGCATCAGACAAAGTACGCGATGATCTTGGGGAACTTTTAATAATTCTTTAACTTCTTTTTCGGCATTGTCGTTGCCCCTGATGTGCACCCAACAAGATCCTAAACCTTGATTGGTGGCTTCCAGCCAAATATGCTCGGCAACAATGGAACAATCTTCCACCCAATCCGGACTTTCTTTTTCGTGACCGATAACAGCAATAACCACCGGTGCCTCTTTTAAATGGATGGCCCAGGGAGTTAGTTTGGATAATTTTTCCTTATTCTCTTCGTTTTTAATAATTATTAAATCCCAGGGATATAGAGCGTTGGCGCTGGGCGCGTACATAGCAGCCGAGATAATTTCGTTTAATTTTTCATCACTTACCTTCTCGTCTAAATATTGCCTGATAGCTCTTCTTTTTTTAATTGATTCAATCATACGATTTAGTTTATAAAGTTTATAAAGTTAAAAGTTGATAAGGTTTACCCTATGGAGTAAAAAATCCTAAAAGGATTTTTAGCAACAGAGTTGCCTACTCCACAGGGTTAATCTCCATAATAGTCTTAGCCAATTTTTTACAATCGTGCCTAAACAAAATCGAATCACTAATTAAATCAGTTTTAGTAATATGCTTAGAATCACCACTAACATCGGGATTTACAAAAAAAGAATTTTCTTTAGCGTAGTTTTTAGACAAGTCTGCTGATGGCCTTTTGGTATTTAATATAACATGATCAATGGCATTATTACTATACCTTTGGATTTCCTGGATAAAATTACTGGCAGAAAAATTATTAGTTTCTCCATATTTAGTCATGACATTACAGACATAAATAACTTTAGCATTGCTAACTTTTAAAGCTGGCACTATCCCTTCCACTAACAAATTAGGAATGATACTGGTGTACAAATCACCGGGACCAATAATTACTAGATCAGATTCCATAATACAATGAATGGCTTTTTTGTAAGCGAAGGCCTTGGGTTCCAAAAAAACCCGCTTGATTTTTAATTCTGGATTATGCTTGGGAATATCAATATTTGTCTCGCCATAAATAACTTGGTTATTCTCCAGTTCCGCGCATAGATGAACATTATCCAAAGTAGCTGGCAGAACTTGGCCCTTAACTTCCAAAAGTTCGGCAGCCACTTCTATGGCTGTAGGCAGATCACCGGTAATTTTGGTCAAGGCAGTAATAATTAGATTACCCATATTATTTCTTTCGTGTTCACCATCAAAACGATATTCAAAAATCTGGCGCCAAATATCGCCTCGATTTTCAGAAAGTGCTACAAGACAACGGCGCAAATCGCCAGGGGGCAAAATGCCGAATTCATCCCTAAGTTGGCCTGAACTGCCACCACTATCGGCGGCTGTAACTATGGCCGATAAGCTAACATCATATTGCTTTAAACCCAAAAGAAGGTTGTAAGTTCCTGTTCCTCCGCCAATGACTGTTATTTTTTTCATATATTTAAAGATAGCTGCTATATTAACAAAAATAACTTCATAAAGCAATTGACTTTTTGAAGCAAATATGCTATATTTGGTTATGTTTATCAAAATCAATAATTGAAACGCGCTCCTGTAGTTCAGCGGATAGAACACTAGCCTTCTAAGCTAGTTACCCAGGTTCGATTCCTGGCGGGAGCACTAAAGTTAAAAAAGTTAAAGAGTTTTGGTCTAGTGGTTATCATAGATTGGGACATTTACAATTAAATCCACATATTATATAATTATATTATGACATGGGATTATATAGCTGGATTTTTTGACGGTGAAGGATCTATTAATCATAATGGAAGTGGTTTTCGAATTACTATCAGCCAAACAAATAAAGAGGTTTTAGATAAAATAAAAAAATTCACAAAAACTGGTAATGTCTTTAAGGTAACAAAAAGAAAAGAACATTGGAAAGATAGTTGGGTATATTTTATTTCAAAACAAGTAAATGTATATTATTTTCTTTCTAAAATAGAAAATTATACAATCGTAAAAAGAGAGAAAACAAATAAGACAATTTTACTACTAAAGGATATTTTAGTAAAACAAAAAGAAAAACAAGATAGACATTTTTTTATAACACAAGAATCTAAAAAATTAAGGAAACAAGGATTAAGTTACAGAGAAATTGGCAAAAAACTTAAAATAGATTGGGGATATGCCAGACATCTTACTTTAAAATAAAATATGGTGAACGTAGCTCAATTGGTTAGAGCACTCGGTTGTGGTCCGGGCGGTTGTGGGTTCAAGCCCCATCGTTCACCCTGATAAATATAAAAGAGACCTTTACGGTCTTTTTTATATTTACTTTTGGTAATTGGGAGTTGAACGGGTTGGAGGCGAAACAAGCTGAAAGCGAAGTTGAGCCTCGACAAATCCGAGCTAGCGCAGGATTTGACGCCAACCCAGGACGAGGATATTTTGAGCGAAGCGAAAAATACACGAGCACTCCCTCTAGTCACCCCAAAAATAAAAAAGAACTAGTTTATACTAGTTCTTTTTGATAAAGAACATCTAAACGCTTTCATTGAGATAACATTCCTCTTACGATCGACATATCAATATTATTTCCTGGGCAAGTTTTATTTACATTGGGCAGTTCACTGTGGCCAAAAACATTGGCCGAAGAAATATTATATTGAACCATTTTTTGCCTCAAAAGTTTATAGAGGGAACAAAACTGGTTTTGACTTGGGATAGTTTTATTAAAATTCCCTATCAAACACACACCCAAAGAATTACGATTATATCCAAAGGCATGAGCACCTTGAAATATTTCCGGCCTCCCAGCATATATCTTGCCATCAATTGTAAATGGTCTGGAATTACCAATCAACCAATGATAGCCGATTTCTTCCCAACCCCTAATATAGAGATGTCTAAATCTTACAAAAGCTGGCCAGTCATTATTTCTTTGAGTGTGATGAATTATAATAAACTTCACTTTTTCTAATTTAAGCAATGGTCTGTTCTCCTTTTGGTGTGCTAAAATCCTTTCTGATAAAATAACATAATTAGGTTATTGTTTCAATATTTAAAAATAAATCGCCAATTTTTTGGTGAGATCTTCCTAGTAATAATTGAGTAAAAA
>CAYIBK010000032.1:0-10734 GCA_964361645.1 uncultured Gammaproteobacteria bacterium
TAAAAAACAACTCCATAATTGTGAGTTGCAGATCTTAATCTGACATATTAAATTACATTTTATTATATACTAAATTTAACCTTAAGTCAATACCGAAACAAAAATATTTTAACTAACTGGCTTAATTAGTTTGACTACTTTATTACAAATTTTGTCAGAACTCCCTCTTATTTGATAATTTTTTATTCTACTTACAAACCAATTAATCGCCTTAATCCTTTTTTTAGCTAAATTAATTGTATCCAAAGAAAGTACTGGTTCTGTGCCATTAAAAAAGGTTCTGGAAGTGCCTCTAATTTTTCTATTAAGTTCCTCGTATAAGTGCCACTCAAATTTTTTATTATTCCATGGTATAAATTCTAACTTATTTTCATTTTCGGGGCTTAAAAATGGATAGACAAAAAAATGAACAGTAATAGATTGGATGGGTTTAATGTTAAGATTGATAAATTGATTATTTTTTTTGTAAGCCACATTAACTCCGCCCACCATTGTTAATTTTTTTAAATTCATAATAATTTTCTCATCAGCTATAAAATTAGCACCAAAATTATTTTCTAGTTTGTGGCATAACGATGTTTTGCCCATACCACTGGCACCACCCCAAAAAATAACTGTCCTAGCACCCAAAGCGCAAGCCGAGCCATGAAGGCAATATAATCCTCTTTCTTGCCTGGCTCTTTCCAGTAAATATTCGGCTAATGAAACAATATCCTTTTCATCATATTTATTATTATAATAATAAGCCGTGGGATAATTTATTTTTATTTTAGATGATCCTTTCTTTAAATATAAAACACAGTCGGATTTTTTATCAGAGTTATCTAATGAATAGCTAGGAATATAGCGTTTTAAAAAACTCGATGATTTTAATCGTTTAATATCCTTGGCATTTTCACTTATTACAAGTATAGAAGCCGAGAGAGATTTAATTACTACGAAATGTTTTGACATATATTTTTTCCACTTGTTTTATTTTTTTCTGCCAACTCCAACTTGTTTCTATGGATTTTCTAGCTTGTTGGCCAAGTTTGTCAGCCAAAATTGGATTGAGATATAACCGTTTAATAGCTTGAGCTAAAAGCAAACTATTTTGTGGTTTGACCAGCAAACCATTATAATTGTTTTTTAAAAATTCAGACATACTGCAGGCAGTAGTGGTAATAACTGGTTTACCGCAAGCAGCAGCCTCTAACATGGTGGTTAATATACCCTCCTTATCATATGAGGGCAAAGCTATTATAACGGCTGATTGATATAATTTGGGCAAATCACTATCTTTAACGTAACCCAAAAATTCCACTCTACTTCCCAAACCACTCTTTTTTGACATTAATTTTAGAGCAGTTAATTCTGGACCAGTGCCAGCGATAGCTGTCCTCAGGGGTAATTTCTTTAATTTAGCTAAAGCTTCAATCAAATAAAAAACTCCTTTAGTTTTTATCAGCCGGCCAACATAAATAACATCGTATTTTATTGATATTTTTTTATCCGGCTTAAAATAATAACTATTAATACCATTAGTAGCAACATCGATATTTTTGATATTTGTCATTTTTTGCCACTTGGTTTTTATCAAAGAAGAAACTGATATAAAAGTTGTGGGAATATTAGCCAAAAGTTCGTGCATATAATTTGACTCAGCTGGATAACCATGAAGATGTAAAACTGATTTTTGATCATCAGGAATAGCCAAAACATCAAAATAGTTATGGATAGCTATCAGATCAAATTTATTCTTTAAAAAATAAACAAAAGCCAATCGTCCAACATGTAGGCTTTCATAATCCCAGCGGATCCATCTTTTGCCAGGCAGTTCATTATAAATCCATTTTAAATTGGCAGATAAATCAAGATATTTTATCTTTATTTTTGGATTAGCTTTTACGAACTTTAAAAAATAATCACTAGGTTTGATAAAAGAAGCTCTAGTAGTAACAACTGTTACTTTATGTCCCAAGAGAGATAAAAAATGCGCCTGCTGTAATGGTACAACTTCACCACCACCAACATAATAGCTGATTCTTGGCTGATATATAGCTAAGTTCATAGTAATTATTTTTTGAGTAATCTTAGAAATGATTCATACTGAGCCTTGCCCGTAACAGAAGTTTCCATCCAATTAATATATTGGGGTAATTCCTCTGGTTTTACTAAATGGCGCTGTGATGTTTCAAATTCAGCTTTAAAATCATTTAGTTCATTTAGATGACATAAAAACCTTAGTTGTAAATATTTTCGTCCTTCAATAGAATCATTATCAGGATCAATAACTTCTACATAACCAATTAAGCTGAAATTATCATCAATAGTAGCATCAGCCTCCTCTTTAATTTCTCGTTTAAGAGATTCTATAGTGGTTTCACCTTCTTCGGGGTGTCCGCCAGGTAGTCCCCAGCCATGTTTATTTTTGATAATCAAAACTTGGCCTTCGCTGTCTAAGCAAAAAGCACTTACTTGTGAAATTTTCTGGTCTTTAGGAATTTGATTTGATTCTTGCCAAATTAAAGTCAGATCTCGGCCGGCAAATGATGATTTTTCACTAATAGACATAAAATATTTATTATTTATTAAATATATCCCATAATTCAGCTGGTAAATTACCCTTCTTTTGCATCATTTCAAACTTATCTCCCAGAATTGTTTTTAAACTAGTTAAAGCTTCTTCGGTGGTATCAGCGGTATGTAAGACATTTTTTTGCGTTAAAACAATAGATAATTCGTCTTGGTTAGGATGATCACCCTTTTGCCACAAAGCTAAATCTTCTTCAGTAATTCTTGGATCTTTTTGTAATCTTTCTCTAATAACCCCATCTCGACCATTGTCTTTTTTCAAACTTAAAAGAACTTTTTGTGCTTCTTTACCTTCGCCACCAACCAGTAAAACAATAACCTCGTTATTGGTTAAATAATCTTTCATAGCCTTAAAAAAATGCTCATCTTTAGAATCCTCATAAATCAAATCTACTGCTGTTGGTAATAATTTTACTTTATCAGCATAAACTATTTCCAAACCATGTGCTTTTAATATTTTTTCAATCTCTGGTAAATCTTCTTTAAAATCGGGCTTGATAAAAGCGAAGGCGATTTCATTTTCGGGCATGGTTTCCTTCATTTCTTTTCCTGGTTGATATTCTTTTTTCATAAATAATTATTTATTATATCTATTAATCCATGCCCACCTTTTTTATGGGAAATATAGGAACACTTATTTTTATATGTCTGGCTTGAATCCTTAATGCCACAAAAACTTATGTTAGAAAAATTTTTCTTAATATTTTCATCGTTACTTATCATAATTACTTGATTGGATTTGAAATGCTTTTTGGCTAAATAGGCTAAAGTGGATATTTTATCCACCCCAGAATTACTTATGATGATTTTACCATTTCTAGGAACTATTTCAACTCTAGTGTTGGGCAGTTCTTTTTTAAGAATACTCAAAACTTGCCTAGTAGCTTTTTGATTTACTATACCAAATAATCTAACATAAATGCTAGCCGTGCATCTTCTACTAGAGGTAATAAAAATCAAATTATTTATTTTTTTATCTAATAATATTTTTTTATTATTGCCCACAATCACCTTGTAATTAGCTAATTTTTTATTATGCTTTATTAATCTAACAGTTTTGTGTCTTAAATTGGGATCAGCTTTTGACAAAATGATTGCCCTGGCTTTAGAATTCAATAAATAATAAGAACCATCTTCGCAAATCACAGGGCCATTAAAAGAAAAATTTTTGTATATATTTTTAGTTTCTAACCATGGTCGATTAGTATTAATACCTAAAATTAAGCCATCCTTTTTTAATTCAAAAATTCTTTTTTTAATGGCTTTTTGTTTATTGGTCCCATTACCAACAAGCGTGCCATCAATATCAAAAAAAATAACTTTATTTAATTTTCTTTTTTGTGCTCTTGGTTGTTTTCCACTGCTCTGGTGGTTCATAAAAGCCAGTTTTTAATAATAAAAATTCGATTTTAAGATAGACAAAAAATAAACCTCTCATAAATAAGTAAGACAACCAGATAAACTTATCTCCCAATCCAGCTTTTAGCCATTTAGACCAATCGGTTTTTCTATTTAAATGAGACCAGAGATAATTATATTCCGGAAACCAGCGATTCATTTTTTCCATTTCAATATTGCGTCGGCGATAAATATTAAGCCAATCATAAAAAGTTGCTACTGGCCAGGAGTAACAATGGGCCATCGCGACTTGCTTAATAGCCTCTAGTCCGTATTTATCCATGATATAACTAGACATATAAATATCATCCGCAGCCAATAAAATATTATTGCGACAATACTTGAGTATTTCGGAATTGTGCTTATTTTTCTGGGCTCGTTTTAATATTTCAACATCATCTGGAACATGCCAGTCTTTAGTGGCAAATAACCTACCATGAAAGTATTCCCGAGAAGTTAACATATTTTGCGAATCATAAAGCAATCCCATTTTTTCGGCCAAAGAAGATTGTTTTTTAGAGTTATCTTTGAGTGACAAACTTTTGGCGTAAGCTACTATGGTTTTGGGATTTTTTAATTCGTCTAATAATAATTTAATAGACTTTTTATCTATTTGGCCGTCATCATCGGGAAAAATAAAAATATCGGCTGGATAATTTTGAACAATTTTTCTTTGCGCATTGACTACACCAGGATTGCTAGTGATGAGCTGGCAATTTATCTGGGGATGATTTTTTATAAAACTATACACCACTGCTTCTGTGTTATCCGTACAGCCATTAGCACATACTACGAGGATGTAATTTTTAATCTGAACAAAATTAACTGCCATAATTATGGAGTTGAGAGCATGTTCAATATTAAAGGCTTGGTTGATGGTTGGCAAGCCGATAGTTACTTGGTATTTCATAAATATTGATTATAATTATAGCAAATTTTCTTTTAAAAATATATTAAAACAAAATAAAAACCGTTCCCCATCACTAGGAACGGCTAAGTAAAAATTAGTTGGCTACCAACATAATAATCAGAGCAAAGGCCACGATCAAATCTATAATGAAGGCAACTACGCTTAGTTTTGGATCTCGATTCTTGATCATTTCTTTCATATCTCCGCCGGAAATTATAACGCCGGCATTGACAAAAACAGTAGAGATTAAAGAACAACCAATTGGGATAAGCGCATACCACTGATAGCCATCATTCCAAACAAAATAAGTCAGAATTGCGTTGACAAAGATCATTGCCAATCTCCTCTTGGTTGTGTCTGTTTTAAAATGTGCTAAATATACGATAAAAGGAGTTTAATACAAACATGAGTCAATGTCAACTTCGCTTCTTCCATTCGGTCATTTGGCCGATTTTAATTTCAAAATGATCGGCTGGTCTTAAATTCCTGATTTGTTTCTGATTTAAAAGAGGAAAATGCTTCACCTCCACCAAATATTCCGGAATATAGTAAACCTCGTCTGTAGTAGTCATCCAGCCCAGTTTGTCAAATCTTTTAAGATTAACCGGTAAAGAATAACTGCGCAGATTTTTTCGGCCGAAGTCATCCAGATATTCATGGAAATAACTCATAGCTAATTCTCTAAGCGAATTATAAATCGGTTCCCGATAACGCAAGGCCACATGGTTGGTTTTGGAAATTGCCCCCCATTTACCACCTCGCTTAAAAACAGCCACTACATGATCGTAATCATTTTTATTAGCTGTCAGATCTAAAAGCAGTGGTGGCCAACCGTTTAGGCGCATAGCCAAGGCGGCCAGTATCGCTCCTTCAATGCAATGGCAAGTATTTTCTTTTAATACCGACATGGGAGATATACAAGTATCGCCATTGGGCTCAAAATTGATTGGCATTTTATCCAAAAAATCCTGTATTTTAATTGGAGTGTTTAATTTTTTCAGGATTTTTAACTCTCTTAGTGGTATAGTATCAATCATAGTAATATATTTATTATTAATTATAGCAGAATAAAGCACAAAAATTAATCAATATTTTGCTCCAATCTATGGATCATGCTACAATAAAAACATATGAAAAAACTTTTATCATTATTATTTATAGCAGTTGTCATATCTTCTTTAACTTTACCGGCGGCAGTTTCAGCTAAAACAGTTAAAGCTAAACCTATCACCACCAAAGATTTGGTGGGTAGATTAGTTTTACAAAAAGAAAGTGATAATAAATTGTGGTATATTAATCCAGTCAATCATAAGCGCTGGTATCTGCACAATGATGATGATTTAAAACTTTTAATTGATAATATTGGTATTAAACCCACATCTAACGAATTTTCTCAATTAGCTACTCACGCCAGATACACTACTCTCAAAACTCTTTTAACTAAGTATGCTGGCAAGATAATTATTTCCCCCAATGATCCTGAAAAAGTTTATTTTCTAAACCAAGCTGATGGTATAATGTATAGCATTGGTGAATTTAACGATTTTTATGAAGTAGCCAGAGTTATAGGTCTTTCTGCTCCTGATAATATTTTGCGTCTTCTGGACATGAACGCCATTCAAGAAACTTATGATCCGGCATTTTATGGCATCGCCTATGTTAGATATGATGGCTTAAATTTTTCCTCCTCTAATATTAATAGCCAGCGTGTTTTGCCTCTGGCCTCACTTTCTAAAGTGATGACCGCTTTGGTGTTTTTGGATACTGAATTAGATTGGGACAAAGAAATAATTATAACTCAAGAAGAAATAAATTATCCCTGCACTTTGCAACCATGTGGACTAACCAGTGAAATAAATTTAAAAGCTGGTGATCGTATAAAAATAAAAGATTTATGGGTGGCTATGCTTTCTGCTTCTTCTAATCAATCAGCTGTCATCTTAGCTGATAACAGTGGATTAACTCGAGAAGAATTCGTTCAAAAAATGAACAATAAAGCTAAATCATTAGGACTAGTAAAAACTAAATTTGTAGAGATGAGCGGGTTATCGGCTGATAATGTCTCTACGGCGGAAGAATTTGCTAAAATCGCTAAAGTCTCTTTTGCAGATCTAAGAATAGCTGATGCTACTGGTAGTACAAATTATAGTTTTGATGTTACTCAAGCCGATGGATTGGTTCGTAAAGTAATTGTTAATAATAGGAATTACAGCTTACTGGCTATGGGCCCGAGAGCGTCCAAAAGCGGCTATTTAGTAGAAGCACAAAGAAATGCAGCTGTAGAAAAAAATGGTGAGATTATTGTGGCTTTACATTGTTATTCTCTAGATCAAAGAAATTCTATTATTAGTAATCTAATAAATACTGGGTCGCTAGCTTTGGCTAATTAAAATTAAATATCAAAAATAAAAAACCGATTTAATATCGGTTTTTATGTTTTGGTGAATGTATGGCCGCATTTCGGACAATTCATTTTTTCAAAGGAACATCACAGTCTGGGCAGTAATACCAAAAATAAGTGCTTTGCTTAGCTGGTGTGAGTTTACACTCAGTACAATAACCTTTTACTAGACGTGCTTCACAGGGAAAATCATCATGGTGCAAAACTAGCTTCGCTTTCATCTTTGTCTCCTTTTCTTTTAGAGTACTATTTGGGATTTGATGTTAACATAGCTATATTTATATGTCAAAAACTAAATATATTTATTCATTGCATAATTAATTGTGCAGAAGACAGTCACACGGCTTTTCTTTGAGGATTTTTTTCTGTTGTGATATGGTATTGAGAAAAACTTTTTGGCTATTATTTCCCCGAGTCATTTTTTTATCAAGAGGGGTGTGATGTTGATGACCGCGAATTGTAAATTCTTTAACCAAAAATTCATGCCTATTATAAAGTGCTCTAGTTTTACCAACCCATCGTAATGTTTCTGGATGCTTGGAATAACCGCCCTTTCCTTTGTGTTTGGTTAAAATGTTCCAAAGACCATGAAGTTCGCGATGTTCAGCCAGCAAGTGCTTGCGACATAAATGTTTTGGATGGATATCCCAGACACGCATATATATTTATATATTTAAATATGTAATAGTTAATTGTAAAATTGTAGCGAAAGCCACCCAAATTAAATATGGTATCTGAATATAGGTAATCCAACGGGCATAGGGGTAAATAGCCATCATAGCCCAAATTAAGGTGCCAAGAACAAGTAAGATATCAATAGCTGCTAGTAGGTTGTTTTTTAGGCCAAATTGAATGGGTGTAAAAGAGAGATTAAAGATAATATTTAAAATAAACGGCAAAACTATTATCAAGGCAATTTGTTTTTGCCAGACCATATAAAATACTTTTCCAAATGACAATATTATTAAAACATAAAGAACAATCCAAACAGGTCCAAAAAGCCATGCCGGTGGTGACCATAATGGTTTAATAAGCTGTGAGTACCAATTGTACGTGTTCATAGATTTTAGATTATATTAGATTTTTGGTAGCGCTCCCCCCTGCCAATCTGCCTGTGCTCCAACAAACTTGCAAATTAAACCCGCCAGTGGGGCCATCTAAATCCAAAATTTCTCCGGCTAAATATAAATTAAAAATAATTTTTGACTTCATGGTCTTGGAATCAACTTCTTTTAAATCCACTCCGCTTGTTGTTACCATGGCATTATTAAAACCATCAACTCTCTCCACTTCTAATTCCAAGGATTTGATTGATTTCACTAAATTTTGACGATCACTTCTGGTAATTTGGTTTATTTTTAATTCAGATGAAATATTAGCCAATTTTAATAAAACAGTGATTAATTTTGGCGGTAATAATCCACTAAAAACATTTTTAATTTGCCGATTATTATTATCAGCAAAAAGTTTTTGTAATCTCAAATCAAAATCAGCAGATTCCTCATTGGGCAAAAAATCAATAGTCAGTTTGATATTTGGTAGAGATCGTGAGATTAAACCGCTTACCGCCAAAATCGCCGGCCCGCTAAGTCCGTTGGCAGTAAAAATAGCCTCGCCTATTCGACTAGTTATTATTTTATTATCTTTCTTAAAAATAAATTTAGCTTCGGATAGGCTTACACCTTCTAAATCTTTAATAAATTTATTTTTAACAATAATCGGAACTATGGCAGGCAGTGGCTTAATAATATTATGGCCAAAAGATGATAGCCAGCTGTAGCCATCGCCCGTTGATCCGGTTAGGTGATAAGATTTTCCACCAGTAGCGATGATAAAGTTTTTAGCCGAAAGCTCCCGTCCATTAGTTAAAATTATTTTTGTAATTGAATTATCTTTCAGAATAATTTTTTTAACTTCTGATCCGACGGATATATCCACCTGGGACTGTTTTAGATAATCTAAAAGCGCATTTAACACATCTCTGGCCTTATTGCTGACAGGAAAGGCCCTATAATTGTTTTCAATTTTAATTTTAACACCTCGTTCCTCAAAAAAATTAATCGTGTCGCTGGCTTCAAATTTGGATAAGGCAGAAAATAAAAACTTGCCATGGGGGCCGAAAGCTTTGACCATATCTCGTACGCTGATGTTATTGGTTAAATTGCAACGTTCATTACCAGTAAGCAAAAGTTTTACGCCTAATTGTTTATTTTTTTCTAATATTAAAACTTTAGCCCCATTTTCTCCGGCATAGCCGGCTGCCATTAGCCCAGCTGGTCCGCCGCCAATAACAATCAGATCATATTGTATTAATTTTAAATCATTTAAGATAAATTACCAGCAAATTTCCGGATCCGCACCTATTTTATCTTTTAGATACTGATTCACTTCTAGCATCCCGCCAATTTGATCAATTAAACCATTTTGTAGGGCCATCTCACCCAACATAGCAGAACCATCAGCTAAAGCCTCAACTTTTTTAAGATCCAAATTTCTGTTTTGAGACACAGCTTGAATAAAGTTCTGGTGGATTATATTTACATCCCGCATAAAAAGCTGCTTTTCTTCATCTGTTAATTGTTTGTCGGGGTCACCAGAATCTTTAAATTTACCGGAACTCAAGCTGTTATAGATAAATCCCGTTTCCTTATTGCTATTTTCAGCGCTCAAATATGACATAGTAACACCAATACTACCTACATCAGAATTCTTGGAAGCAAATATCCTATTAGCGCCTGTGGCTGCCCAATAAGCGGCGGAATCACCTGCACCTCTGATTAGGGCGACATTTGGTTTTTTGGCATTTTTTATGGCAACGCTGATTTCTTCCCCGGCCACCGGCATCCCGCCATAAGAGTCAATTTCCACGAGAATAGCTTTTATTGTTTCATCTTTTTCTGCATTTTCAATGGTTGCAACTACAGTTTCTGAAGCTGTTTGATCAGTTAAGATATTACCATCGGCATCATAATCACTTGCAGATATATATGTTACTAAATCTCCGCGTATTTCAATGCCAACTACATTACAATCACTCTCTTCTTCAGTATTTTGACTTAGAGAATCATCTGAAAAATCAGAATCATCTGATAAAGCCAAGACACCAAATACGATAATAAAAATCAAAACTACCAAACCAATAAACTTCAAAATTCTTTTATCCCTTTGGCTATTCCACAAGACCATAGTTGGCCATTTTTTGTTTTTTAATAATTTTTCACCACCCTTAAATATTCCTCCTTGGTTTTTTAGTTTCATGATGTTATATTAAATTTATTTTCCTGATTTTTTTCGATTATCGTCTTTGCACAACATCTGGCAATTCACTGCAGTCGTTTTTCCGCCCTCATGCCAAGGGGTTGTATGATCGGCTTCCATTTCTTCGAATTCAAAAACTTTTTTACACCAAACGCATTTACCTTTTTGTCTTTCGTAGGCTTCGCGCTTCATT
>CAYIBK010000033.1:0-9465 GCA_964361645.1 uncultured Gammaproteobacteria bacterium
AGCAATCCCATGGAAAATATACGAGATTGCTTCGTCCGCTTTACTCCCTCGCAATAACAAAGAGGTATTTATAATGATTTTTTAGCTAAAATAAGGCATTTTAAAGACTCCGTTTTAATAGAACGGAGTTTTTTTATGCTTAAAATATTTTGTCAATTGAGAACAATTAAGAATAATTAGTAATAATAAATTACAAATAAGTTAAATAAGTATCTGTTGATAACTTATAATTGACAATTCGGTACATTATTAATTATAATAACCTAAGAATTAGGTGGAATAACCAAATAAATATTAAACCATAAATTTTGGTTATTTACCCCGCACCAAAACATAAATTTGAGGTTTTAAAGCCATAAATGAATGCAATTTGATGTCTAGAGGGTGATAGGCAAATTCTATACTCCCTAAAGATATGGTGCGGGGTTTATCTTAATTTAGATAAAAAATAAAAATGCCCGAGAGGATTCTCACAATCGAGGAAGTGGCAAAGTTGATGAAGGTTAGCCTAAAAACGGTTTATCGTTGGGTTAATGCTGGTCAACTTCCTGCCGCTAGAATTGGTTATAAGACTTATCGGGTATTTGAAAATGACTTGATTAAATTTTTGCGCCACAACATGACAAGTTCGAAGCGCAGAAGAATATAATCAAGTTTTTATTTTTACTTTCACTGTCATTGCGAAGAATGAAGCAATCCCAAATTCATCTCTCTTACAATAAAAATAAGATTGCTTCGCAAGCTCGCAATGACAAGGAAATTATAAAATTATTTATGAATTTTCTAACCATAGAAAAATTCAATCCACGGTCCAAACACAGTATCTTCAAAAAGATAGTGCTGGGCTTATTAATGCTTGTCGTGCCAACAATATTTGTTACGGCTTGGGTTGTTTACAGCTTAAAAGATGTTGAGCTAACCAGAAAATCCCAAGCCGGAACAGGGCAATTAAAAGAGGAAATAACTCTAGTAAGTAGAAATAATTAAAATGATAAGTATAACACCGTCATTGCGAGCGAAGCGAAGCAATCCCACGGAAACTACACGAGATTGCTTCCCCGCCTTCGCGAGGACCCGCTTCGCTCCCTCGCAATGACAGTTAGTTCTCGTGCAATGACAAACCACACCGTCATTGCGATCCGCCCAGGGCGGAGAAGCAATCTCATAGAATAATAAATATGTTTGAAGAAAAAATAAATAAATATGCCATTTCCTAGATTAGGAAAACTTAAAGAACCAAAGAAGATCATGAAGAAAATGATCATGGCTTTAATTTTGCTTGTCGTGCCAATTATCATAGCGACTTGGGTAGTCTTCGATTTCTCTAAAGTAGATTCTACCCAAGCCGCCCTAGGCATCAATCAACAAATAACCTATCAAGGTAAACTGGCCAACTCTTCTGGCGTTTCCGTTTCCACTGGTAACTACAACTTCCAATTCCAACTCTATGATGATGCCAGCGCTGGTTCTCTCTTATGGCAAGAGAATTGGACTTCCACTTCCACTGCTGGTGCAGTTTCAATTGCCAATGGCATCTTCTCGGCTAACCTAGGCACTTCCACTTCACTCTCATCAGTTGATTTCAATTCTAATTCTCTTTTCCTTTCTATGAAGTTTGCCATCGTCATTGCGAGGAGATCCCTCGTAAACTCGGGACAAGCTCCGCAATCCAATGGAAAATACACGAGATTGCTTCGCTCCACTTCGTTTCGCTCGCAATGACAAAAATAGTCATTGCGAATACAGTGAAGCAATCCCATGGAAAATACACAAAATAATATATTAGAAAGACTAAAGACAATTACCAATAAGTTATTAGCCCTAGGTATAATAGTGGCAGTTTTAATTGTGGTTTTAGTGGGCTTAGATATCTATTATTAGCCCTTTATGAAAAGTGATTTTTATATTACAATTACTAAGTGAATAATTGGTACACTTTTTGTTTATGGCTTATCGTCGCAGGAAAAACGCTGTTCTAAAATTACTCCGCAAAAAACCAGCCAGAAATAGGAATTATTTTGATGCCCGTCGAGTGGGGGGCGGTTTTGGCATGGATTGGAGTGTATCCAATGAGACCAAGAAAGGCATTATAATTATTTTTTTGTTTGTTTTGGCAGTTCTAAGTTTCTTAGGACTTTTTGATTTATCTGGCAGTTTCGGCCAAGTAGTGGTTAAAATTCTGGCTTGGATGCTGGGCGCCTTAAAATGGCTTTTTCCGATTATAGCTCTGCTTTTTGGTTATTTCATGCTCCGATCCGATAGTTATCAGATAAAAGTGGTGAATTATATAGGCACGATTTTTTTAGTCTTAGGGTTAACAGCCCTGTGGCATCTGCAGTTTGACATGAAAGATTCTATTTTAGCGGCTTCATCTGGTTTGGGTGGTGGTTATATTGGGGTGATTCTGTCTTTACCTACTCTAAAATTTATGGGTTTTTGGGGGGCATTAGTGGTTTGCTTTGCTGTTTTTTTAATTGGTTTGCTTCTAACTTTTGAAACATCGCTTTACGGATTGATGTGGCCGATAAAATTGTTTAAGTTTATTTATGGCAAAATCACTTCTATGATTAATCGCTCCAAGACCGAATCAGACGATTATGAAGAAGAAGTTGAAGAAGAAGAGGAATCAATTGAAGATGAAGAAGAAATTCAAGATGAAAATAAAGAGGATGATGGTGATTACTTAGAACCGCAATTTGCCAAGAAAGCTGTCAGTTTATCTGATGACGGCGATGAGGAAACAGCTAAAATAATTGAACCCAAAAAATTCGGCAAAAAAATAGAACTACCACTAGAGTTATTGGTGAGCAAATCCGGCAAACCAACCAGTGGCGATATTAAATCCAATCAGCAGATTATTAAAAAAACTCTGTCTAATTTTGGCATCGAAGTTGATATGGGTGATGTCAATATCGGCCCCACCGTAACTCAATATACTTTTCGGCCGGCCGACGGGGTTAAATTATCTAGAATCACTAATTTAAATAGCGATCTAGCTTTGTCTTTGGCGGCTCATCCTATTAGAATCGAGGCTCCTATCCCTGGCAAATCATTGGTGGGCGTGGAAATTCCTAATCAGATGGCGGCTAAAGTTACTATGAATGAGATCTTGGCCAATCCACAATTTAAAAATCGAGAAAGCAACTTGATGCTGGTCTTGGGCAAGGATGTTAGTGGCAAGCCTTATTTTGTCCAGTTAGACAAGATGCCACACTTAATGATTGCCGGTGCTACTGGCAGTGGCAAATCGGTTTGTGTTAATTCTATTATTACTAGTTTGCTTTATCAGAACAGTCCCGATGAATTGAAATTTATTTTAGTTGATCCCAAGCGTGTTGAACTCCCGATTTACAATGGCATTCCCTATCTTTTAACGCCGGTTATAACTGATGTGAAAAAAACCATCAATGCTCTTAAATGGACAACAGTAGAAATGGAAAGAAGGTTTGAGATTTTAGCTAGGGCGGGCAAAAGAAATATTGCTATCTATAACAAAAGCACTTCCGATAAGCTGCCTTACATAGTCTTTATAATTGATGAGTTGGCCGATTTAATGTCTACTGCTCCAAACGATGTGGAGGCAGGTATTGTGAGGTTGGCTCAAATGGCTCGGGCAGTGGGTATTCATTTGGTTTTAGCTACCCAAAGGCCTTCAGTGGAAGTGATTACCGGATTAATTAAAGCCAATATCCCGGCTCGTATCTCTTTTTCCGTGGCTTCTTTAATTGATTCCAGGACTATTTTAGATACCTCGGGAGCCGAAAAATTAGTTGGCCGTGGCGACATGCTTTATATTGGTCCAGAAACCAGCAAGCCCAAAAGAATCCAAGGCGTCTTTATTTCTGATCGCGAAACTAATAATATAATTAATTATATCAAACAACAGGGCACGGCTGATTATGTTGAGGAAGTAATAGAAAGACAATCTGGCTATACTAGCGGAGATGGTGGGTTTTATGATGATAGCGGTGATGCACTCCTGGGAGAAACTAAAGAAATTATTCGCGAAGCTGGCAAAGCTTCGGCCTCGCTTTTGCAAAGAAGATTAAAAATAGGTTATGCTAGAGCGGCTAGGATACTTGATCTTTTGGAAGAACAAGGTATAATCGGCCCAGCTGACGGCGCTAAACCCAGGGAAGTGTATCTAGAAAAATTAGGTGGTGTTGATCCCCTAAAGTTCTCATCGCGCGAACACAATCTAACCGGAGAACTAAGGCCGATTACTGGTAATCAGACTGATGAAGTTTATGATGACGAAGAAGAGATTGATGAAGATAATGAAGAAATAGAAGAAATCGAAGATAAAGATCAGGCAGAAGAATTAATAGCAGAAATCAGCGGAGTTGAGAGTGAAGATGAGCTGGAAGAAATAATTGCAGATGATAAAAACGAAGATAATGATAATCAAGATGATAAGCTAGAAGAAATAAAGGAGGAAACAGATGATGATGATCCCAAGACAGAAAATAATGAAAAATCAGACACCAAAAAGAAAAAGATTTTTTCTGAAGACGAATGGACATAAAGAAGAAAGTAAGAAAATAAAAAAATAAGAAAGTATTTCGACTTCATATTATCTTAATTTTTTATTTTCTTACTTTCTTAATTTATTATTTATATGGTTAGAAAAATAGTCACCAAAAATTTAGGCGAAATACTTTCTGAAGCTAGAAATAGCCGTTATATTAATTTGGAAGAGGCGGCCAAAGATCTTAATACTCCTTTTAGATATTTGGATGCCTTAGAACATAATAATTTTAAGGATTTGCCCAATGAGAAATATCTTAAAGTGGTATTAAAAAATTATAGCCGGTATTTAAAATTGGATTTTGCTAATTTATGGCGAATATTAAAAAATAGCCAAAATTTTTCTAGTATCCACAAATATAAAAAAGTAGAGCATAAATATTTTACTTCCTGGCCAAACTTAATCAGAAAAATGGCGATTGTAGTGATAATTGCAGCTATTTTATTTTTTTTGGTTGTTAAAGTTGAACAAATATTTGCTCCGCCTCTATTAGCTATTAGTTATCCCTCCGATGGTATGATAGTTGAGAGTCGGCAGATTAAACTTACTGGCCGATCCGAGTCGGAGGTGGAATTAATTATCAATAACAAGGAAATATTTGTAGATAGCCGTGGCCATTTCGAAACTGTCATTGATTTGCAAAAAGGTCTTAATTTGATTAAAATAAGTGCGAAGAAAAGATATAGCCGGACAATAGAAAAAGAGATAAGATTACTATTTAAAGATGAGATTAATAATTAAAGACTAAATTAACATAAATTATGTCTAAAAAAGAGAAAACAGATAGTGGAGAAATTAGTGAGAAAAACAAAGCCGTGGGTGTGGCCATTGATCAAATAAGAGAGAGATTTGGTGATGGTTCTATTATGAAATTCGGCGAGGCTAGAACTATGCAGGTAGATACTATTTCCACAGGTTGCTTATCGCTTGATATAGCGTTAGGAGTGGGAGGCGTTCCCAAAGGTAGGATTGTGGAAATATTTGGCCCAGAGGCATCGGGCAAGACAACTTTGGCCCAGCATGTGGTAGCTGAAACACAAAAAATTGGCGGGGTAGCGGCTTTTGTGGATGCAGAACATGCGCTGGACCCTGATTATGCTAAAAAAATAGGCATCAATGTGGATGATTTATTTATTTCCCAGCCCGATACTGGTGAGCAAGCTTTGGAAATTGTGGAAACACTGGTGAGATCCAATGCAGTGGATGTTATTGTGGTAGATAGCGTAGCGGCTTTAGTGCCCAAAGCAGAAATAGAGGGCGATATGGGAGATTCTCATATGGGCCTGCAAGCTAGATTAATGAGCCAAGCGCTAAGAAAATTAACGGCTGCCATTTCTAAAAGTAATACGGTTTTGATTTTTATCAACCAAACCAGAATAAAAATTGGCGTTTTTTTTGGCAATCCAGAAACTACCACAGGTGGCACGGCCCTAAAGTTTTATTCTTCGATTAGAATCGAAGTTAGGCGCAGTGCTCAAATAAAACAAGGCGAGAGAAATATTGGCAATCGCGTTAAAGTAAAAATTGTTAAAAACAAAGTGGCGGCTCCTTTCCAAACCTGTGAATTTGATATTATGTATAACGAAGGTATTTCTATTTCTGGTGATACTTTGGATATGGGAGTAGCTTACGGCGTAGTAGCCAAAAATGGCAATTCTTATTCTTTTGGCGAAGAAAAATTAGGCGTGGGCCGGGAAACTGCCAAAAGATATTTGAGGGAAAACCAAAAATTAATTGCCACTATAAAAAAATCGGTTTGGGATAGTGTTCATAAAAAACGAGCTGAGGAAGAATAAAAATTGATATATAAAAAGAAATAACGCAACCCTAAGGGTGGCGTTATTTTATTTTTTGATTATCGCGGCTCTTTCAGCTTTGATTTTTGTCATCATGGCCACAACATCAGCCTCTAGAAGGGGTTCATGGCTGGGCAGGTTCCTTTCTCTTCTAAGGCGTCTTTGAGCCTGCTGTCTTAGCTGATATTCCATTGATTTATTCCAAAACAATTCGCATAAAGCCTTAACTTCCGCTTGAAATTTTTTGGCTCCTTCGCCAGTAGTGGGGCCTTCTTTCAAATTATATTTTCTTTTAATTAATTTTTCCGCTTCGTGCAAAACAATAATATTAACCAAACTGTGCTCGGGCAGAATAACTCCTCTGGTTCTTCGGCTATCTTCCCTGAATTTTTGATAATCCAGATAAAGAAGCTGGCACTCAAAGCATTCCAAGTGGCTGATTTTGATGGTAAAGCCAAAAGTAATTAATTTAGCATTAATAGATTCTGTTTCGGCGGCTATTTTACGGGGATCAATGCCTTTAACACCTTGGGCTTCGACCACCAAAACTTTACTATAAGGAATACCCAAGCGCTCAAATTCTGCTTGTCGTAAATCATTGATTTCTTTGGGGCTTAAGCCAGTATCTTTGGGCTTAACTTCAGTAGATTCGGGTTTAACTTTAATGGCTGGAGAAGTCGGCTTTTTATCAATCGCTTTATGTTTGGGATGAATATTGGCCGGTTCTGAATCTGCTTTAGGTTTTCTAGTAAACCATTTTTTGAAGTCGAACATGGTTTTCTCCTTGTTTTTGGAATTTATAAGGTGCGAGTTTTAATAATTAAGCTTATAAAATTAGCTTGGTTTTGTCAATTTGATTGTAAGTCAAGCTACTAGCCCATTATGGCGCGTTTGATAAATTTGCGTAGATATGATACAATGGCAAGTTGAACATTACAAAAATTTTAAAATAAAAATTACCATCAAAAACAAGGAGGAAAACAATGCCAGATAAGTATGAACCGGGTAAAAGTGCCGATTTGGTTTATGCTGTTTTATTTGTTATCATTGTAGTTCTTTGCCTTATTTATTTGTAACCCATTATAATCAAGGGGAGAAAAAAGATGACAGATAAAGATATCGCTTATGGTAACTACGGTTGTGGTTGTCTTTCTATTTTGGCATTTATTATTATTTTTGTCGTTGTTGTTTATTCTGACACCCAAGATCGCCCCTCAATTTATATGGAGCCAGAGAGGCTGGAATTAGAACAAGTAATGGAGCATGAATCCAAGCATTACTCTGTTAAATACAAAGCCGAAAATAACGAGTTAATTGAAATTAACTTTGGTCGGCAGAATAATAGTGTGAAGATTATAGCCGATGTGCCCGAGGGTGAACCAATTTGGGGGCTGATTAATAGAGGTAAAACGCCCCGTGGCGATGTTCATTATCTGGGCGGGGAAATTCATGTTCATTCCGGCAGAGATATTAATGGTGGCGGTTGGGATCATGGCAAGTATGGCAGCGGCCAAACCGTGCCGGTGGAATCCAGCTAAGCGCTGGAGCAATATCAAACAAGTGGGCTTCGACTGAAGTTATAGTCGGAGCTCTTTTTATTTTATTTTTGCCACTTTTTTATATAAACATGAGATTGCTTCGCTTCACTTTGTTTCGCTCGCAATGACAATATATTTGTAGTGCTAAATTTTTCAACTGTCGACAAATATTTTTATAAAATCTTTTGACCGCAAAAGATCTGCTTATTACTTTTGTATTATTAAACATCCTTTCGCCACCTTTTTTTACCCGCCTGCCAACGCCTGAAGCCGTAGGCAATGGCGGGCAGGGAAAAAAGCTGGCAGTAAAAAATCGCGACAATGAAAAATTTAGCGTTTCAAGTATATTGTCATTGCGATCCGCCCAGGGCGGAGAAGCAATCTCATTTAATATAAACATGGGATTGCTTCGTCCCTCGCAATGACGCTTAATCTAAATTTTTCATATGCTTGAGTTGTTTATTTATAAATTTTATAAATAAATATTTTACTGTCAAAAGGTTTTAAAATAATAATTAAAATAAAAATATTTAAAATAAAAACCGTCTAAATTAGACGGTTACAATTACCAACCAAGCTTCTCGGCATTAATCAAAAAATTCTTGGCTATAGCCGGTTCCCAAGGATCCCACATATCACGTTCCCGGTAAAGCAAAAAGATTACCAAGATGTCCAGCGCTAAACTCGTAGAAACATATAAAATAACATAAAATCCGGCGAAAGTGACTATTGGTCCGATAAGCATAGCTATAAATTGGAAAATGTACCGAAAACTCATAATAAACCCTCCTTGTTAGGTAAAAAAATATTATCATATTGTTTTTAATAAGTCAAAAACAGCCCGCTTTCGGCGGACTGTTTGTAAATGATTAAATAAGTTTTTTAAGATATTGCCCAGTATAACTGTTTTTAACTCGACTAATTTCTATCGGTGTGCCGGTGGCTACCACTTCACCGCCACCGCTGCCACCTTCTGGCCCCAAATCAATTACCCAATCAGCACACTTTATAACATCTAAATTATGCTCAATGATTAAAACAGAATTGCCCTTGTCGGCTAATTGGTTTAAAACTTGAAGCAGTCTTTTGACATCATCAAAGTGTAAGCCGGTGGTGGGCTCATCAAGGATATACAAAGTTTTGCCGGTTGGTCGGCGTGAAAGTTCGGTGGCTAATTTTACCCTTTGCGCTTCACCGCCAGATAGAGTGGTGGCGCTTTGTCCTAGTTTTAAATAACCCAATCCCACTTCTTCTAAAATCGACAGCTTATCAATTATTTGCTGATGGGAAGAGAAAAATTTTCTAGCTTCAGAAACAGACATGTCCAAAATATCGGCAATATTTTTGCCTTCATAGTGTATCTCCAGGGCATCAGAATTATATCTGTGGCCGTGGCATTCTTCGCACTCAATATAGACATCGGGCAAGAATTGCATTTCTATTTTTACCATGCCATCACCTGAACAAGTTTCGCACCTACCACCGCCCTTAACATTGAAACTAAAGTGCCCCTGTTTTAAGCCTCTGATTTTACTTTCTGACAAATTAGCATAAAGATCGCGGATGTAAGTGAAGACACCGGTATAGGTGGCTGGATTTGATC
>CAYIBK010000034.1:0-1143 GCA_964361645.1 uncultured Gammaproteobacteria bacterium
CTGATTTTTCCAGCATTTTTTGGCCACGGTTTATTTCTCTTTTGCCCTGGCTCCTAAAAGTTAAATCCGTATAAATTCGCTTGGCCTCTAATCCTAAACGATTAAAAATACCAACATTTTTTTGGCTCCTAAGAGACATTTCAACTTTAGTGCCATCAGCTGGACTCTCTAATTCTACACTAGTATCAGCACCGCCCAAATCCAAATCAGGCATTTCTGGATCAATTGGCATTATTTCTGGGCTGGCAATCGGCTGTTCTTTATCTTCGCCAAGTTCATTAATTTCGTCGAGGCCATGTAATTCTTCAAATAATTTATAGGCTTCACTTTTTCCTTGTTCACTCTCTTTTGGGGCTGGCTTATTTTCTTCTGCTTGATCTAAATTTAAAACTACGGAAGGAATATATTCATTCACCTCTTCTGCTGCCAATTTATCCAAATCCAAAACTTCTGGGCGAACATGTTTCTCCTCTAAATTATTTTTCGCCACATAATCAGCGGCTTCTTTAGCTACCTTATCAAATTCATCTTGAGCATCGCTGACTTCTCCTAGAAATTCATTTTTAGCATCGGCTAATTCTGTTTTAATCGGTTCTACTCCCGCCCCATCTTCTAAAGCACCTAATTCTGTATTAACCGATTTTTCTGAATTATTAATTAAATCTGGGACTTCAGCGGCTTTTTCTTGGGCTTGTTGTTTATATCCACCTAATAATTCAGCCACTTTTTGATCTGATAATCGTGGTCTTAATAAAAGTTCTACGGCTCGTTTTCTTAAGGGATTTACAAAGAAGGCCTCTTCATCGGCTTTTTTGGCGTCTATCGCTTTTGTTGGTTCTTTTGGTTCTAAAGAACTAACATCTTCACTGGTTCCTGATTCTGATACACCGACCAAATCATCATCCTCATCATCAAATTCCTGATCTATTGCTGTTTTTATTTCGCGCATAAATTAAATATTTAATTTTTTCTTTACTTGAACGATTTTTAAGGCATCAATTTTTTGCAAAATATCATCAATTTTTTTATTATAATCCCCTTTTGCTTTCTCGACTTTAGCGGTAAAATCAGCTAAGGCCTGTTGTAATTCTAGTTGATATTTATTATCCATGAATTTATATTAATATCTAAAAATAATTTATA
>CAYIBK010000034.1:1243-7277 GCA_964361645.1 uncultured Gammaproteobacteria bacterium
TTGCCGTATTTTAATTGGGAAAGCTGTTTTAGATGTTCCACCATTTCACGATTAGCCTCACTGGGCAGGGGAAAACAATGCATATTAAAAGTGCTAGTGGCCGTATTATCAACCAAAATACGAGTGTAGGCATTGAATTTTTCCACATTTAACAAATCATATTCGTTGACATCAGGCGCTAATTGTTTGGCCATAATCTCAACATCATCAACACCGATTCTAAAACAAATAATATTGCCCACATTGCCAAAAACGGCATCCTTCACTCTAGTATCTCCGCCTTGGGTTAATTGATTAATATACTGATGGCCAATGATCAAATTAAGCTTGTATTTTCTAGCCTCAGCTAGAATAACCGAAATACTATCGGTAATAAAATTTTGAAACTCATCAATATACAAATAAAAATCTTCTCTTTGTTCTTCTCTCATATCAGCTCGAGCTAGGGCCGCCATTTGCAATTTGGCCACGGCAATAAGCCCCAGTAAATTACTATTGGTTTCGCCCACCTTGCCCTTGGACAAATTGATTAAAAGTATTTTCTTTTCATCCATTATTTGACGGAAATTAATGCCGGATTTTGGCTGACCGATTATATTTCTCATCATTTCATTTTCTACAAATCGTCCGGTTTTGGAAATAACATAAGAAAGCATATCGGCGCCCGTGCTACCTTTTTGTGAAGCCTCGTATTCCCTCTCCCAAAAATCCTTAACCATAATATCAGTAACATGCTTTAATTTTTCTGTTCTAAAATCCCTGTCGGTAAACAGCCTGGCCAACTCCACCAAAGTACCAGGATTTTCACCATCGGCCATCAAAACTAAAAGAGCGTTGCGCATATAATGTTCAAACATTGGGCCAGCCATAGCTGGATCGGGCAAAAGCTTATAAAAAATCGTAATCATTTCCGAAGCCGCAAAATCCATTTCCTGCTGAGTTTTAGCTTCTAACATATTTAAACCCAAAGGCCTTTGGATATCAGAGGGATCAAAAATAATAACATCATCCAATCTTTCTTTGGGAATATAAGGCATAATATAATCCTCTATCAGGGAGCCATGAGGATCCACCACACAAATACCATGTCCATTTTTAATGTCCTGAATAGCCAAATTGGCTTGAAAAACAGATTTACCAGTGCCCGTCATACCCACAATATACATATGCCGTCTTCTATCGCCATCTTTTAATTGTACTAAAGTTGTTTTACCACGATAGATATTTTCACCCAATATTAAACCTGTTGTGGGTAAATTAACCGGCGGTGGTAATCTTCTAGCCATCAACCATCTAATTTTGGGAATTTCGGTGCCCGAAAGAGGCAGATGCCATAGAGAAGTCATTTCTTCGGTATTTAAAACAAAGCCGTTTTTTTCATTATAATTGCGATAAATAAAATCCTCTATAATCTTACCCACCGATCCCTTAATTACCGCCTTGAAACTATTGGCATGCTCGTAACTGGAATATTGAGCAAAAGTATTAGAAACTTGTTTGATGATTTCTTTGGATTGTAATTCGGTGGGAGAAAAAGAAATAATTCTAATATTTACATCCATGCCGGCTTTAGAAGCTTTTTCACCAATTAATTTTATCATTTCTTCTTCTAGAGGAGATGATCGGCGGATATCTTGGGGCATTTTTTCATCACCTTTACTGCTATAAAACCAATCCGATGGTTTGCCTAGTAAACCCGTTGCCCCACTGCCGCTAACCGAAGTTACGGCCTGCTTAAAGCTTTTGCCACCATGCATTTCCGAAGCTACTTTTACACCTCTATTCCTCCAACTGCCTTTAGCTGATCTCATAATAAATTGTATGGCCACTGTTTGGCCGGATGGCAATTTGGAAAGATTGCTTAAAACATTAACCAGGGGATCAATGTCCATATGTTTGTAAGTCAAAATCGGCAACATTTTATCTTTGGTTAATTTCAAATAACCGGCGCTAGCCACGCCCATAGGACCAAAAATATTATAATCGTCTACTTCTTCTATCTGCAAATGAGGATATTGTGATAAAAGTTGCTGGTTGACATGATCAACTAAATAAAGCGGGATGGCGATATAAAAAGTAATTAAACCATCCAAACCAACCACGATTTCAAATGACCAACTGTCATGACGGCCATAAAGCCATGGTTTAAAACCATTCTGAGCCCTCATACCGCCCAAATTGGCATAAAAATTATCAATACCAGATAATAGTTCTTTTATTTCTTTTCTTTTGCCCTCATCTTCGGATTGCCTTTGTGGGACAGTGAGGATGAATATTTTTTTACGGTAATTATAAGGAACTAATTTAGATGAACGAAAAACTCCTCTGATTAATATTAAAATAAAAGCTATAACGATAGCCGCAATTAAAACAATAACCAAATAAAATAAAATTTGATTTAATAATCCTGTTTGTATTTCCACCGATACATCTGGTTGTAAGCCAAAATCCATAATTAATTCTTTTTAGAAGCTTCGTCTATTATTTTATCAGCTTTTATTTTAACTTCTTGTTCCAAAAAAAAGACATTTATGCCTGGAATAATCTTCAGCCAAGCCCTAATAAGCGAGATTATTTTCTTTATTTTTACTTTTGGTTTAGACAATAAATTGATTATTTTAATGGTGGTTTCTTCGCCTTTGGTTTTGAATTCCTCTTTTTTCTCTGGGCTTAAATTGAAATATACTTCGCCCAAATCTTCTTCTAAAATTCCTTCTATTTTCTTGAATTTCTGATCCACAATAAGACCACTGCCAGTTGATGATTTTACTGATGGTGATGGTAATTCGATGGCCGATTTTGATGTTTTAGTAAAATGATCTTGACCAAATTCAGTTTTTGGCACCTCCGGAGATAAAACAGAACTTTTCTCAGGATGGGATTCTACTATCTTTTCCTGAGGCTGGCTTTCAATTTGGTTAATCTTACTTATTTGGCTTATGGGCATAAGTGAAAAGCATGGGTAATTAAACTTATATCGTCTTAATTTGATTATATTATAGCATAAAAATATATTTATGTGCTATAATAGAAAGTAGGGATTTTGAGATGCTAAACTTAGCAAGGTCAAAATATGATAAAATAAAGTTAATGAGATAAAAAATCAAAATCCAAATATCAAAATTAAAAATTACAACTTAAAATCAAAAACTGATTTTTAAAAAAGTTTTAATTTTTAAACTTTAGTTTTGCGTTTTGAGTTTTGCGTTTTTAATTTAAAAATTATAAAATAATTTTTATTATGCCCAACAACATTACAGCCATTAAATCCGCCAAAGGCAACCTAAGCTGGATAAATATTATCAATGCTAAGGAAAAGGAAATAGGATATTTAAAGAGTAAATACAAATTCAAGGAATTGGATTTAAATGATTCCTATGCCCAGCAGTACGCTCAAAGGCCAAAATTCCATCAGAGGAATAATTATTTCTTCTTGATATTGCAATTCCCTTATTATGACAAAAATAAAAGGGAGATTGTAGCCGAAGAAATTGATTTTTTTGTCACCAAACATGAAATTATCACTGTGCACAAAAACAATTTAGAACCAATTGTCACTTTCTTTAATGAATGCAAAAAAAATAAATTTGTCAGTGAGCAATATTTGGGCATTGATAATGCGGCTTTGCTTTATGAAATAATTATCCGCTTGCAATATTATACCTATCCCATCTTGGATCATATTAGCGTTGATATACAAAATATAGAAAGAAATATATTTGCCGACAAAGAAAGACAAATGGTCAATGAAATTCTTTATATCAAAAGGAATATATTGAACATTAGAAAGATAATGGAGGCCCATAAAAATGTCATGCAAAAAATAGTTAAAGAAAATATTAAATTTTTCCCAACGCAAAAACAATCAATTTATTATGAACATATTATAGAACATACCAAAGACATTTGGGGTATTATGGAAGGCCAAAAAGATATGATTGAAGCTCTGGAGAATACCAACGCCACTCTGGTCTCGTTTAAACTAAGCGATATTATGAGAATTTTGACTATTTTCTCGGTGGTACTTATCCCGCTCACTTTGCTGGCTTCAATCTTCGGCATGAATACTGTCCACGCTATGCCTTTTATAGACAGCCCCTACGGCTTCTGGCTGGTTATTGGCATTATGTTTTTATTGATGCTGGGGATGTTATCTTTTTTCAAAAGTAAAAAGTGGATGTAAAATAAATATCAATCAAAAATAAAAGGCGCCTTAGGGCACCTTTTTGTTTTTTATTTTACAATAGACGGTTTCCATAAATTGCCAAAGGGAAATTTTTCCCTCAACCAATTACCAAGAGCGGATCCGCCGTTTGCCAAATAACCATGGTATTCAAACTGACTATCAATTTCTATAATCGTAGCCAGATTTTTTTCCTGATGTGTTTTTTCTATGGCTGCCAAGCGACTTTCAATGCTTTCATTAAATTCAGCCACTTCTTTATTTACTTTCTGACGATCAATGGCGTATTTCAATTGTTCGCCTAGAACTATGCTTTCATTATAAACATATTGCACAAATTCCTGCACCACTTCCTCCGACCAAGATTCAATGATTAAATCAGCTAAACTGTAAAAAATTTTATCAAAATCAAAACTGGATGAGATATTCTTATGAAAAATATAAACTATTAACTTAGCTAACTTAGCCAAAGAGCATTTAGTTAATATTTCTGGCCCAATACTAATGGAGTCATAATTCATGGTGATGCCAAACTGATGACAATGACTAATAAAATCATCATCTAAATACAAGCGACTTAAATCAGAAGCTAATTTACTCATAATTTTGGATGAGGCCTGCTTATTCAACCATTTCTGAAAGAAGCGAATAATTACATAGCCAACACAAAACGAAGCTATAACTGTGAGTATAATTACTCCCATTAAAAAAGCGGTAGAATTGCCATCATTTATAAAGTTATAACTGCCATCGGGATTTTTGGTTAGAAAATACTTATCATAAGTAAACCAGGCACCAGCCACCACAATCCACATTATAATAATCTGAATAAATACTGTTACTTTAGTCTTCATAAAAGCTCCTTCTTGTTTTGATTTTAGTGTTAAAGAACATAATTGGTAATATATACTCTAGTATATAAGTTATTTTTTGTCAATGACAGTAAAATACTACGCCCTTATGGGCATAGTATTTTACAATTCAAGCTTCGCTTGTCTGCTATCTTCTTGATAAAAGTTTTATTTCTGTCATCCCCGACCCGATCAGGGATCCAGAATTATATAAATGAATTTGACCAGCTTGAGGTGAGGGAAGCAATTCTATGTTTTATGACCCGTCATTGCGAGGCACTAAGCAATCGTATTTGAGATAAACACGGGGTTGCTTCGTGCCTCGCAATGACAAATACATTATAGTATTTCGTGGGTTAAATAAAAAAACGGCTTACCAGAGGGCAAACCGCTAAATGTTTTGATTAAACTATTACGAAACTTTTATCTTCAACCCTGCCAACTTGTTGGCAATATTCTTCAAAAGAAATTCCTAATTCATTAATGAATTCAATTGCTTCAATGAACTCGTTTAGGCCGGAGTGCTCACTTCTAGTGTTGTGAGAAACAAGGTCTCGAGCCAAACTCACCTGCTCTTCGGTTTCCAGTCCCGCCCAGAGAACTAGGGCAGAAAAGACTTCGCTTTGGCCAATCAATATTGAACTAAGATTAGCCGTAATTAATACATTACTACCACCAATAGCATTCAAAACAAATTGCGACATCACATCAATTTTACGATCCTTGGCCACAGCGATATAGCAACCAAGGAATCCCATCAAAATGCTCATTTCGTGTTGACTACCAGAAAAGATGTTGGTCTCAACGCAGTTTAAAAAATTGGTGGAAATCGTAATTATGGTCTGATCGCCAGTAATGCGAACACTGGTTACTCTGCCACCATAACCTAGTTCATAAACTGCCAACCTACGAAGCGCCCCATATGGATGAAGCAATTGTGGTGACTCTTCGTGCTTCTCTTTTGAGTTGATATAGTATCCAGTGATCTTGATCAATTTAC
>CAYIBK010000035.1:0-7065 GCA_964361645.1 uncultured Gammaproteobacteria bacterium
ATCAGACCTTCTGTTCAGCATTCTTAAAAAGGAAAAAATTTGATCCCATATATTCCTCACAAGAAAGAGGCATTAAAACTCTAATCGCTGCTTCTTTAGCACCAGTTTTATTTTTGGGCATTATTTGGCCAGTCTTATTTTGGCTTCTGGGGGCATTATTAATCTTATATATTTATTATAGTTGCGGTTTTTATTTATTTTTAATTAAAGATAGAAAAATATCCTTCATTTTACCATTTACCATATTAGATATTTATATTTGCTTTTTAACTGCTTTGGGAGCTGGCCTGTCTATTCTGGCTATGGCTTTTGATTTTAAGAAATTATCCAAGAATAAGTATCTCGTTGGATTTAAGGGTTTATTTTTACCCAAACCCACTTATGCTATTTTATATGTTACTGCTAGATGCAATGCCAAATGTAAAATGTGTTTTTATTGGCAGGATATAGATCAAGCTAGGCAGGATCAAGAGTTGAGTTTGGATGAAATTGAAAAAATTTCTCATTCCATGGGATTTTTACAGTATTTAACTTTAACTGGTGGTGAGCCAACATTAAGATCTGATTTGCCGCAAATCGCTAGAATTTTTGATCGTAATAATAATTTGCAGTTTTTAAGCATTCCTACTAATTCTACTTTAGTTGATAAAACCAAGGAAGTAGTTGAAGAAATACTTAGAACAACCGACAATCTTTACTTAAAAATGTGCTTATCTTTGGATGGATTAGGGCCAGTTCATGATGAGATCAGGGGTGTGCCTGGATTATTTGAAAAAGTAATTGCTAATTATGATAATTTAGTTATCTTAAAAGAAACGGTTAAGGATTTTGAAATTATGATTAATATGACTATCTCTTCTTTTAATGTGAGTCAAGTAAAAGAAGTTATGGATTTTGTTAGATCTAGGATGTCAAAAGCTGTTTTTGATTTAAATTGGACACGCGGAGATGCTAGAGACAGTGAAAGCAAAAATATGTCAGCTGATGATTATCTTAGAGCTGTATCATTAACCAATCAAGATGCCAGGAATTTCAGTTCCGGCTTTTCTATGTCCAAAGTAATGGCTGCTAATAAATTAGTAGCCAGAGATTTAATTTATGGAATTTTAAAAGGAGAAAAAAGAAGTCATCCCTGCACTGCTGGCCGAAAAATGATTATTATTTCTGAAAGAGGGGAAGTAAAGCCATGTGAAATACTGCCTTATAGTTTTGGCAATTTACGAAATTATAATTATGATCTTAATAAGATTTTGGAAAATAAACAAGCTCAATCAATTCTTAAAGATATTGATAGTAAAAAATGCGTTTGTACTTTTGAAAATGCTATCCAAAACAGCATTGTTAATAGTCCATCTATGTGGCCAAGACTACTTAAAAAAATATTTAAAAACAAGTAATTAACATTTCTTTTTATATTGACGATTTATTTTTTAAATTATAAAATAACATAACTAATTAATTTATCAGTTTTTAACATATGAGAAAAATATATGCAGATTTAGCTTTAGCTGAGATCCCCAGACTTCTTTCTTGCCAAGATCGCAATCCTTTCTCGCCATCATATGGATCATTTAGTAGGGAATTTTGGCATACCAGAGCTAAGGGTTTTGCCGATTCCATCACCCAATTCGGCACTCTTTCTTTGGCTATGATTTATGCTTATAAAATAGAAGGAGGAGAGGCTTATTATAAAAATAAAGAGATTAGGGATTGGGCAATTGCTGGTATTAGGAATTGGATGAAAATACAGCATCATGACGGTTCTTATGATGAGTTTTATCCCAATGAGAGGGGTTGGGCTGGCCCGACTGGATTTTTAGTTTATGCTATTTTAAGAAGCTATGAAGTTTTAGGTGAAGATTTTCCAGCTGATTTGAAAGATGAATTTTTTGAAACCATTAAAAGATCGGCTTGGTTTTTGGTTACTCGTGAAGAATCAGGAGTTTTGGCTAACCATCATGCCATGGCTCTCTTGCCAATTTATCAGAGTTATTACCATCTAAAAGACAGAGATCCTCTTTTTGCTCAAAAACTTATTAAAGAATTTGATAAGAGAATGGATGTCTTTTTAAGTTATTGTTATGATGAGGGTTGGTGTTTGGAATATGATGGTGTAGATCCGGGGTATCTGTCGGCAATTGTCAGTTTTCTTTCTAAGATGCAAAGATATATGACTGGTAATGAAAAATGGAAAGATAGAATTGAACAGGTTATTAATAAAGCGGTTGATTTTTCCAGTTTTTTCTTTTATCCCAATGGTTCATTTGGTGGCACATTAGGTTCTAGGCAAACTTTGCATTTTTATGCCCACGGTTATGAATTACAAGCCAAGAATAATAAATTAGCCGGGGCCATGGCTGAATTCGGACGCCAGGCTTTATTGGAAGGCAAGATTGTCCCGCCCACAATTCAAGATGATCGTTATTTTCTGTATCGCACCGGTGAATTTTTAGAAGCCTATGTTGATGCTTATGAAGCAGAAGATATGCCTCTTTTACCATGCCAGAAACCAGATGATTTTGAGCTGTTTTTTCCTCAGGCTAAAATGATGGTTAAAAACAGTAATCGTCATTATATCTTATTAAATTTAGCCAAGGGCGGAGTTTTAAAGGTATTTGATAAAGAATTAAAGAAATTGGTTTTTTCCGATGATGGTTTGGTAATCAGTATGTCAGATAAAAAGGTGATGACCACTCAGTGGATAGGAGAAGAATATCAAATTGATCATCAAGGTAATAATTCAATAGTTTCTGGTAATTTTCATCAGATCCCTTATAAATATTTCAATCCCATTACTTATAGTTTTTTTACTATCTTTATGATCTTAACGGGTTGGAATGCTAGAGTGGCTGATTTTATTAAAGGAGCAATTAGAAATCTACTCATGACTAAATCATCCAAATCGGATTTATCTTTTAAGCGCCAGTTTATTTTTGATAATCAAACCATTAAAATAATAAATACTATTAAGTCACAAGAAAAAGCTGTTTCCATTAGAATTGCCGGACAATTCGCGGCCCGTTATGTGCCACAATCACGTTATTTTCAGTGGGAAGAATTAGATAATCATTACTTTAATATATCAAATCCAGATTTAACTAAACCTATTGAAGTATCTCTTGATTTATCATCTAATAAGGTATCATTAAATTAAGATATTTATTTATAAAGATTATGTCAATAAAATTGCCAAAAATAAATTTCATACTGTGGTTATTTTTTATTTTTTCTTTTGCGGTCTTTTTCTGGTACTCGCCGGTTTTATTTAAGGGCTATCCAGCGGCTCAAATAGATTCTGAAGGCAATATTACTGCTGCTAGAAATTATGCCAGTCATCAAATTTTTGGTTCTGAAAGTGATTTGAATGTAGTAGTGGCTCCTAGTTTGATAAAATCTGATGTGGTAGAAACGCTACTGGGCAATAAATTAACTATTTTTAGCTACTCAACTTTGTTTAGGGTATTAGGACCAATGGATTGGAGTAAAATAATTTTAATAGTTATTATTATTCATGCCTTGGCTTTGGTATTTTTTAACATTACAATTTTTTACCTCTTTGGTTTTAAAGAATCAATTATTTTCTCCTTCGTTTATGTTCTACTGCCTATTAACTGGCAGACAGTTTATTTTGTCGGTACTTATGAATTTGCTATTTTGTTTTTTTCTATTTTTACAGTTTTATTTTTTTGTTTTAGGAGTTATAAATATAGGTGGCCATTTTTAATTTCATCAGGATTATTTTTAGCTTTGTCTGGGTTATCCAGAGAAGCTATGTTCTTATCTTTCCCAGTTATATTTTTATGGCTTTGGTTTAACAAGAAGAGAAAAGATATCTTACTAATTTTTATTCCGTTAGTTTTAGTATTAGCTATTTTTTGGCTGCCTAATTTCTTAAAAGGAGATAATGAATATCTTAAGCTATTTGTTTCCAGTAGTGATGATAATAAAAAACAACACTCTGATTTGCAATATTATGGTCACTTGTATCCAGATCCTTATACTTACTATTTTAATAATAAAAGTATTTTAAATTCTCTGCAGGAAACCATAAACAATAATAACTCAGGTTGGTTTTACAGGATTGACATGTTAAAATCCGGGGCTAATATGGGTATTAGGTCTGTTAATATTATTGAGAGGTTTCTAGTTGGCACGGCTAATTTTTCTCGACAGATTAGTAAATTCTTATCATTAGAAGATATTGGCGGTCCCTTTATTTTTATACTAATGCTTCTTGGTCTTTACCAGTTAAAACACAAAAACAGAGAAATTTATTTTCTATTTATTAGTTTAATGATAGTTATACCATTTCTTTTGAGTTATGTAGTTTTAGGGCGTAGAAGCCATTTGATGGATTTTAGTTGGATTATTGCCAGTTTGGTTTCTTTAGGATTAATAAGTTTATATCCACTTCTTAAAAATTATTACCAGATTACCAAGCATCTTAAATTTCTTTATGGTTTTATTGTTATTTTAGTTTTTTATAGTTTAATTTTAGCTAATCATGTTTACTTTGGGAATGCTTATGACAGTACTAAATATACGGAGATAAGATATTTAGCTAACCAGGTAAATATTTCTTCTCCAATAATTAATGATAATGATGTTATAGCTGTTAGTGAGAGAGGCATGCATCCATCACTTAATTACTTAACTAATAAATCAGTAGTATTTTTTCAGCCAAATACTATTTACAAACTCATAGAAAAAGGGGAGTTACAAAAGGCTTTTGATACTTTTAATGTCAAGTATATTATTGGTTATAGTTCTGATTTGTCAGATTTAATTATTAAAAACAGTAAGGTTATTAATATTTCTAATTGGCCTGAAAAAAGTGATATACAGGCACCGCTAAGTTATAATAAAGGCTGGTTGCTTAATTTGATTAAATAATTATAAATTATTTTAATCTAAAAATCACCTGTTTATCAGGTGATTTTTTAAATTGTGAGATTAGTTTTAAGATTATGGTTAAGAGGTTTTTTCCACCAACATATTAAGCCAATTAAACCATAAAGCAAGGAAACAAATAAAATTAACATAGAAAAAGTTATAGTTTTTTCAGGATTAATGCTTATTAGAGAAAGCAAGAATAATAAAGTAGCATCGCGAGTGCCTAATCCGTAAATAGAAATTGGTAACAGGGTGATGATAGCCGCTATAGTGACAGACATGGCGAGATAGGTAAAAGTGACATCACCCAGATTAATGCTTTTGGCTAAGAAAAATACTTGTAGGTAATACAGCATCCAAGCCATGGCGGTTAATGTAAGTAAAACTATATAGTTTTTAAGGCGATATATTTTAAAATCAGTTATTAAATCATTAAGATTTAAAACCAATAATTTTTTGTATTTTTCAGGCACCAAAAGTAAAAATAGTTTGTTAATCAAATTTTTTAATAGATTTATTTTTAAAACGAAAATAGCTAAAATAATCAGAGAAATAATAATAGTAATAATAATAATCTCTGAAATGAAAAATTTAGCGAAAAAAAACATGCTCAAATAGCCCACAGTCAAAAGGAATAATAGATCAGCTAAACGATCAATAATAACGCTAACAGCTGATTTGCCAGTGGAGTGCCCACTCTCTTTTAGATAAAGAATTTTTATCAAATCACCCAATCTTCCGGGAGTAATGGTGCCGAAATAGATGCCGGAACCGTAAATTAAAAAAGAATCTTTAAAACTATAATTGATATTTTGTATTTTTTTTAAGTAATTCCAACGCCAAGCTTGAATTAGAAGCATTATGAAAGTAAGAATGATTCCCAGAATAATAAAATTATAATTAGCGCTTAAAATTATTTTTTTTATCTTCAAAAAATCAATTTTATAAAATATAATGTAGGAAAAAATAAGTAAACCGATAAAATGATACCAATTTTTCTTAATATTTTTAATTATCATTACTTAGTTTTAAATATTAGCGCCATACCCATCTTGGCTTGGCTCATTAAGTGATCTAAACTTTTTATATCCAGAAGTTTTTTGATTATAAATGATGGCCGGAAATAAAATTTTCTATCAGCTAATTTCACTAGATCATCTATTTCTGGTTCTGATAGTTTTTCCTTAGTTAATGATGGCGCGCCATTAGTTTCCTTGCCTGATAAAAAATCTTGCCAATAAGTGGGACTGATTTGGTTGGTACTGACCGCATATTCGAATATTTCTGTTCCTGGTATTAGGATGGTTTTACTAAATATAGCAAATGAAGGTTCAACCCTTAAGGCTAATTGGATAGTTTTTTCTATAGTTTCCTTAGTTTCTCCGGGAGCTCCAATCATGTAATAACCGTAAATTTCAATACCAACTTTTTTGCAAGCCTTAGCGCAAGCCAGTGATTGTTCTACGGTAATGCCCTTTTTTATGGTTTTTAAAACATTATTATCTCCGGCTTCAAAGCCGAATCTTATCCTATAACAGCCGGCATCTTTCATTTTTTGTAACACTTCTTCGTTTACTAAATCCACCCTTTCACGGCATTCCCAAATAATATTTAATTTTTTTAATCGATCAAATAATTCATAGGCCCAATTTTTATCTACAATTAAATTATCATCAAAAAACATAAATTCATTGATGCCGTATTTGGCTTGTATTTCGGCTATTTCGTCGGCAATATTTTTGGGACTGCGCACTCGCCAGAGTTTACCCATACGGTTCTTACGATCACAAAAAGTACAATTAAAGGGACAGCCACGAGTGGCAATAATAGTGGCGAAATGTTTTTGTCTGGAGAAAACGTCAAAATATTTTTCCATTGGCAGGAGGTGCCTGGCTGGAAAAGGCAAGATATCCAGATTATCAATTAATGGCCTTGGGGGCGTTATTATTATTTGGCCATTCTTTTTAAAGGTTATGCCTTTTATTTGTTCTAGTTCTAGATTATTTTTACCTTCCAACTTATCAATTAATTCCACTATAGTTAATTCTCCTTCGCTTATAACACCAAAGTCAAAATTACCTAGTTCTAATGATAATTTAGACATGGAAGTGACATTGGGGCCACCTAAAACAGTAATTATTTTTGGATTTATTAGTTTTATTTTATCAGCTA
>CAYIBK010000036.1:0-5827 GCA_964361645.1 uncultured Gammaproteobacteria bacterium
CCACCGATAATTTCCATATCAGGCAAAGCGCGCTTAATTATTTTAATAGCTTCAATGGCATTGCTGGAATGGCCGTGAGCAATATCTAAAACCAAAACATCAACTCCGGCTTCAGTTAAGGCCAAGGCTCTTTCCAAATAATCACCTCTCACTCCAATAGCTGCCCCCACTAATAATCTGCCCAAATTATCTTTGCTGGCTTGGATATTATTGGAATTTCTCATAATATCCTTTTCCGTGATCAGTCCTTTGATTTGGAAATTGGCATCAACTAGCGGCAATTTTTCGATTTTATTTTCTCTTAATATTCTTTGAGCTTCAAAAGTGGAAATATTAATCGGCCCGACAATTAATTTTTCTTGAGGCGTCATAATATCTCTAACTAAAGTATTATCGTCACTGCAAAAAACCACGTCACGACGAGTGATAATGCCAAGTAGTGTCAAACCGTCATCGCTAACTAAAAAACTAGAACAGCCCAGATCATTAGCTTTTTCTTTGAATTCGCCTAAAGTCGCCTGAGAACTAATAGTAAAAGGACTGGCGATGATTATATTTTGTTTCCTTTTGACTCTTTTAACTTCACTGACTTGCTTGGCAATATCACAAAAGCGGTGGATGATGCCAATGCCACCTTCTAAGGCCATGGCCATGGCCATTTCACTTTCGGTGACTGTATCCATATTGGCGCTGACAATGGGGATTTTAAGAGAGATATTTTTGGTTAACTTAGTACCAGTTTCTACATCATGCCTGGATTTTATATCCGATTTTTTTGGTACCAAAAGAACATCATCATAAGACAAAGCCGTTGGGATATACATACTTTTTCCTAATTTATTATTTATCCCCCTTCTGAACTATTTAATATTACCTGAAAAGGAATTTTTTCTCAAATTGAAAAACCTCGACACTTTAATGTCGAGGGTGTAATTGCCCTTAATCGCGTTTGGACAAAGAAGCACTGGTTGCGCTTTGGCTGGTTCTTTGGGCCATTTCCGACCAATTGATCGGATGGACACTAGCTAGGGTCAGCATAAAGGCCTGCTCACCATTGAAGCCGGCTCCCTTAAGATAGGCATATTGGCGAAAGAGACCATTGGCCTTAATTTGGGACAAACGAGCTAATTGGCCATCAATGTTCTCTCGCACATCAAGTAGCGCGCTCATCAACTCGCTAATGATTTCACCAACTTCACCCTTAAAACCATCAATGGCGAATTTGCCAATAGGCATAAGAGCTTTAGCTATCTTCATTTTTTCTTCAATCTGCTGAATAATTTCCAGCTTTTCCATTTCCAATTCTATGACTGAAATTTTTTCAGTCAACTCATCAAATTCGGCCTGGGCCAGGCGCAAACTTTGATCTTTGGCAATATTAGAAGAAGATTCGGCTTGAAGCTTGTAAGTAAGCTCTCGATTACGTTTTTGCAAATATTGTAATTGTACCTCTAAAGCTTTCATTTTTTCAGCAGTGGATACTCGATCGGACATTGTTTCCCTTTCTTAGGTTATTGTTTCCCAAAACAGACATTAAAAGAACCAAGCAGATAATATAATAATAAATATTTTTTGTCAAGATTATTAATTTCTAAAGCTTTTATTTTCTTATTAAAAATGCTATCATATAATACATATAAATATGGCCAAACCCACCAATGAAATGGAGTGGCTGATAGACATTTACAGCCTCGACTACTCAATTAAAGCGCCAAAAGATGTAGAGAAAATCAAGCTTAGCCAAATGATTTCTAAGCTGGGTTTTTTTTACGAAAAATTTAGAAATGCCATTGATTACAATGATGAGCATTTGGTTAGGCGCAATTCCCTGGAGAGGTTTTTGCGTCGCCAAATACTTTTACTGCTAGAAAAAGATCCGCAAAAAATAAGCGAATCCTTAATCTATGAGTTTATCAGAGCCAGATATTTACCCAATGAAACCTTGCCGGAAACTTTTATTTTGGAAGTAGCCAAACCAATCCAAAAATATCTGATCATTATAGATTATATTTCTGGCAACCATCTGCCTAAAGGTTCTAAATTAATTGATTGGATGATTGGCATCGCCAGCTCCGAAATAAATGAGAAGCTAACGCCCAATACCAAAGAAGTGGCCACAGTTAATTTAATGTATTCTCATTTGGTTGATAACATAACTTTCAGGAAAACCAATATTGAGGCCAAAGAAAGAAACCTGCAAATTTATATCGCCACCCTAAGAACTCTCTTAAAATCAGATCCATCCACTTCTAGGTATTTCCTGCTAAAATTATATTTGCCCAATTGGAATTTGATGGATGAGAACGAGATTAATAATTTCTGTCGTAATATTTTGGGTATTAAAGATAAAATTGATAAAAATTTGTCACATCCTATTGGTTTCCAATTAGCTAGAAGCATTAAATCGCAATCAGTCTTTTTCAACATCCTCAGAGAAATGATGGAAAATAATAAGGACAATCTGAAAGAATTATTTTCTAATCCAGAGCTGCTGGAGACAAAAATAGAAGAAGTGGTTATAGCTAATTATAAGAAGATCAAGGGTAAATTAATAGGCACGATTTTCAGGGTTATTCTCTATATTTTCTTTACCAAAACAATCTTAGCTATAATTTTAGAATTGCCCTATGACTATTTTATCATCCAAAAAATAAATTGGTATGCTTTGGGCACTAATGTAATTTTCCATCCGTTGTTGATGTTTTTTATCGCCATGACTATTAGGATTCCGGGAGCCAAAAATACTCAAATAATCATAGGAGAAATAAAAAAGATAGTTTATGGCGAAGAAAGAAAAGTGGTCTTCAAAGCCAAGGGCTTGATGCGCCGAGGCTCATTTAGTTATTTTGTTTTTAACACAGTTTACATAATCATGTTTGCTATTTCCTTTGGTCTAGTCATTAGCATCTTAAGATATATTAATTTTAATGTCTTGAGCGGACTATTGTTTATTTTCTTCTTGACTATTGTCAGCTTCTTTGGTTTTAGATTAAGAAACTTGGCCAAACAACTTTCAGTAGTACCGCGTAAAGATAATTTTTTAAGCTTTTTAGTAGATTTTATCTCTTTGCCGATTATCCGTGTGGGGCGGTTTTTCTCGACCAATTTCGCTAAAATAAATATTTTCTTATTCTTATTAGATTTTCTAATTGAAACGCCATTTAAAGCTTTAGTAGAATTTTTAGAAAAAGCGGTCTCCTTTATTAATGACAAACGGGAAGAAATTATTGAGTAATCATCTTAAATATAAAATATTTTTAGATGTCACCAATTAAAGCCACTATTAAAACAGAAATATTTCCTATCTTATTGATAATTATATCAATTCTAACTAGTTTTTATTTTTATGCTAATTTTCCAGAACAAGTGGCCACTCATTGGAATTTTGAAGGGCAAGTAGATGGCTATTCATCAAAAGCGGTGGGAATGTTTTTAATCCCTCTTATAATGTTGGGCTTGTATGTTATGTTTTTAGCTCTGCCCCATATTGATCCTAAAAAAGAAAGATATGGGGAATTTTCAAAAGTTTATCATATTTTTAAAGGACTAATAATCGGTTTTATGTTGGTGATATATTTGGCCACCGGTTTAGTTAATTTGGGTTATCCTATTGATATCGGAATTGTTGTGCCTACGATGATAGGAATTTTGTTTATCATTATGGGTTACTATATGGGTAAAATAAAGCCCAATTGGTTTATGGGTATCCGCACACCTTGGACGCTATCAAGTGAAAATGTTTGGCGTAAAACCCATCGAGTTGGCGGTTGGCTCTTTGCGGGGCTAGGCGTGGTCATGCTTTTAACTCCCTTGTTGCCTGGTGGGGCTATAATTCCAGTTTTCTTTACGGCCATAATTATTACTGTGGTTGGGAGCTTTGCTTATTCCTACTTTCTCTATAGAATGGAAAAGAAATAAATATGTTTTTTGAAAATAATTATCAAAAAAGTAATCGCATCACTAAAACAAAAATAACCGTCTCTTCTGGGGCGGTTATGCTAGTAAATCAACTGCTTAAAAGCGCTGATCATAAATCAAGACAAAAACTAGGTGAACAACTACTAGATGAATTATGTGATGGAGCAAAAATAGATATTGTAAAATTAGAAATTTCTAACACCAAACAATACCACAGAAAATCAGCTGGCCGAGTGGCTTTAAAAAGATACGGCTATTACCGACCATCTTCTAAAAATATCCATATACAAAATCTCACTGCTGTTCGCGGACAAATACTAGCGCCTAAAACTTTCTTAGACACCTTGCTCCATGAATGGATGCACCATTATGATACCTATAAATTAAAACTACGATCCATCCATAGTAAAGGCTTTTACCAAAGGATAAACTATCTTAAAGAAAAATTAAAAATAGCGTAGAAAAATAAAAACGACCCAGCTTAAAAACTGAATCGTATTTTTTAGTGCAAAACAATTATACCCACAAAGATAAAGATAAGACCAATCCACAAACACAGATTACCAGACATCTTATAATTGTAATCTTCTAATTTATTGCCCAGGGCAATGAACGAAATACCTATTGCTAAACAGAAAGAGAAACCCATAATCCCAGCCTCCTTTGGACTATTATTTTCCCATAACTCTGATAAATTGTTTTTTGCCTTTTTGCAGTAATAATCCTTCTTCTGGTATATGAACTTCTAAATCTTCAGCAACTATTTTATCATCATCTATTTTAATGGCGCCTTCTTTAATCAGTCTTCTGACTTCACTGTTGCTTTTAGCCAAACCAGCCAAGACAAATAAATCCAGGACACCGATTTGCCCATTGGAGTCACCGGTTTTATCCGATAAATTAATCTTAACCTGCTCTATTTTTTCTGGTTTTTGGCCCTCCTGAAAAACTCGCTTGAAATCTTCTTCGGCTTCAATTGCGGCCTTATCACCTTGATAAATTCTAACAACTTCGCGAGCCAATTGCATTTTTAAATCGCGAGGATTAACTTTTTTGACCTGTAATTCTAATTTGACTTCAGCTAAAGTCTCCTCGGATATATCAGTGAGTATTTCAAAAGCCGGTAAAATCATGGTATCTGGCCAGCTCATAATCTTGCCATACATATCAGTTGGAGTATCGAGCAAAGTAATCATATTGCCTTCGGACTTGCCCATCTTCTTGCCGGTTGGATCTTCTAAGAGCTTAGTGGTCAAAACGAATTTTTCCTTGTTTTTCATTTTTTTCATCAGTGTTCTGCCAGCCAACATATTAAACATTTGATCGTTGCCGCCAATTTCCAAATCAACATCCATCACTACACTGTCATAAGCTTGCATAATCGGGTAAAGAAATTCATTCAAATACAAATCTTTGCCTTGGCTCATCCTTTCCTTAAACATTCCCCTAGAGAGTGTTTGTTGGGCGGTAAAATATGAGGATAACTTTAGTAATTCAGCAAAACTTAGTTTGCCGAGCCACTTGGAATTAAATCTAAAACTAACTTTTTTAAGATCAATTATATTTTTAATCTGTTTTTTCCAGCCGGCCAAATTCTTCATAACTTCTTTATGAGTCAATGGCTTTCTGGCTGCCAATTTATCAGTCGGGTCGCCGACTTGAGCAGTAAAATCACCAAATAAAAATATAACCTCGTGTCCTAGCTCCAAAAACTGGGCTAGTTTTCTGATGGTAATACCGTGGCCAATATGAAGCTCTGAGGCAGTAGGATCATAACCGCAATACAAGCGAATTCTCTTGCCACTCATTAATAATTTTTTCAGCGAGGTCTTATCAGGATAGATATTCTCTACGCCCCGAGATAAAATACTTTTAATTTTTGACTCATCAGTTATGATTTTTGACATAT
>CAYIBK010000037.1:0-5498 GCA_964361645.1 uncultured Gammaproteobacteria bacterium
TGAAAAGTGCCTAAAACATCTAAGGTAGAGGTTGGGGAAGAATAACCAATACCAACATTATTACTGGTATTAATTGTGATAACATCGGTGCTATCCCGGCTAATGACTAATTTTGGAGTGGTTTGTGTGCCATTGGAACTGACTTTAATAAAAGCATTATTACCGGAAGATTCATATTGGTTAAAACCAAAGGCAAATCTGACAAAATTTTGTGGGTCATTGGGGTTAGAACCAATATCTGGAGTCCGATAAACTTCCGCCACACCAGTCTGATTATTTGTACCTGGGAAAACACGTAACACACCCACATCATTAACTGGACCTCGAATATGAAGTGATCCACCATAAACATCAAGTTTAACTTCCGGAGTGCTAGTTCCAATACCAACATTACCACCAAAGTGTCCACCGCCCTGAGTAAAGAAGCCCAAGGTGGTAGAAGCATATCCTCCGCCGTAGAATGAATCAGTTGTCGTCACACTGTTTAAGCTCAAGCCTTTGTTAGCATCCAGAGCTAGAAGTTGGTTAGCCGTAGCGGTGGTAGTGGCGTGTAAACCATCAACGGTATCGGAGTTGAAAGCGTAAGGAGCAGAAGTGATTCTCTTTCTAGGAGAAAATATTTCTTCAAAGCCACCATTACCATCAGCATCAAACTTCACGGACAGGAAGAGGGAATTAGAATTGAAATCAACAGTGGAAAGCGAAGTAGAGGTGCCTAGGTTAATAGAGAAAATGCCAGAAGTGATACTAACCACACCAGCAGTGGAAGTGGAAGTCCAATTCTCTTGCCAGAGTAGAGAGCCAGCGCTGGCATCATCATACAATTGGAATTGGAAGTTGTAGTTGCCAGTGGAAACAGACACGCCAGAAGAGTTGGCCAGTTTACCTTGATAGGTTATTTGTTGATTGATGCCTAAGGCGGCTTGGGTAGAATCTATTCTAGATAAATCAAAGACTACCCAAGTCGCTATGATAATTGGCACGACAAGCAAAATTAAAGCCATCATCATGTTCTTCATGATCTTCTTTGGTTCTTTGAATTTTCCTAATCTAGGAAATGGCATATTTATTTATTTCTCCAATTTTTTTTATTTTGTCTAGAGTAAACAAAATTAATAAAGTCACGCTCAAAAATACGGTAAGTCCTTTTACCGACATAACAAACTGGCAACTGGCCACTATCTACCCAACGATAAATAGTCTTGAGGGAAACCCCAAGCTTCTTAGCCACTTGTTGCATTGTCAGCAGATCATAACCTGCCATATTTTTGTGACATCCTAATTAACAATTACTTTTGTTAATCTACACTAATTTTACAATATAATGTCTTCTTATGTCAACAATATATCCCCACATATACTTAATATATATTAAAATACTATAATTATCTTTAATATCTTTAAATATCTTTAAATATATTCAAAATATCTTTTATATACTACTATATACTATTATGTCCTCTGTTTTATTATATTTTATCTAAATTAAGATAAATAAAATTTAAGACGATTTATATAATTGCCAATAAAAACCAAAATGGAGTTATCCACAGATGAAAAATAGACAAACAAAAATACCGATATTCAGATCGGTATTTTTTGTCATTGCGAGCGAAACGAAGTGAAGTGAAGCAATCTCGTGTATTTTCCATGGGATTGCTTCATTCTTCGCAATGACACAAAAAACATGAGATTGCTTCGCGTTGCTCGCAATGACGGTGGAAGCAGGCGAAACGAAGTGAAGTGAAGCAATCTCATCGCTATAACTCTTTTTCTGGCAAACCAAAAAAATCTCTTATTTTTAAATAAGAGATTTTTTATTAAACTAGTTAAAAACTATGGTTGCAAAATTTCTGCCTGGTTACAATTATCATCAATACAAATATTTACTGATTTAATATAGGTAAATTGCAATAATGTTTTCTCAATTTGCGATCTAATAGCCAACACCCGGCATGAACCGGCCACATTCTTTAAAGACGAGGAAAAAACTGCTTTAGCTACTCCGTCTTTAATGGTAATACTCTTAATATAAGTGCCGGCTGGAATGCTGGTTAGCCAACCTTGGGACATTTCATTTTCAGAAAGCGCAGTTAAAAGACCTCTAACAGTATTAATCACCTCCGAATCATATTTTTTTTCTACTGTTCTCTCCAGAGAAGCTACATTTTCACATTCACCGGCACCACGCTTGTTGTAATAAGCTACTATTTTAACTGTCTCACCGCTAATATTTGAATTTACATTTTCAACATTTTTACCATCAACTATGGTTACGGTGCCTGTTTCTTTAGTGGAATCAACCATCACTTTTACATCATCATTGGTATTGTTTTCCTTATTATTACTGTTTTTATTGGTCTGCCAAATGCCGACTACAATTATGATAATCAAGATTATAGTTATAATAGTGCCTGTGCGGCTGCTTTTTTCATCGGTCTTAGAATTATTGGTATTACCAGACTGGTTAGCGCTTTTATTTTCTTGATTACTAAAATCAGGCGTATAGCTATCAAAATTTATATTAGCTGGCTGGTTATCTGTTTTTGCTTGCTGCTTGTTGAATTGTTCAATATTAGCTGAATTTACCAATTTATCGGGACTGTCTTGCTTGAATTCGCCCAAATTTGGCTGATTACTGGTTTGATTTGAGCTTTCAGTGATTGGATTAGTTGTATTTATAGATTCTGTCAAAGGAGCATTGGTGTTATTGCCTGGGCTGGTTTGGACATTTCCTGGATCAGCTTGCGGCGTCTTCTCTTGATTGTCCATAATATTTTTTTATTTTTTATATCTCCTACTATACTATTTTATACTAATAATTTATTTTGTAAATAGAAGTTATATTCAAAATTTAATCATTATTTTTATGACCGCTGGTTTTAGACGCAATCCAGCCTAAAAGCAGAAAAGCCGGAACAAAATAGGGGAAAATACCATAAAAGGTATCACTGACTGAATGAGAATTTCTATCTATAGCTATAAAAACCTGAAAACAGAAAAAATAGTAAAAATAAGCAAAAACCAGCCCTGCCAGCTTATTGGCTTATAAATCCAGCCAAATTCCTTAAACCATGGCTTTTTCATAAATATCTTGGTTTTAATGATAAATTTATGGACTTTAAGTGATTTAACTAGATTATTAAAGAGTGATCTAGTTGGAGAAGCGAAATTTTTATAAGCAATGTTTAAAAAATCAGCCGATTAACCCACTTAGGCACCTTAGCTTTGCCTACTAAGTCATATTGAGGGGTGTATGGTTTGATATCTAAAATCGGAGTACCGTCAAGAATATCTAATCCTTTAACTTTTATACTCCTTACTTTCCGTGAAAGTAACTTTACAGTAGAAATCGCGATTCTATTTGGTCTTTGTGGGCAACGACAAGCATAAATTCCACCATATGGCACATCCTTTCTTCCTTGCGGATGGTGTTTAATATGGCAGTTTTTCTCTTGACCAAGCCAGTAGACAATAATCACATGCGAGTATTCTTCAATCCCGTCTAATCCTTTGGCATATCGCTTCTCAAGCACAATTTCGGTAACTGAATTTTTCCATCCAGTTAATGCTGGTTTTTTAGCAGTATTCTTGGCTTTTCCAATCGGTACGAGCAAAATCCTACCTTTTTTATCAATACTGTCCAAAAACTCGCAATACTCTACTTTTTTAGCTTGAATTAGTTTAGTCATGTAGTTATTTGTTAAGATAATTATCTTTGGTGTTTACAACTAAATATATTATAAATATAAATAGTTTAAAGTGGAATTTGGACCCAGTGGGATTCGAACCCACGACCTCCCGCATGCCATGCGGATGCGCTACCAACTGCGCTATGAGCCCATAAAATAAGCAATAAGTATCATTATCTTACACTATTTCAATAAAAGATTCAAATTAGCCATATATTTATAAAACACTCAATTAATATTAGTAAATTTACCTAAAAATAAGAGTTTAAATCCACGTGAAACGATAGTTAATTTTTATATGTTCCATGTGGATTTTATCATTAAAATAGGTGTTTTGTTTCACTCACGAAATACTATAATGTATTTGTCATTGCGAGGGACGAAGCAATCTGACGCGAAACGTCATCCTGACCCCGCACTTGATACGGGGGAAAGGATCACTTGGTTTTATTACCATGGGATTGCTTCCCCGTCTTCACGAGGACTTCTCGCAATGACAGTGTGTAAACCATAGAATTGCTTTCCGCACCTTAAGCTGGCCTGCCGCCTGCCTGACATGCCTACAGCAGACAAGCCGGTAGGCAGGTACTGCGGTCATAAGATCGCAGTCAAATTCATTTATATAATTCTGGATCCCCGATCAAGTCGGGGATGACAGAAACAGAAATAATTATACAATTATTTTTTGGCTAAATTTACACAAATTATTACTTTTTAGCTAAATTAAGATAAAAAATATAAAAATTAACACCTTATAAAAAGATTTGTCTAGACATGTCTAGACATTTATCCACTAAAATCACAGTTTATCCCCACATATTAACATAAATATGCTCTAAATTAGACAAAAATATGACCATATAAACAATTATTTCCATTATTAGTTTAGAAAAAGATTTGTCTAGACATGTCTAGACATTGCTTAAATTTTATAATTTACTACTTGACAAAAATATTAATATATGATATAATTATAATACGTTCATTCAACGCAAAGCATCAACAAAACTACAGCCATTGACTGTGGTACAGAAAGGTGGGTCATGAAGAAGTTCATTATAAGCACAGTGGCAATGATCACAGTAGCACTGGTATCTGGTAGCGTCGTGTCCGTCGCCATCGACTTTGCTACCGCTAAAACCGTGTCGGCCAGTCCTGGTGTTTACTACATACAGGCTGATCGCCAATTTGTTCATGCAGATGGTGGGGGACAATCCTGGGTAGTGATCACCGCTGATCGCCAACCAGATCATAAACCCACAAATTATTATGCGACGAACACGGACTCTGGGAGGCAACTCATCAGTTTCGTGGAAAAAGAGAAGTAACAACTCCGACCCAATCATCGCCCGAGTGCTCCTATGCACCCGGGCGGATTTTTTTACCAATTTTTTATTTATCTAAGGTATAAGGTTGATTGACAGCACCATATCTAATTGTTATTGCGAATTGCTTCTACCGTCATTGCGATCCACCCAGGGCGGAGAAGCAATCCCATAGAAAATACACGAGATTGCTTTGTCGCTTCGCTCCCCTGCCTACCGGCAGGCAGGCTCGCAATGACAAAGAGTGTCATTGTAATAAGTTTTTTGTCATATGAGTGATATAAAATCCTCCCCCTAGTAAGGGGAGGCAGAGCAAAACTAACCACCCCTAGCCCCTCCTTAACTAAGGAGGGGAATAAAATTAAACAATCCCATAACTCTAGATGTCATTGCGAGGAGTCCCCGTGAAGACGGAGAAGCAATCCCATAGAAAATACACGAGATTGCTTTGTCGCTTCGCTCCTCGCAATGACAAAGAAGC
>CAYIBK010000038.1:0-5259 GCA_964361645.1 uncultured Gammaproteobacteria bacterium
CTCAAGCTAACTCCCAATCGCCTTATTCAGGTTTCAAGGTAGGGGCAGCTGTACTGGATATGTCTGGAAATACCAGTTTAGGAACCAATGTTGAGCGGTGTACTTATACGCAAACCACTCATGCGGAACAAAATGCTATTGATAGTATGGTGGCTCAATATGGACCAATTGCCATTTGTTCCTTAGCTATAAATGCCATCAACCACGAAAACCATCTTTCAATAGATGAAGTTAAATTAGAAGATTTAATTTTTCCTTGTGGCCATTGCTTACAAATAATTTGGGAAAATTGTTTAGATGCCGATGTTAAAATAATTAGTTATTTAGGCAATGACTTAGTAGCTAGGACTACCATAGGATCTCTATTGCCAGTTCGTTTTGGACCCAGTGATTTAGGCATAAATATCTTTCCAAAAAAATATCTAGGGGTAATGACTGGACATTATCACCTCTCGCTATGTTGCCAAAACAAGGCCGTTGAAGATCTCGACCTATGTTGTTTTATTTGTATGAAATGTCTGAATCCTTGCCATGTGGAGAAAATGTAACATGATATTTTCTAAATCAATATTTATCATAATACGCTTAATTTAATATTTTCCCTAGTGGCAAGAGAGGCTAGAATATACCATGCTATAGATAAGCATAGCGATTCTGTGGCTTCACCATGTCGTGCCTAATTTTTAGAAAAAGAATCTTTTTCACTTAAGACAATTGAAGATGGAATAGAAAGATTAAGACTTCTTTTTAAAATTATCCGCTTCTATTATTAGCGGATTTTTTATTGGTTAATAATGAATTAATATATATGTCAGCAGAAAATAAAAAATTATGCCATCAATGCGACTCTTGTTGCACTTATGTGGCTATTCAAATAGACAAGCCGAAGAGCAAAACTGATTATGATAATATGATTTGGCAATTGTGGCATGAAAATGTCAATATTTTTATTGATCATGATAATGATTGGCATGTGGAGTTTATGACGCCCTGCTTATCTTTGGATAAAAACACAAAACTTTGCGCTATTTATGACAGCAGACCAAAGATTTGTCGAGATTATAAGCAACTTGATTGCACTAAATATAATCTTGATCCAGCTGAAAAAATTTATTTTAAAACCGTAGAAGATTTTAAAAAATATTTGCAAGAAAAAAATATTAATTATAATTTCTCTTACCTTAAATAAATCACCTCTTAAATTTTTATTAAAAGCTGTGGACAAGTGTTGTTGACAACTTTTTTTTGTGGTATAATAAGTACGGTTGAGAAGTAATTGTTTTAATTATTTCTAAAAATATAATTCTCATTTTGAAAGGAGGTGAACACACATGGCAGCAAAGAAAAAAGCTAAAAAGAAAGTTGCAAAGAAAAAAGCAGCTAAAAAGAAAAAGAGATAAAATTTTTCTTAAACAATAAAGCCCCTATCTCCGGAGAGGGGTTTTATTATTGGCCGATGGCTTATAGTATATAGCTAATAGAAAATTTTTATTGCCATACACCATAAGCTATTAGCCATCTGCTATTTATATTTCTCCCTTAGCTATTAATTTTATTATCTTGGGTATTTTTTTGAAATCTTTTATTAAAGTTTCGCGCATTCCACCATTATATAGAGCGGCGGCCGGGTGATATAGAGCATAGATCCTAACCTTGCCTAAACCAGGCATATCCTTACGCAAAATTGTCCCGTGGATCTTGGACATAATTGGCTCTGGAACAAAACTAGACAAGGAATGACGGCCCAAAGTGACTATTAATTTGGGGTTAATTAGCTTAATTTGAGCCATTAGCCAGGGCCAAAATTCTGCCTTTTCCTCGGGCAAGGGATCGCGATTATCGGGGGGGCGGCATTTGACGATATTGGTGATATAAATATCGCTACGTTTTAGATTAATGGTCTCTAACATCTGATCCAAAAATTTACCAGCCGAACCCACAAATGGCTCACCCAACTCATCTTCTTTTTTCCCTGGTGCTTCCCCAATAACCATAATATCAGCGTTAGCACTGCCCACTCCAGCCACAATTTGCTTACAAGTTTTAAGTAAGGGTGATTTTATTTTTTTAGCCCAATCTTGATTTAATTGTTGCAATTCTTTTTCTTTATTCATGAAACAATTTTAACAAATTATGACAAATAAAAAAAGCAGACAATTGTTGTCTGCTATGATTAATAAGTCGAAGGCGGAGCTTCTTTATTTAATTCATCTTTTGTCGGCTGGGGATTGTATCCGGTGCCCCCACATTTTTTGCAAGCCATTTTTCTTAATTGAGCATGACATTCAGAACAAGGATCTATTTCTCTTAATGTATTTTCTAAGGCCCTTTCATTATTGTCGGCTTCTGTGATAATTATTTTCTGCTTTGCAATTAAATCATGAATAACAGATATTCCTTGTATTTTTTTAATTCTTCGTGTAATTGCGACTCGACAATCTGGTTTATGATTGAAGGCCCAACAACTATCAAAACAGTCAAAACAAATCATTGCTCCATCACCGCAGTGAGTATCAATTACTTTGAGTCGATTACATTGCTGACACAATCTAACCAAAGCCATAATAAAATCCTCCTTTTCTATAGGTAAAGAACTGGTTAGATTTTAATTTAAATACAGCCCAGTGTCAATATATGATTTTTAAATAAAAAAAGCGCTCTATTTAGAACGCTTTTATGATTTATTATTCCATGATCGATTCTGTTATGAAAGAATCTTGTGACATACTATTTAAAATTGCTAAACCTCTTTTGTCGTTATCCACGTAAGCAGTGATAAAGGCACTGGCGCCTTTCAGAATTGTGAGAGCTTTGCCTTGGTAGTCCTCTAATTGAGTGGGATAGCTGGAAGTTGAATTACCATTTTTATCAAAAGGCAAATTATTAGTAAAACCTACTTCTCCCTTACTGACAAAAGGCAATCCTAAGCCATATAGAAATGGCCTATCAGTGAAAGTGATGTGTCCGCCGTTATAGATATTTTGAAATACTTTGGAAGAGGCAGTGTTTTCAAAAGACCAGATTACATTATTATGGAAATCATCTAAATCTCCCGACATATAAAATACTGGCACATTGATTTTTGCCAAATCAGATTTAGTAAATGGCTGAGTATATGGCGATAAGCATAACAGGGCTTTAAACGGATGGGGATCTCGAGCTAAATAAATAGTGGCATACCCGCCCAGCGAGTGTCCGCCTAAAACAAATCGGTTAAGATCCATTTTTCCCCTTAAGATGGGATCTGATTCATTTAATTTTTGTATTTCATCAGTTAAAAAAACAAGATCCTCAACTCGGTAATGGAATAAATTATCTATCTGGTGCAGAAACTCGCCACTGGCGATGAGCTCGGCTAATTCTTCAGCTGGTAAATTATTCAACGGATAAAGTAATCTTAAATAATCTACAGTCTCTCCCTGAATTAGATTACCAATTATTAAATTCATGGCGTTTACAAAATCAGTTGAGGTTTGAGCTGTATTTCTTTGGCTGTCAAAAAAACCGATTCGATCAATACTAATATTGTCTAAGTGATCGGCAGCAATTACAATATTGCCTCTTCTGGCCAAACCTTCCGTTAAATATAATTGGCTTTCGGCGGAAGTGGTAAAGCCATGAGAAAATAAGATTGTTGGGCTGGGATCAATTTTGTTTTTAGGATACCAAATTAAAGTTTTTAAAACTTGGCCATTGTCTTTAGTAAAGTTATAAACCAATCTTTCGATTTCAAAAACTTGATAACCGTGAGCTAAGGCCATTTGTTTGTCTAAATCACTAAGCTCTTGTTTGGCTTGATCGATTTTATAATTAATAAAAAGACAACGATTTATTTCACTTAAAACTGTTCCTTTGGGACATCCGCTAAAAATCAATAGACTTAAGACAATCAAAAAAGTGAAGACCACCAAATAGCTATTAAATTTTTTCATTCTCTTATCCCCCTATGTTTGGTTGTAAAAGTGCCAGTTGCCATTGAATCAACTCAGTCTGATTTTATTGGTTAATAATTGTTTTGTCAACCTAGTTAAATTAAATTTAATGAGATTAATTTTTTAAATAAAAGAAAAAGGCGTCCTCCATTGAGAACGCCTTGTTTGTTTTACTGCTTAGTCTTAGATGAACGAGAGTTCACCTGTCTTCGGAACTTTGTGTTCCTACTTGGGATGCTGGTGGCATCCATAACACCGTAGATGACGGTTTGGACTTATCCTTTTAGGGAGTCGCTGTTGCTTTCCTCAGAAAACAAATTATTGGTCAACCGGCGCTGATAATTATAAATTACTTGGTGTCCAATATAAAAAAGGACTAATTAACTATCAAGGCTAGTTTTTTGCAAAGGTACATGCATTCCTTTGAATGCAGAGTCCGGGCGCTGACCTACTTTCCCTAATGAAGAGTATCATCGGCGCTGAAGATCTTAACTTCTGTGTCTCGCCCTGTTAAATTTTACAATTTGTCTAACAAAACTCGGCATCTACCTACTTTCCCCAATGAAGAGTATCATCGGCACGAAGATGCTTAACTTCTGAGTTCGAGATGGGATCAGGTGTGTCTATCTCGTTAAAGACACCGAGATTTGTGAGACAAATTATTTAACAGGGTTAAATGGGAACAGGTGTGACTTCTTCGCTAGAAGCACCCAGACTCTGAATTCAAATAAAATTATTTCCAGATAGCCCAGAAGTTATTAACTTCTGTGTTCGACCTGCCTGCCGGTAGGCAGGGATGGGAACAGGTGTGACTTCTTCGCTAGAAGCACCCAGACTCTGAATTCAAAGAATTCAAATCTAATATCATTATATCATAAAAAAGACAATTTGTACAGCAAAATCATTACAAAGTTAAATTGACTCTAAATTAATAGGCAAAATAGTTTTATAAAAACTTCAAATTATAATCCAATTCTTGTGATTAAACATACGTAAACCATTAGTACTTCTCGGCTGAATGTATTGCTACACTTACACCTGAAGCCTATCAAGCTTGTCATCTACAAGCGGTCTTAATGAAATCTAATCTTGAGGACAGCTTCACGCTTATATGCTTTCAGCGTTTATCTTAACCCGACTTAGCTACCCAGCGATGCTTCTGGCGAAACAGCTGGTACACCAGAGGTCAGTCGTTTCCGGTCCTCTCGTACTAGGAAACGGCCCTCTCAAATTTCAACGCCCATAGTAGATAGGAGACCGAACTGTCTCACGACGTTCTGAACCCAGCTCGCGTGCCCTTTTAATTGGCGAACAGCCAAACCCTTGG
>CAYIBK010000039.1:0-4882 GCA_964361645.1 uncultured Gammaproteobacteria bacterium
GCCACCGACAGGGTTTTGATTATGTTTCTTGCTCTCCCTTTAGAGTGCCAATTGCCAAATTAGCAGCGGCTCAAGCAGTGATTAAAGAAAGAAAAAAGTAAGATATTTGTGAGCAATAAACACTTCAAACGTGCGTTTGAAGTGTTTATTGTTTTAGTTTGATGTTTGACATAATGATTACAATGTGATAAAAATTGTCTAGTACTTTTTATAATTTTCAACCATAACAATAAAGGAGATTATTATGAATCGTTTATCGGTGATTATGTTTGGCCCGCTTTTTTCTATAGCAGAGAGAAGGTTTAATGTAGCTTTAGCTACTGCGATTGAAGAAAAGAGCCAGTGTTATTTAAAAGTAACATTACCACAAGAAGAGGCCAAACAATTTAAAATTGATGATAAGTTTGATTTTAAAGCATTGCACCTTCATAATTTGGCTAATGCCACCAAATATCAATTGGCTCTGGCTATTTTAGATGGTTCTGATGCTGATTCCGGTACTTGCGTGGAAATTGGTTATCGCAAGGGCCGAAACAGTAATGATATTGTTATTGGTGTGCGAACTGATTTTCGTGGGAGTGAAGATGGCAAGATTAATGCCATGTTACAAATATGTGATAATTATTTTGAATACTTTGGTGCAGATATAAACGAATTAGCTGAAAAAATAGTTGATGCATTTTTTTGGCAAATTGCCCCTAATTATTTTACTTCCATTGGAACTTTTGACTTTCCTCCTAATATTAGATCATTTGATTGGATGGATGTGTTTACTAGTTATTTTAATAAAGTAAGACCGCATCAGGATTGATGGATAAAAATCAAGGCCAGGTTTAAAAAATCTGGCTTTTTTATTTAATTTAATTAAAAGTCTAAGTTTAAGTAAAATAGTTATGGGGCTTTTTTTGTTTCTCTAAAAATGGTAAACTAATAATAATAAATTATTAGTTTACCATCCCGAACAAGAGTGAGCCTGCCTGCCGGTAGGCAGGGAATCTTTTAAAGATATGCCTAAAAATAAAATAAAAGTAGAAATTTCTGCTCGGCATTGCCACTTATCCAGAAAGGATTTAAATAGTCTTTTTGGGCTAGGTTATAAATTAAAGCCCATTAAATATCTTTCTCAACCGGGCGAATTTGCCTCCAGTGAAACTGTCACCATTAAAACTAAAGATGGGCAGATAAATAATCTTAGGATTCTGGGACCAATTAGGAAAAAAACACAGATAGAGCTAGCCTTGACTGACGCCAGAAAGTTAAAAATAAATCCGCCCCTTAGGTTATCTGGAGATGTTAAAGGTTCACTGGGCGCTACTCTTATCGGCTCCAAGGGCCAAATAAAAATAAAGGAGGGGGTAATTATTGCTCAGCGTCATTTGCATTGTAGTCCTAAACAAGCTAAAAAACTTAATTTAAAAAACGGCCAAACAGTATCAGTTAAAATTCCAGGTCAAAGAAGTGTCACTTTTGACAATATCATAGTTAGAATTAAAGATAATTTTGATTTATCAGTCCATTTGGATACTGATGAAGGCAATGCTTCAACCATCAATGGCGTGTGCACTTTTGGTGAATTAATTAATTAAAATAAAAATATGGCATTATATGTGTTTATCGGCGTGATTGCGGTAGCAGTAATTGCGGTTTTAATAATCCAATCAAAATTAAGCTAAGCTAAAAATGAATAAACTATTAGTAATTAACTCTGGCAGTGCCACCTTAAAGTTCAAGGTTTTTTCTCTTTCTAGTTTAAAAGAGGAAATAGGTGGTATGGTAGAACGCATAGGTCTTAAGGGCTCGTTCTTATCTATAAAATCACCAAAAGGAAAGTTTATTAAAAAATATCCACTTGGCCTCAAAAACCATGGTCTAGCCCTTAAAGAAATAATTTTTCAAATCCGTGATATTTTACCGGAAATAGGATTAGTCGGCCATCGTGTTGTTCATGGCGGAGGTGTTTTCCATGAGCCGGTTAAATTAAATAAAAATATAATTGCCAGATTAGCCAAGTATAATAGATTAGCTCCTCTACATAATCCGGTTAATTTAGCCTGCGCCGCAGTTGCTTTAAAAATATTGCCTCAAGCCAAGCACTGGGCGGTTTTTGATACCGCTTATTATTCTACTATTCCCGAATACGCTCATCGTTATGCCCTGCCGGAAAAATTTTATAAATTAGGTATTAGACGATACGGCTTCCATGGTATATCACATAAATATTCTGCGCATGAAGGAGCTAAAAAAGCTAAATTAAAAATTAAACAAACAAAAATAATCACTTGTCACTTGGGTAGTGGTTGCAGTCTGACAGCCACCCAAAATGGCCGAGCCATGGACACCACCATGGGTTTTACGCCTCTGGAAGGATTAACTATGTCCACCAGAGCAGGGGATTTAGATGCCTCCATACCGCTTTATATGATTGATGAGCTTAAAATGTCTACTACCGAAATAACCGATGTTTTAAATAATAAATCTGGTTTACTGGCCGTAGCCGGTACTATGGATATGCGAGAAATCCTATCAGCCAGTGGCCATAAAGTTTTGGGCTATAAAGTGGTTAAAAAGTTTACCCAAAAGCAAAAAGCCAATTCTAAATTAGCGCTTAATATATTTATTTACGATATTGTTCGCTATATCGGCCAATTAGCCACTTCCATGGATGGAGTGGATTTATTCGTCTTTACTGGTGGCATAGGAGAGAGAAGTCCGGTTGTTAGAGCTCTGATTTTAGATAAAATCAAACATTTGAGGCATTTTAAATCAGTAGTTGTGAAAGCTAATGAAGAGTTGATGATTGCCAGGGAAATTAAGAGAAAATAAAAATAACTCCTATTGGAGTTATTGTGGTTTAAGGTTTTTATTGTCTTTAATTTTTGAGAGAATTTCGTATTTGGCATTCGCTATATAGAGTAGGATAGCGATAACTCCTAACAATTCTCCTATTTCGCGGCAAAAAACCATAAAGATTATGAAAATAGTTATAAATTCTAAAAGATATTTAGATTCTGCCAATTTATCTAAAGCTTCCATGTCTAATCTCCCTTTGGTTAAAAGTTCTAAGTTGATTACATAAATTTATAATAAATAAGTAAACTTGTCAAGTGTTTAAAAAAATTATAAATTCACAAGCCAAAAGCATCACTTCCGCGGCGATTATTATCGGTGCCCTGTCTTTGGTTAGCCGTTTTTTGGGCATATTCAGGGATCGGGTTTTAGCCTCGCAGTTTGGGGCAGGGGATATATTGGATGCTTACTATGCCGCTTTCCGTTTGCCCGATCTGGTTTATAATTTATTAATTTTAGGAGCTATTTCAGCTGGAGTGATCCCTGTTTTTACAGCGTTATTAGAGAAAAAATTTGGTAATAAAAAAGAAGCTTGGTATTTGATCAATAGTTTACTAAATATAGCTTTTGTGGCTATTATCATTGTCTGTGCTATTTTGTTTTTGCTGGCTCCATATTTAATGCCTCTTATAACTCCCGGTTTTTCTGATGAGAAGATGATTATCGTTATTAATTTGTCCAGAATAATGTTTTTGAGCCCGATATTTTTAGGCATTTCGGCAATATTAAGTTCAATTTTACAATCATATAAACGATTTTTTGTTTATTCTTTAGCACCCGTATTTTATAATGTTGGCATTATCATTGGCGCTCTCTATTTAGTTAATTATTTTGGGGTTTATGGTTTAGCTTGGGGTGTGGTTTTGGGCTCACTTATGCACCTGATCATACAACTGCCAGCCACTTTTTTTACCGGTTATAGATATAAATTGGTTTTTGGTATAAATGATAAGAATGTTAGAAAAGTTGGTAAGTTGATGATTCCTAGAACTCTAACTTTAGTTATAAATCAAGTGAATTTTTTAATCACTACAGTTTTTGCTTCTACTTTAATGGTTGGATCACTGGCCATTTATAATTTAGCCAATAATTTGCAAAGTTTTCCTTTAGGTATTTTTGGTGTGGCTTTTGCGGTGGCAGCTCTGCCAGTTTTATCATCACTGGCGGCGGGTAAAAAAATGGCTGATTTCGTCTCAACAATATCGGCTACCTTCAGGCAGATATTATTTTTTACTGTTCCTGTTTCTATTTTATTGTATGTTCTGCGCGCTCAGATTGTGCGTGTCATTTTGGGTAGCGGACAGTTTAGCTGGGTGGATACTAGGTTAACTGCGGCGGTGTTAGCTATCTTTGCTTTAAGTTTATTTGCTCAAGGAGCCCTGCCTTTAATAGTCCGTGGTTTTTATGCCCTGCATAATACTAAGACCCCGTTTTTTATTGGTATATTCGATTTATTAATTAATTTGGGTAGCTTATTTTTCTTTGCTTGGGTTTTTAGCTTTGATAATTGGTTTTCTTTTTTTGTCGTGGCCATATTAAAAGTGCCAGACTTATGGCACGCTACCGATTTGAGGATTTTATCAATGCCTTTTGCTATTTCTGTTTCGGCTACAGTAAATTTATTTATTTTAATATGGGCCTTAAGGCGGGCAATCGGCCGGTTAGATGGGCGTAAAATATTGGATTCATCAATTAGAATAATTTTTGCTTCACTGGGCGCAGGTCTCTTTGCTTATTCATTTTTGCAATTAATGGACATATTTGTAATTACCGAAACTTTTTTAGGTATATTTTTACAAGGATTGGTTGCTGGCATTGTGGGTTTAATTGGTTATTGGTTTTTAGGCTATTTGCTGAATATGGAAGAAATGACCATATTTATATCATCAATACATAAGAAATTATTTAGAAATATTACAGTCATAGAAGATACCAGCCAGGAAGGTACTGGAGTTTAATTTAGTCCCCTCCCATTAGATCTTATAATGTTGCTGGTCGAATACCCATGGCTTTTAAGCCAGGGGATGAAGACCAG
>CAYIBK010000040.1:0-4468 GCA_964361645.1 uncultured Gammaproteobacteria bacterium
AAAAACTTGAAATTGTCAGCGGTGCGGCTCCGCCGCCTTTCCGAATTTTCGCGGGAGGATTTTTCTGGAAAAATATGTTCGGACTAATTCAAGAATACTACACTATTTAGGCACAATCAGATGATTAGTTTAGAAACAAAAGTCAGCCAATTGAATAAAGTAGGCTTAACTACTTCTTCAAAGTTGAAAAGATTAGGAATTGAGACCGTTTACGATCTCATTTTTTATTATCCTTTTCGTTATGAAGATTTTTCCAAAATCACCAAAATTAACAATCTTCAAATTGATAGCTTAGCCACTGTAATCGGCAAAGTGGAATTAATAGCCAGTCGTCGTAGCTTTAGAAAGAAAAAAGTTTTAATTGAGGCCGTGGTTACCGATGACACTGGTTCCATCAAGGTTATCTGGTTTAATCAGCCCTGGATTGCTAAAAATTTAAAACCTGGTGATGAAGTAAGCTTATCAGGCAAAGTAGCAGGCGATTTAATAAATGTTTATTTTAATTCGCCGGAATATGAGAAAGTTAGTACTAGTTTCACCCATACTGCCAGAATAGTTCCGATCTATCCACTAACTTATGGCTTAAGTCAGAAGCAATTAAGATTTTTAATTAAAAGCGTAATCGGTTTATCTGGCAAAGTGGATGATTATTTGCCAGAGCCCATAATTAAAAAACAATCACTTATTTCTTTGCCTCGAGCCATAAAAAATATTCATTTTCCAGAAAATAAAAATGATATTGATAAAGCCAGAGAAAGGCTGGCTTTTGACGAGCTTTTTTTAATTCAGCTTTGGTCAAAAATTTTAAAAAGACAGCTTAATCAGCTCCAGTCATATAAAATAAATTTTTTTGAAAAGGAGACTAAGGCCTTAGTGGCTAATTTGCCGTTTAAACTTACCGATGATCAAAGAAAAGCTGCTTGGGAAATTATTATTGATATGAAAAATGGTTTGCCTATGAATAGATTGGTAGAAGGAGATGTCGGCTCTGGCAAAACGATTGTCGCGGCTATAGCCGCTTATAATATTGCCCTAAACAAGAAGCAATCAGCCTATTTGGCACCGACAGAAATATTAGCCAGACAACATTTTGAAACATTTTATAATTTATTGGGGCAGTCGCTAAAAATCGGCTTGCTTACCAGAAGCCAAAGGATAATAAATGGTGACAATATTTCTAAAAAAGAATTTTTAGCAGAATGTAAAGATGGAGCCATAGATATAGTAATAGGAACACACGCTTTAATACAAAAAAATGTGTCTTTTGATAAATTAGCTTTAGTGGTGGTTGATGAACAGCATCGTTTTGGCGTTTCCCAAAGAGAGGCAATCGGGCAAAAAAACCATAAAATTCCCCATTTTCTTTCTTTAACTGCTACTCCTATACCGCGATCACTGGCTTTGACTATTTATGGCGATTTGGATTTATCTATTATCAGGCAGTCTCCAGAGGGCAGAAAAAAAATTATTACCAAAGTTGTACCTCCAGAAAAAAGAACCGCTGCTTATGATTTTATCAATCACCAAATTAAAGATGGCAGGCAAGTATTTGTGGTGTGCCCATTAATAGATCCATCCGATAAGCTGGGAGCTAAATCGGTAACTGAAGAATTTGCCAAACTTGATCAACAGGTTTTTCCAGATTTACCAATCGGTTTGTTACATGGCAAAATGAAGCCAATAGAAAAAGAGCAGGCTATGTCTGATTTTGTGGGCGGTAAAACTAAAATTTTGGTTTCTACTTCGGTGATTGAGGTGGGAGTGGATGTAAAAAATGCCACTGTCATGATGATTGAAGGCGCAGACAGATTTGGCCTGGCCCAACTTCATCAATTTCGCGGTCGGGTTGGCAGGAATAATTACCAATCTTATTGTTTCTTGTTTAGCGACAACAATGATCCAAAGACTATGGCAAGATTAAATATAATGTCTATTTGCAGTGATGGTTTTGAATTGGCCAAGAAGGATTTAAAATATCGGGGAGCAGGACAAATTTATGGTTATGAACAATCGGGTTTTTCTGATCTTAAAATAGCCACCTTAGATGATTTAGTTTTGGCTAAATCAGCTAGTTTGGCGGCTGAAGAATTTATTAATAATTATAATTTAGAAGATTTTACTGTTTTGAAGGAAAAATTGGAGAGTATGAGTTTAAGTTCTCATTTGGAATAGTGGTTTTTTAAATACACAGAGATATTTCTGTGTATTTAGTTTTTAATCGCGACAATATTTCTTTTAGCTACTTTTGGTGGCAAAAGTAGCGCCAATCTACCTGCCTGCCGGTAGGCAGGATCACGAGCGATAAAAAATTTAGAATAAGCGTCATTGCGAGGAACGAAGCAATCTCATTTTTATCTCACATAAGATTGCTTCTCCGCCTTGGGCGGATCGCAATGACAGGATTGTGGTGATCACTATAATAAAACTCTTAAACAATTATTCTTATAGCTTCAGCTATATTGGACACTTGGATAATTTCTATGTTAGGGATGTTTTTAATATTTGTGTTTTTAGCTGTAATGACTTTATTGAATTTTAACTTTGATGCCTCTTTAATTCTTCTATCTAATTGGGAAACAATTCTAATTTCTCCTGATAACCCCACTTCTCCTAAAATTAATATATTTTGATTAATTGATTTTTCTAAGTAAGCAGAAACTATCGCCAAACAAACGGCCAAATCAGTGGCCGTTTCTTTTATTTTTAAACCACCTGCTACATTTAAGTAGATATCGTGATTGGATAAATTAATTTTAGCCATTTTAGAAATAACGGCAATAATCATTTGCAGACGGTTTAAATCAAAGCCGGTTGATTTTCTTTGCGGGTAACCAAAACTGGTTTTAGAAGTTAAGGCTTGAATTTCTACCAAGAAAGCTCGACTACCCTCCATAATTATGGAAATGGCCGTGCCCGAGGCGGGGGAGCTATGGGTTTCTACAAAAACATTGGTGGGATTGGTTACTTCTTTTAAGCCCACCTCTGTCATTTCAAAAACGCCTATTTCACCAGTTGAACCAAACCTATTTTTTACGCCTCGAAGTATTTTATAAAAATCTCTGTTGTCATTTTCTAAATATAGGACAGTGTCTACCAAATGTTCTAGAGTTTTAGGGCCAGCCACAAATCCTTCTTTAGTCACATGGCCGATTATAATTATAGGAATGCCAGATTTTTTGGCAAGTTCCATTAGCTGGCTGGTGCAAGCAGTTATCTGGGCGGCTGAGCCAACACCAGTGGAAGAATCAGTTGAATTAATGGTTTGAATAGAATCAATGATGGCTAATTTTGGTTTTTGATTAGCAATGGTGGCTATTATTTTTTCGATGCTGGTTTGGGGGATGAATTTTAAACCAGATAGATTGGATTTTAACCTGTCCGCTCTCATTTTGATCTGGCTAGCCGATTCCTCACCGGAAATATAAAGCGTATCGCCAATACCTTGGGCTATTTGCAGAGCCAAGGTTGATTTGCCAATACCCGGATCTCCGCCTAGCAAAACTAAAGAGCCGGCAACTAAGCCGCCTCCCAAAACTCTATCCACCTCGTCTAGGCCAATTTTTATTCTTTCCTTTTCTTGTAGGCCAATCTCATCAAAATTTATTGGTTGATCGGGTGATACGGCTGGATCTTTTTTGGTTTCTAAGTTTATAGGTTCTTGATTTATGGTGCCCCACGATCCGCATTCATTGCATCTGCCTTGCCATTTAGAAAATTGAGCTCCACATTTGGAGCATTCATGTATTTTTTTCATTGTTGAAATCTTAATTCCCATCGACCATCATTATTTCTATTTCCGGTGGCCGAAATTTCGTAATTATAAATATTACCCCTATTATCAGCATAATCAAAATTTAAATCAGTTATTCTTGTTATTTGATAACCACCAGCATCTATTACATTAGTAGTAAAATTATTACCATTTTCTCCATTTGCGACACCATCTCTATCCATGAGCCCATTTATTATATTGGCTTGGTTGGCATCTAGTATAAATCCACCATTTAAATATTCAACATTCATTTCTCCGAAAGTATTTCCCATTCTAGATATGCCTACTAAGTCTTGAGTATTAGCTTGGAGTAATCCAGTAGAATCTACAATATTAATATTATGACTTGCTAGATATTGTTTTAATGCTTCCTGATCATTTTGTCTCACGAGCCACTCAATAGATGTTTCCATGCCTATATAAGCCTCTTCTAATCCAGGTGGTAGTATTGATGCTGTATCATAAGACCATTGGGCTAATTGAGACATTACATCCTTATCATTATCTAGATTATTATCAGTATTTATTACAGTAGAATTTCCTTTGTTAAGGGTGGGCAACTTTATTTCAACTAGTTTGGGATTAATAATCCACAGCAAATTATAAGATAGAAAAACTAAAACCAAGCCAATAACTGCCGACCAAATTCTGTCTTTAGCATCGCCTATGGCTGCCGCATTACCTCGTGAAGTGAGC
>CAYIBK010000041.1:0-2325 GCA_964361645.1 uncultured Gammaproteobacteria bacterium
TCAATCCCAAGTTTGGCGTAACTCGACACCCGATTGTTAGTGGCAAAAATATCAGAATCTTCCTTTGAGACCACTCTATCAACTGGTTTTAATTCAGTGAGTGATTTTATTTCTTCTTCTTTCAAATCATCAAATTCTACTACCTTACCCACATCTGTCCCTTGGGAAGTTGTAACTACAACATATTCACCTTCTTTAAAAATCAAATCTCTCGGATCAAAAGCATAGAATTTATCCCAAGAAGCAAATTGTACCATGGCCACACGCATAAATTAACTTATTATTAAAAATAAATTAAACAGAAAATTTTCTAAATTCCATAATTGTAATCCCCTCACCTGCCTCCCGAAGCAAATCAGAAATCTTCTGGTTGTCATCTTTTATAAATGGCTGGTTTAATAAGCAGACATCTTCGTAATATTTATTGAGTTTACCCAAAATTATTTTTTCCATAATTGCTTCTGGCTTGTTTTCCGCTTTCATCTGCTCGCCATAAATCTCTTTTTCTTTTTCGATTTCTTCAACTGGAATATTTTCCGAAGACAAATACTTAGGAGTCATCGCCACCACTTGCATCGCCAAGTCATTGGCTAATTCTTCGCTACCACCAGTTAAAGCTACCACGGCGCCAATTTTCTTGTTGGAATGCAAATAAGTTCCCAAAACCTGGCCTTCAATTATACCAAAATCTCCTAATTTAATGTTTTCGCCTATTTTTAAAACTAATTCTGATTTAATATTTTCTTCAGCCCAATTCCTAAAATCAGCCTCCGGTAGAGTTAATAATTTATTGGCATATTCTGAAACAGCTAAAATAAAATCCTCATTTCTGGAAACAAAATCAGTTTCACAGGCTAAAACAACCACAGCCGCCCTACCACCTTCTTTGACAATAGAAACCAAACCCTCATTAGTGGTTCGATCGGCTTTTTTAGCGGCTTTTATTTCTCCGCTCTTCCTAAGAACTTCAATAGCTTTATTTATATCGCCACTAGCTTCTTCTAAGGCCTTTTTACAATCAGCTATGCCAGCGCCAGTTTGATTTCTAAGCTGGGTTATTGTTTGAAGATCAATTCCCATAGTTTTACCCTGTTAAATAAGATTTGAATTACTAATTGTTCTCATCTTATATTGTTTATTAATTACCACCCTATTAATTTAGTATGAGATCAAATCTTAATCATAAATGTCTTAAAAATTTATGATTATTTAACAGGGTGAATCTAAATGTTATTTATTTTAAAATTTTATTTGGCCTCCTGTTTGGCTTTGCCCTCTAAAATCGCTTCGGCTAACAATCCGGTAATTAAATCAATTGATTTAACCGCATCATCGTTGGCTGGAATCGGATAATCAAATAATTCTGGATTGATATTAGAATCGCAAAAACCCACAATTGGCACGCCTTTTTTCCTGGCTTCTACAATAGCCGTTTTTTCTTTTTTAGCATCTAAAATAATCACTGCTTCTGGAATTTTTCTCATGTCACCCAAGCCACCAACAAATTTTCCTAATCTTTCAATTTCTTTATTAAAATCAACTTGTTCTTTTTTGGTGTATTTAGCCAGAGCTCCCGACGCCATTTCCTCTTTTAATTTCCTGTATTTTTTAACCAATTTGCCCACATTACTAAAATTAGTAAATAATCCGCCAATCCATCTTTCAATAATATAAGGCATGCCAGACTCGTCGGCATATTTTTTGATCATTTTTTGGCCTTGTTTTTTTGTGCCCACAAACAAAACCACACCGCCTTTTTGCGCTATATTGCGTAAAAAATCAGTGGCTTCTTCTAGTTTAATTAAAGTTTTTTCCAAATCAATAATGTGCACCCCTCCCCTTTCGGTGAAGATATACTCTTTCATTTTTGGATGCCAACGGCCTTTTTGATGGCCAAAATGGACTCCAGCTTGCAACAATTCTAAAATTGTCGGCATTTTTCCGTCAGAGACGGATCCGCCTAGGGCGGACATATTCTTTGTCATGATGTTTCCTTTCTGCCTCTACCTTCCATTCATTTCCGGATTACTCCGAAAACAAGGAAATTTTATTGGGGTTGTTATAATGCCCCGGGAAAGTATGAGAAATTAATTAGTAGAGATAGTTACAAAACTATCTCATTTATAACGCTTAATAATTTAACAAATTATCCAAAAAATGTCAAACAAAAAATGTCAAATAATAAAGCGGATTTCTATTCGCATCAATAGAAATGTCATTCCGAGCGAAGGCAAGGCCGTAGCCGAGGAATCTAAAAACTGACCATTATAATAATAGATAAAAAAACCGGCACCTTTGGGAGGTACCGGAGTATATTCATTTTAA
>CAYIBK010000041.1:2425-4335 GCA_964361645.1 uncultured Gammaproteobacteria bacterium
ATTTGCTGTTCCAATCCCTGGAGTTGCTCTGGAGTCATTTTTTCCAATTGACCCTTGAGGTTTTCCTTGGTGGTAGCAGAATCTGCCTTAGCCTCCTCAGCCTGGCGAAGACCATCCGCTTGAGTTTTTACTTCAGTTTCCAATTTCGTGCCCTGAAGCTGAATTGTTAAATTGTCAAAGCTGACAACCGGCATCACGGTCTCACCGCTATCTTCATATTCAATCACCACCAAATCGCCTTCTTTGGTTACTGGCAACTTGGGACGACTGGTGGCATCAAGTGTGAAGAGATGAGGAGTTCCCTTGACAAAAATATAGTAAACACCACTAGTCTGATCAAAACCAAAGCGCTCTACTTCACCTTTGATCATATTGTTTTCACGAGCATTGCTCAGCGCCACCTGCTGACCATTCTGAGACAATAAACGTTGGTAGTGCCGTAATGCTTCATACTGATCACTGCCTACAGCAATCTGGCTGGTATTATTGATATCCACAATAGCCACGCCCTGGAAAATATGACTGGCATTTAAAAGCGGAACGACACTGGCCATAGTTCCATAGACATTATAAAGTTGAGGGTTGACGCCATGCAATTTCTTGTAGGAAACCTGTTCATTATTATTTACAGCATCAATCACCGCATCTTCTGTGGCCCCGCCCTTAACTTCGTATCTCACCGACTTCCCAAATCTAGCATCAGTATAGACCAAAGCTACTAAGGAATTATCGGCTTCGTTATTAGAAGTGATGCCACTAACCCAATAGGGCTCATTATCAGCGCCGTAGATAAGAATGGGGTTTTGAGGTTCTGTTATTTCTTTACTCCACAACCAGGAATTAAGCCAACCGTCACGGTAAAGGCCGTGCCAGGTCTGGTAATTCTTAGTTAATTGACCAGGAAATACTCGATCCATCCAGTCTGGTATTTCATCCTGTCTTACTCGTTTGATTTCACCGGTAACAGGATTTACTTGTGCCACTTCAGTGAGCACTTCACCCCACCAGCCATAGCTGGGTTTGAAAATTGGTACCACCCACCAAGGATTTTCCTCTTCGTCAATTTCAAAAAGAAATTCATACATGCCTTTATTCAAATAACCATTATAACGCATATGGCGCTCAATATTATTGCTAAAAAAGGCGCCAGGAGTAAATTTCATTTTAAGGCCGTCTTTAAGATTAACCAAAATTGGCTGACGATTAGGATCTTCGGCACTTACTTTTATATAAGCCGGAATACCATCAGTGGACCACCAAACAAAACCATCTTTGTAGTCCAAAGGTATAACATACCACCATTGGTTATTAACGCGTTGCAAGGTAACATAGTGCTTAGCTAATTGAAATTGTGAACCAATCGCACCCGCCTGACCCAAAGCTTTATTAGCTTGATAGAGAGCATTCTCCACAGATCCCATTAGCATATGCTTGGGATCTTTGGGCTGAATATCCTGCGTCCAAACACGCTCTTCTTCCATATTTCCAGTCAGCGCATAATAGCCGCGAGAATTAACCATGGCGCTATTTTGAATACCAATAGCAATATAAACTGCTAAAACCATAACCGGTGGCAAAACCGACCAAGGAAAATAAATATATCGATCATCCATAATCACTATAAGATCAACGATAGCTGAAATAACCAGCCAAACAAAAGCCACCAGACCAATAAGACCAAAAAGCGGGTAAATCGTTGAGGGAGCCATTAAATATATAAATGGCCAGCCAATTATAAAGTAAGAAATTAAAAGCACGGGAATCATCTTGAAATGCCGATTAATCAGAAGCGGCAATACACCAACTAAAGCGCACAACAAAGCCACAACCATTGAATTCATCAATTCCTCCTTTGCTGCCAGGCTAGGCCTGTACAGCGTGCCTATCTAAAACCACTAAATTTTAAAGTG
>CAYIBK010000042.1:0-3122 GCA_964361645.1 uncultured Gammaproteobacteria bacterium
CAAAACGCAGCCCGAATTCTAGGGCTTAAGGAGGGTAAATGAAAGTTTTAGTTACCACTGGCTCAACTGTTGTGCCGATTGATCAGGTGAGGTTGATTTCCAATATTTTTACCGGCAAAACTGGCACGATTATTGCGGAATACTTTTTTTCGCAAGGTGATAATGTAACTCTAATAACCTCCAATCCAAAACTAGTTACCATTTCCGATTTTCGATTAGGAGTTATTCCTTTTCGCACCTATGATGATTTGCTTTATGAGATGGAGAAAGAAATTAAGGGTGGCGCTTATGATATAGTTATCCATTCGGCTGCCGTTAGTGATTACAAGGTAACCGATGTCTACACTAGAAATGAAGATGGCACACTATCTTTGGTAGATAAAGACAAAAAGATTTCCTCCACTCATAATTCCTTGTTTCTAGAAATGAAGCCTACTCTAAAGATTATTGATTTAATCAGAAAGCCCTGGGGCTTTACTGGTAAATTGGTAAAATTCAAATTGGAAGTTGGTATTAGCGATGAGGAATTAATTAAAATCGCCAAAAAGAGCAGGCAAACATCAGAAGCCGATTATATTGTGGCCAATTGCTTGGAATGGTCACATGATTACGCTTATATCATCAATCGCAAAGGCAATTATATTCATGTTTCTCGGGATAATATTGCTGTTAAACTTTGGAGGGCTTTGATATGAAAGTGTTACTAGGTGTAACTGGCAGCGTAGCGGCGAAATTAACTGACAAGTTAATTGAACAGCTACTTACAGCCAGCCATGAAGTTCAAGTAATAGCCACTAAATCGTCGTTGTATTTCTGGAAGCCAGATGATTTAGCGCTCGAAATTAAAGATAAAGTTAAAGTTTGGCAAGATAAAGATGAATGGTCTGATAGTGGTTACGCTAAGGATTCTCTAATACCGCACATTGAATTGGTTAAATGGGCTGATGTTTTGTTGATTGCACCCTTATCTAAGAATACTTTGTTTAAAATCGCTTACGGTGCGGCTGACAGTTTACTGACTTGTGTGGCTGTAGCTTGGTGGCCGCTAGATGAAGCAGGCATGGAAATGCCCAAACCATTTATCATCGCTCCGGCTATGAATACCAGAATGTGGCTTCACCCTTCTACCGATGAACAGCTTGGCAAATTGGGTGATTCTTATATGGATAGTTTGATTATAGTTGAACCAGTTTCTCGCCAACTAGCTTGTGGCGATACTGGCGTTGGCGCTTTAGCTGAAATTAGTAATATTGTTAACGCGATAAACACCAATGAGTAAGTAAATACACAACAGGGGCATAATGATTTATGCCTCTTTTTTATTTGTATTTTCTTATTAACTTATAATCAGTTATAATTAAGTATACTAATAAATTAATTAAAAAATATGCCTGTTAAAAATAAAATAACTATCATTGGTGCTGGTATGGTGGGAAGCACCACCGCTTTTAGTTTGTTAGCTGCTAATATCGCTGAGGAAATAGCGATTATTGACATCAATAAAAAGCTAGTTGATTCACAAGTGATGGATTTACAGCACTCGGTGCCGTTTTGGGGTTATGCTAAAGTCCATACCGGTTCTTATAATGATATCAAAGACAGCCGAATCGTTATTATCACTTGCGGATCTGCTCAAAAGCCCGGTGAAACCAGACTCGATTTGATTAAGAAAAATTCTGTTATCATTAAAGAAATTATTCCTCAAGTTTTTAAAAAGAATCCTCGGGTCATTGTGATAATGGTTACTAATCCGGTTGATATTTTAACTTATATCTCTATTAAGATGTTTCCAGATAAGAAAAATCAGATCATCGGTTCTGGCACAATTTTGGATTCGGCCCGTTTTAGATTTTTACTGGGCCAAAAATTGGATGTTGATCCCAAAAGCATCCATGCTTATATTGTGGGCGAGCACGGTGATAGTGAAGTGCCACTCTGGAGTACTGCTTCCATCGGCAATGCGCCTATTGATAAGTTTAAAAAATTAACAGCTAAAGAGAAAGACAAAATATTTAAGTCAGCCAAAAATGCCGCTTACGCTATTATTGCTGGCAAACAATCCACTTATTACGCTATTGCTGCAGGAGTGGCTCAATTATCTAAAGCTATTTTATTCGATCAAAAGACAGTTTTATCGGTATCTCATTTAATTGAAGGCGAGTACGGCATTAAAAATATTTGCTTGAGTCTGCCAGTGGTTGTGGGTCGAAGGGGAATAGTTAATAAGTTGCCGCTTAATATTTCTCCTTTAGAAAAAAAGAAACTACAATCTTCAGCCAACCAATTGAAGGCAGCTTATCGTGGTCTGCGAGCTTAAATATTAATTTAAATTAATATTTAACAGTAAAAAATACCCGTCGACGATTTTAATCGGGGCGGGTGTTGTGTTTGGGGCCTATATTAGGGCTGACTTAGTGGCATTTCCAGTGGCAAGCCGGCTATAATTTTTTGTAATGTTTTTTGATCTCGTTCTAGCATCATATTAATCTCCGACAATTTTTCACGGATATTTTTTATAATGGCCGAACTCACTTTTTCTGCCAAATCCGATGATTCTTTGCAGTTTAAGATAAATACAATTTCTATTTTGTCATGAGGTCCGGATAAGGACTGAGTTTTTAATAAAACAATCTTGAATTTAACACTGGCGAAATCCAATCCTATAGCCATAGGTGTGGCGGTTATAACTTCTATATAACTGCTACCAAAATCACCTAGTGTGGAAAGAGCCAGAGAAATGCCTTGGAATATTTCACAACCATTTTCCCAGGGTAAGAAATATTTTCTGTTTTCTTCATGACTTTCATTATCGATGCTGATCTTAGACACGGTTTATCTCCTAGCGCTCAGCGCCTTTAATTTCCACCCCCGCCAACCGAGATAGATAAAAAAATCTTAGATTAATATCTTAGTTGTGTCAAGTGAAATAAAATCACTTTGTTTTAATAGAGTGGTTTCATGGTATTTACCAGAATCAATTGTTATTTGATAAATCCTTCTTTTATTAAAATCTCTCTTTTCTCCTTAATTCCTTTATTATAACCGCCAATTTTACCATCAGATCTGATAACTCGATGGCAGGGTATTTGAGGGTTATGGTTTTTATTTAAAATATTGCCCAC
>CAYIBK010000043.1:0-3075 GCA_964361645.1 uncultured Gammaproteobacteria bacterium
AGAGAAGAAATTAGTCGCGGTTTTGTGCCTAAAGAAAGAATGGAATCAACCGAAGAAATTGAAGAGGTGCGTGAATTTTCGGCGGGTGATTATATAGACAAATGGAATTCTATTTCTAAAAATGACGGCATGTTGTTGGATAAGAAATTAATTATAGCCTCCAAGGGAGAATTAACCCTTAAAAAATTAGAGGGGGTTATTAAAACCACCCGCTTTAGAGGATTAAGCGAGAGGCAACTTAAAAAGAAAATAAAAGAGAAAACCGATTTATTAAGAGCCCATTTTGGCATCCATTAATTTCACCCCATTAAGTAGGCAACTTTATTGCCAAAATTATATAATAATTTTACTTAACAGGGTAAACTTTACAAACTTGCTAACTTTATAAACTAATATATGACTCAAGTAGACCCCAAAAACATCATTGATCAGGCCGATGACTTGCTTAAAGATATCAATCGGGCCAATCTTAAATTTGTGGATAAAACCAATCAAATAAATATTGCCATCAACCAAAGTTTTCAGGCAGTGAACCAGCTAAATAAAGAATTAGAAAAAGAAGAGTTTGATGCCCTAGAAGAAATGGATGGCCAAATACTGGAATATTTAGAAGAAAACGAGAAATAGCTTAAATTGATTTTTAAGGCTAAGTATGATAAAAGGTGCTAAGGATAGCACCTTTTAAGATTGGAGGATAAGGTAGTGGAAAATCATTTCAATGGCATCACAGAGAAAATAATCCGAGGCGCTAAGAGTTTAAATGAAAAGCGCGAATTAGCTCAAAAATTAGGCATAGAGATTACTGATGACAATGTCTTAATTCCCGATGCTCTCTTTAAAATTTTTAAGCCCCATGTTTTGGGCAAGTTAATTGGCGGATTGTTTCTAGTAGTGGTAGGGGATTTAGCTTATAAAGCATTGGCTAAAAAGGTTATAGAAAAATATCCCGAGTATGAGGGCCATACCAATAAGATTTTATTTGTTATTAAGCATGCTGATTTATTTTTGGATCCGTCTCTTCTAAAAATTGGCATATTTGCCGCCGGTAATGCTAAAGATTTCAAAAAAGGCTTTGATGCTGGCTATGGCCGGGTTAGTGAATTTGGAAAATATTTAATTACCGAAATAAAAACCAGAATAGGTGGAAAAACTAAGCCAAAAAATATCCACAACGATCCTCAAAATGATAAAAAATAGCCGCTTATTGCCAATTAATAGGCGGTTTTTTATTTTCCTTGCCGATCACGATTTATTGTTTTATAATGAATTATATCTTGGGCTGATTTTTAATGTTTTATTAGCTGTTTTTTTAAGTTTTTATGTCTACTTTGTATAGAAAGTACAGACCACAGACATTTTTAGATGTTATTGGTCAAAATCATGTCAAAATAACTTTGCAACATGAGATCGAGCAGGGCAAAATAGGCCATGCTTATCTTTTTTGCGGTCCCAGGGGTTTGGGTAAGACCACTTTAGCCAGACTTTTTGCCAAAGCGATTAATTGTGAGAATAGGAAAGAGGGCGAGAGTGAACCTTGCAATAAGTGTCGGTCTTGCACCAGCATCACTTCTAACAGCTCGATTGATATCATAGAAATCGATGCCGCTTCTCATACTGGAGTTGATAATGTCAGGGAAAATATAATTGAAAATGCCAGATTCACGCCCAATGTCAGCAAGTATAAAGTTTTTATCATTGATGAGGTGCATATGCTTTCCACCTCGTCTTTTAACGCGCTTTTAAAAACTCTGGAAGAGCCGCCGGCCCATGCTATTTTTATATTATGCACCACTGAAACTCATAAATTGCCTCAAACTATTATTTCTCGCTGTCAAAGGTTTGATTTAAAAAAAGTATCATCCAAGGATTTAAAAAATAGATTAGAAAAAATTGCCAAAGCCGAAAACAAGAAAATAGACGGCCAGGTTTTGGATAATATAGTTTTACACTCAGAAGGATGCGTGAGAGATGCCGAGAGTTTATTGGGGAAGGTTTTTACGCTAGGGGATGAAATCACTCTAGAACAGGCAGAAATAATCTTGCCCAGATCTGATTTTAATAAAGTAGCACAATTTTTAGGCTTTATTGTGGAAAACAATTCTACCGCCGCTATTGAACTTATTAATAATCTAGTGGAAGACGGATTTGATCTTCAGGTTTTTGTAGAAAATTTGCTGGAATTTTTAAGGAAAACAATGCTGATTAAAGTGAATGGCAATTTAAGTGATTTCGGCATTGAATTAGACGAAGCCTCGCAAAAATCAGCCGAAGATTTAGCCAAGAGATTTGATTATAATAAATTGATTTTAGCTATAGATATTTTTATGGCCAAGCGTCAAGAGATGAAATCAGCGCTAATTCAGCAATTTCCCTTAGAAATCGCCGTTATCCAATTAACTCAAGAAACTGCCTCTTTTAATGATTTTGATGATGATGACGAATCTGGCAGTAGATTGGAAAACGCCGAACCATCCAAAACTAAAAAAGTCAAAGAAAAAATAAAAGATAAGTTGTCGTATTTAAATCCCAAGCGACATAAGAATGAGGATTTGGCACTGGAAAATATTAATTTAAAGAAGGAAGATATAGGTGATATTAAGGTTGATATGACTTCAGCGGATGATAAATTAAATGAGGCTAAGTCGCTTAAATTAAGCAGAGTTAAGGATAATTGGAAAGATATTATCGTCAAACTGCTCGAGGAAAATTATACCCTGTCATCACTTCTAAGAATCAGTGAACCCTTAAAATGCGATGGTAATATATTAGAAATAGCGGTGAAAAATAAATTTTATCATGATCGAATCGCTAATTATAATAACAAATTACTGGTGGAAAAAGTCATATCAGAGGTTTTAAAATCAGAGGTTAAAATAAAACCGATTATTAAAGAAGATGTTACACCTATCGTTATAGAAATAGATGGCATCGGCTCAACCAATGAGGAAACATTTTCTAGAGAGTCAATTCAGGTGGCGGCACAGCCTAAGGAATTGTCAACCAATTCAGAAAAAATATCTCTTGATAAGCCGGCAGATGTTACTCAAGATGTAATCAGTATGTTTTAATTTTATC
>CAYIBK010000044.1:0-2662 GCA_964361645.1 uncultured Gammaproteobacteria bacterium
CTTTACCATTTATTTGACATTAAAAAATATAGAAGCCCTTACGCTAAAAAAATGCCATTTATGAGTATGGTTAGAAGCAGGGGCTGTTTTTATAACTGTACTTTCTGCGGTAATCCAAAAATGTTCGGACAAACATTTAGATGCCAATCACCAGAAAGAACAATGACTGAAATTGATTACTTAGTTAAAGAATTCGGTGTTAAAGAAATTTCTTTTAAAGATACAGAATTAACTTTGGATAAAAATCTAGAAAAATTATGCGATCTGTTAATTGCCAAAAATTATGATTTAATTTGGACTTGTAACGGGCGAGTTAACAATATTAATGAAAACCTACTTAAAAAAATGAAGCTGGCTGGCTGTTACAGTCTTACCTTTGGCGTGGAATCCGGTAATCAGGAAATATTAAACAAGATGAAAAAAGGTATCACATTGGCTCAAGTCAGAAAAGCAATTGATTTAACCAAGAAAGCCGGATTACAGATTGTAACTAATTTTATGATCGGTAATGCTTATGACACCAAAGAAACCATAGAACAAACAATTGATTTTGCTGTGGAATTAGACACTGATTATGCTTACTTTGGCTTTACTACTCCCTTTCCAGGCACAGAACTGCGCGAGCAAGCAGTAGTAAATAACTGGATTATAGATCATAGTATGGAAGCTATCCGCTATGACGATTTAATGATGAACGCCACCTCAATGCCGACCGATGAACTAACGACTTATTTGGATAAAGCTTATAGAAAATTCTATTTTAGGCCGAAATACATTTTAAAACGGTTAATTAAATTAGACAAGTATGAATTAAAAAATTCTTATGAGGGACTAGTGAAAATAATCAGAAATAATTTTAAAATAAAAAATAGATTGATACATATAATTAAAACCGAAAATAAAGATAATAAACTAATTATGGAAAATAAAATTACCAGTCAGGAATTAATCAATGAATCGCCAGCACCATCAAACCATCACATGACTGAAAATAAAAGCCAAAAACAAAAAATAATGGTTATTGGCGGGGCAGGATTTATTGGCTCGCGCATCACCAAAAAGCTGGTCAACTTGGGTCATGAAGTTATTATTTATGATAAATTTTACAACTTTATAGAATCAGAGAGAGATAAATATGTCTCCTATCTTGGGGAAAGATTGAAAGATATTGGCCCGGAAGTAAAAATAATCTATGGCGATATCAGAGATGATATTAATCTTTCAAAGGCTATGAGAGAAAATCAGCCCGATACTATAATCCACTTGGCACAGATACCACTGGCTACTGTTTCCAATAAATTATCATCGGAAGCTTTGGATATTAACATTAATGGTATGACTTCCCTAATTAAGGCTATTGGATCTGTCAATTTTGTAAAACGACTAGTTTATTCATCATCCAGTTTTGTTTATGGCCATTTTAAATATACGCCAGCTGATGAAAATCATCCCACCAACCCAATTGATGTTTATGGCGGCACAAAACTAGCTTGCGAGAATATAATCAAAGGATTCGGGACACGTTTTGGTATTGACTACACCATCATCAGACCATCAGCAGTTTATGGTCCCACAGACGCTAATTTAAGAGTTAGCCAAATATTTGTTGATAATGCTTTCAATGGCAAGGAATTGATTATGGAGGGAGGCGGTGAGGCCTGCTTGGATTTCACTTATGTTGATGATATAGCAGAGGGTTTTGTTTTAGCCGCTTTGTCTGACAAAGCCAAAAATGAAGTTTTTAATATCACTAGAGGTGAAGGCAGAACTCTAAAAGAATTGTCTGATATTTTAAAACAATATTTCCCAGAATTAAAAACTATTATTAAGCCAGCTGATTTTACTAGACCTAAAAGAGGTGCTTTGGATATTACCAAAGCTAAAGAGATATTAGGTTATTCACCTAAATACTCTTTAGAAGATGGCATTAAAGAATATGTGAAGTATATTAAAAATCACCAACAATAATTATGATACCTTTATGTCGGCCATCTATCGGCCAAGATGAATTTATAAAAATACAAGAAGTTTTAAAAAGCGGTTGGCTTACTCATGGGCCGTTTAATGAAGAATTTGAAGAATTATTTGCTAAATATATCGGAGTTAACCATGCTCAAACTATTAATTCCTGCGCTTCAGCTTTATTTATTGTTTTAAAAGCATTAAATATTACCGGTGAAGTTATTATCCCAAGTTTTACTTTCGTAGCTACTGCCCATGCCGTTGTTTTGGCCGGAGCTAAACCGGTGTTTGCTGATGTAGATTACACTTCCGGCAATATAACTGCTCAAACTATTGAACCATTAATAACTAATAAAACTGAAGCAATTATACCAGTTCATTTTGCCGGACAAAGCTGTAAGATGGATGAAATTATTGATCTTTGTAATAAATATAAATTAGCTTTAATCGAAGATTCGGCAGAAGCGATTGGCGCCACCTATGATAATAAAAAAACTGGTTCATTTGGTATTGGCTGTTTTTCTTTCTTTCCCACTAAGAATATGACTACTGGCGAGGGTGGTATGGTAACCACTAGTGACGCATCATTGGCTCATAAAATAAAAGTGTTAATTTCACATGGCATTGATAAAACAACTAACACAAAATTCAATTGGCAAAGAGAAGCAGTGACTGCTGGCTATAATTTAAGAATGAGCGG
>CAYIBK010000045.1:0-2555 GCA_964361645.1 uncultured Gammaproteobacteria bacterium
CTGTTTCCAAAGAGGTCAGAAAAAAATTTGCTCTAGAATCCACTAAAGACGCTCTTTATGATTTGCTCAACGAGCAGATTTATATTGATGAAACCACTAGTGAAAAAACTCATGAGTTCAAAAAAGGGGCTTATGAAAATTTACATCAAGACAGGGAAAATAATGTAGAACGATCCGGACAAATAGCGGAAAAAGCCGTTTATGGTTTTTTGCGTCGTTTGTCTATTGATTTCGAAGTAGATTTTCAAGTTTTACGAGCCGATGTTTTTGAAGATGTAGAACACAAGATAGATTTTATTCTGCGGCGCAAAAAACATAAAAGAGGAGTTAATGTGGAAACTAGCGCTACTGCCGAAATAGGTGATAGCCGAGGAATACAATTTACAATCAATACTGATCAAGAAACATTAGCCAAAAAACAAAAGCAGATTGAACGGGTGAAAAGCCACCTGGACTATTTAGATGAAATTAATGATTTGGTTTTAGTGGTTATTCCTCTGCAAGGGATAATGAAAAGTTATACTCAGTGGAAAGCACAAGGCAAGCCCAGCGGCGGACCGGAAAAATTATGGGATCAATCAACCAAAAAAGAGATTCTATCAGGCGTCATGCAGGATTTTTTATCGGCAGATGAAATAAACCAGTTGGTGGAAAAATTATAATAAATCAATCACCTGATATGGATAAAAAATATTACAGATGGGAACAATTTATAGCCGATAGCCAGAAAATTAAAAACCAAATCACTGATCAATTTGATTGCCTTGTTGGCATCACTAGAGGAGGTATTTTTTTGGCCGGTATGATGGCTCAATTAATGAACAATAGAAATATTTATTTGGTTTCTTATAAAGGTGGTGGCAAGGGTGAAAATATTGGGCGCACCAGCGAAATTCATCCTGATTTAAAAAATAAAAGGATTTTATTAGTTGATGATATTTCTGATAAAGGCAATACCCTGCTTATGGCTAAATCCGATTTGGAGCAGTTAGGAAATATTGTGGCTATAGCCACTTTACATTATAAGCCAGACACTAAGCTAATTCCTGATTATTTTGCCAGTATAGAAACTGATTGGATTGTTTATCCCTGGGAAACAGTGTAAACAATTAATATTTACTTAAAATTTTTATTTCTTGATAATATCTTTAAAGTATGATACAATATTGGCAAGTTAATAATATGAGTTAACGGATTAGTATCTCAAAACAGGGTTTTTAAAGAAAAAAGGAGAAAATGAAGATGGCACCTTTAATCAATTATAATGGCATGTGTGATAAGATTTTAAGGGAAATGTCCAAGAGTGAGTTTATTGTAACAGTCATAAAGCGAGCCGAAACAATTATTCAAAGCGAACTTTCTGGTGAAAGTAGCAAACCTCACAATCTTGAAGGCGTTGAATTAGTTGCCCGGGCTATATCCATCAGGATCAAGGATGATGGCGCTTGTCATATTGTTCGTGATTTTGGCACTGACATGGATAGTCTGGTTCGTAGAATTAATAGTTAGCACAGTCTTAATAAATGGTTATGAATGATGTTAGTATTTTTCCTTATTTAGACTTACTACTCTAAAGTATCTCAAATCCGCAGTATGGCTTGTCTATACTGCTTTTTTAATTTAAAAAGAGCTGATTAAATAATCAGCTCTTTTTGTTTTTACTTTAATTTATGTGGCCATTAAGTGGTCTAACAATCTTAGACTTTTGGCGCCGTGCTTGGGGCTATTAATGAAAGCGGTGGTGAAATCATCGGCCCGGAGTTTTCGGCCTAGTCTTTTTTCCAAACAGCCGATGCAGAGCATACCATTTATGGTGGGCATAACCGATAGCCATAATTCTGTTTTAATGAAATAAAATTCATGATTTTGACCAGTGTCTCTTTGGCAATCAACACAGAGAAATCTTTGGCGCGAATGTCTTTTGGACAAATGTCTTCTCCTGATGTTTTTAGCAATATTAAAAAGTTCTAAACATTTGAGTTTAGCACAGCTTTTATTTTTTTGTCAATCATGTTTTGAAATCGAATAATTGACAAAACCAGACAAATAAATTATAAATAATATGGAATAAGCCTAAGGAGGGCAGGAAAATGATATCGTTCGTTTTTTGGGTTATTGTAGTACTGGTTCTAGTTGTCTATGTTATCTGGTCCGCAGCTATGTGGGGCGATGACGACAACGAATTTTTAGAGAAATCTTTCTTTTTATTCATCGTTACTTTGCCAGGGTTTATCATCTTTATGATCATTCTGGCAATTATCGTTTTTATTTTGTTAATACCGGAGCTGTATCGGGAGCAGAAGGAAGAAAGAAAATTTTATGATATTCTAAAAAAGTTGGATCATAAAAGCTAAATGTGTGCAATCACACAGTCTAAGCGTCTGATATTTGAAGACGCTTTTTTATTTAGGTTTTAATCTCGGAAATCTGCCAAAGGTAATCATAAATATTTTTTAGCCCAAAAACAATATCTTCATGCTTGATAGCGACTACAAAAGGAGGATTGCCGGAAAAATGGACAATCATATTATCAATTATCCAAAATGAGGCTTTAA
>CAYIBK010000046.1:0-2383 GCA_964361645.1 uncultured Gammaproteobacteria bacterium
TTGACAAAAAACAAGCTAAGACCTAATCTGAAAACAGTACTTTCAAAAGGAGAGAAACCATGAAACTTACCACCTGCTCTCACGCTCAAGAAAGAATAGAAGGAGCTTGTTTTAAATTAATTGAAGGAAAACTAATGATGGTTTATTGGTGCGATAAGTGCAATGGAGAATTTGTGCGATCACTAACTAGGTGGGAAAAAAATCATGCTAAAGAGTTGGGTTTAATAAAATAAAGCGGACAGTTTAAGCTGCCTCTTTTTTATTAGCTAGCATTTATCAACAACAGATGGCTAAAAAGTCTTGACATCATCTCACTTTAATATATAATTGATTATAAAAGTTCTTTAAAAAACTTTATTAACTAATAAAAGATTAAAAGAAATGAAAATTTCTGCCTTACGCTTGCTTTATCAAAAGCAACGGGCGTGGGGACTGACAGCAAGTATTGACTTGTCTGGATGCGACCATAAACTCATTCAATCGCCCAAGGCGATAAAACATTTCGTCACCGAAATGATTACATCTATCAAAATGAAAACACACGGCCCAATGCATTTAGAAAGATTCGCTGAGGGGCATTTAGAGGGTTATTCGGTAATGCAATTTCTGGAGACGTCGTCTCTAACAATTCACTTTGATCATATGATCAAAGATCGAGCTTTTATTGATATTTTTAGCTGTAAATTTTTTGATCCCGAAAGGGCAGCAAAATTTTCTAAAGATTATTTTAAAGCTAAAAAAGCCAGAACTAAAACCATCATTCGTTATTAGATAAAAACAAAAACGGCCCATTTTAATGGGCTGTTTTTGTTTTATAGTTAAACTTCAATAATAACCCCGATCGTAATTCCAATAATGTTTAGTGATAATAAACTGCAACTACTAGGAATCGCCTTCGGCTTACTTTATTTTTAACCTATATTTATTGTGGAATTATAACGGGGCGAGATAAAGTATTAAATGCAACTTTTTCCAATTTACCCTGTTAAATAATTAAGTGAATTTAATGGGATAAACTAATGTGTTATGTTATATTTATATATTTGTATATTTTATAAATCACATTTAACGGGGTAAATCAATAATATTTATTCGATGCCCTACACTTCAATAATAACCGGCAGGATCATTGGCCGTTTCTCGGTTTTTTGAAATAAGAATTTGCCTATTTCATTTCTAAGTTTTTCTCTAATAATCTGTTCATCAGGAGATGTTTTGGGATTATGATCTTTCAAAATATTCTTAGCTTTCTGCCTGGTCATTTCAATTAGTTTTTTATTTTCCTTCATATAAACAAAACCTCTAGAAATCAAATCGGGATTATGGATCAATTCTCCGGTTTTACGGCTAATGGTGGCGATAATAACCAACATGCCATCTTCGGCCATCATCTGTCTGTCACGCAAAATAACATTATGACTATCAGAAACTCCTAAGCCGTCCACAAAAACATAATCAGTTACCGCTTTTTTACTAGAAATAATCCCGCCTTTTTTACTAAATTCAATAATACTGCCATTGTTGGGCACAAATATTCTGTCTTTTCTAAAACCATTAACAATAGCTAATTTTTCTGCCTCTTTAAGCATATAATGATTGGCATAAACTGGGATATAATAATCGGGTTTAACTGTTTTTAAAAAATAAACAATGTCATCGCGATTGCCATGGCCGGAGATATGAATATCCATTAAATTGCCATGAATAACATTATCGCACTGACGATATAAATTATCTTTTAATCTTTGAATGGTTCTTTCATTACCAGGAATTATAGAGGAAGATAAAACAACGGTGTCGTTTTTTCTTAATTTAATACTCCTATGACTACCATCAATTATTCGCGATAGAACAGCATTGCTTTCACCTTGAGCACCGGTACAAATAACTACCACTTTATTATCCGGATAATCAGCTATCTGCTCCGTTTTGATAATTGTGCCTTTGTTAGCTTTGATATAGCCAAGTTTTTGAGCAATTTCTACATTCATTTTCATACTATAACCATCTAAAGCTATTTTTTTGCCCAACTCTTGAGCAATAGAAATAAGCCAGCCTATTCTCTCAATTTGAGAAGAAAAAGTGCCGATAATCAAACGGCCATTGGATTCGCCGATTATTTGTTTAAAATTCTTTTTCATTTCCTCACTATTGATGCTGGGCTTAAAATTAATAGCTCCCAAACTTTCCAACATTAATATTTTAGGACTGGGCAAAGTGGCTAAATGCCTATAATCAATTAAGGGATGGCCATTTTTATCCCTTTCCATGGTCCAATCGCCAGGGTGTATGATAGTGCCATGAGGAGTTTTAATGGTTACACCAACCGCATCCATAATCGAATGTTCGATTTGAAAAAAACTGACACTAAACGAACCTAATT
>CAYIBK010000047.1:0-2018 GCA_964361645.1 uncultured Gammaproteobacteria bacterium
CCACCGAATTCCCTCACATAAATATCACCGACTAATTTAGAACAGCCATAGGGAGTATGATGCCTGGAATCAATAGGAAAATCTTCGGCAATGCCTCTACTTTGAAGCTCGCCGTCAAAATCATAACGAGTTTCTAATTCCCTAATTGGCACTTCATTGACGTTATTACCAAAAACCTTATTGGTAGAGGTATAAATCAAAGGAATATTATAATCGCTAGCTACTTTAGCTATTTTAAAAGTACCTTCGGCGTTTATTCTAAAATCTCTTTCTGGACTGATAACACTCTTGGTAACAGCCACTTGAGCAGCAAAATGATAAATTAAATCAGGTTTTTCTTTAATGATAATATTAGGCAAGTCTTCAATTTCCACATCATAACTTTTGAGATTCAAATAAACTTGGTTTAGTTTTTGGTAATTTATTTCCGATCCACAGCGAGATAAATTATCGCATAAAATAACATAATCACCAGATTCCAGTAGCCTCTTGGCAGTATTAAAGCCAACGAAGCCAGCTCCGCCAGTGATAAGTATTTTCCTATTCATAAAATTTGTATTTTTTAAGCCCAATGATTAAGACGGTTTTAGTTTATGTTATTAACTAATCTTTGTCAATTTTCCATATTTTAACCAATCAAAAACCAATCCAGACACAAAAAAACCAGACAACAACTTATTTAAAATCTCGTCTGGTTGTTTACTAATACTAGTGTTCATCAGATCCAAAAATTGCATCGTAAGCCAGCAAAAGAATGGGGTAGGCTGATTCCTGTTCGGTTGTCTGGTTGCATTTCTCTAAAAGATCATCGCGTGAAAATGAACATAAGCCATAATCAGCTTCATACTCTTCCGGATCAAGGCTTATTTCTCCTCTCTCTGCTGGTGTTAATTCCAGAGAAAAAAGATAACATAATGAATCAGAAAAAGTAAAAATATAACGCTTAAGCCAAACCAACGAGAGCCGATCGGGCGTTATATTTAAACCAGTTTCTACTCTCAATTTTCTAATAGCCGCCGCCCATTCACTTTCTCTGGCTACAATAGAGCCACCGATAAACCAATAACCAGTTGGATTAGATTTTCTTAAAGGCAAATACAACAACTTATGTTTTCTGTCTACAATCACCACATCAGCGCAAAGGCGTGGCCAAGTTTGTATAACTTTATCAAATATTTCCTTGGATAGCGGTGATGGTTTTGGCGAATCACTACGAGTTTTTTCTAATGAAAAATAAGTCGGTTGGATTATACTTTTCATACGATCATCCTCCTGATAGTTAATTTAAAAGGAACTGTTCAAATGTAATTTAAGCAAATTTATTATAAAATGTCAATTTTTACCATATTTTACGAGTATTTCCAGAATTTATTAAAAACACAGCCAACCCTTGAAAAAAAATCGAAAAAGTATTAAAATATATCATATTGTAAATATGGAAAAAGACTATAAAAACATAGTTTTAATCGAACCACCAACCGGCGAGAAAGAAATCACCTCTTTCAGATACCCACCCATGGGTTTATTGGCTTTGGCAACTTATTTGGATAAACATGGCTATAGAGTGAGTTTGATTGACGCTTCGGTTGATAATTTAAGCATTGAAGAATTAATTCACAAAATAAAAGAGCTTAAACCTGATTTAGTCGGTATCTCAGCTATGTCTGTAAATATCATGCAAACATTTAATTTAGCTGATGAAATAAAAAAATATAATCCCAACATAAAAATAATTGTCGGTGGCATTCATCCCACAGTTATGCCTGAACACACCTTAAGTAATAAAAATATTGATATAGCTGTTATGGGCGAGGGCGAATTTACAGTTATAGAATTATTAAGTGCTTTAAAAGAGAACCAAGATTTAAGCCAAGTGAAAGGATTGGCTTTTAGAAATGGTGAAGATATTATAATCACGCCACGGCGACCATTAATAGCTAATTTGGACGAACTGCCCATACCTCTTTACCATTTATTTGACATTAAAAAATATAGAAGCCCTTACGCTAAAAAAATGC
>CAYIBK010000048.1:0-1815 GCA_964361645.1 uncultured Gammaproteobacteria bacterium
TGCCAGACACAAAGAGGTAATGGCCATGAACCAAAAACCCCAAATAATAGAACCCTTAAAATTAAAGTTAATTTGTAAATCGGGATCATTAACCAGTGGGCAATGCCCGTTGCTAAGAAAAATCCAGGGAAATAGCACAATAGTTTGCGCCCAAAATACTTACATTGATTTGGGAACTGCCCAACCTAATTGTCAAAAATAATCACAGCTCGAAATATAATTTTCGAGCTTTTTTAATAATTAAAAAAAGCGGATTATTAACCCGCCTGTGTATTAGCTAAAATGGCCATTTTCCAAATAATTAGCAATCTCACTACCGTCTTTTTCCAATTGTTCTAAGATTTCACTGCTATTGTAAATAATATCAGTGCTCTCTTTTATAGCCAAAGTTAGGGCGGTCATTAAATCGGCGCCGTGGGTTAAAGCTATTTTAGCCACCAAAAGCGGATCGGGCCAAACAATGAGCATCGCCTTAATAACATCTTTATCTCCATCTCCGGTGTCAAATAAAATATCGCAAATATGATTGTAATGATAACCGGCGGAATGCAGGGCTTTAATAATCCGGTCTAAACTCCAGTCAGAGGGGATATTATCAAGGATATTACTATCATCAATCACTGATAATTGCAAAATTTCAATGATTCTAAAATCATTACAACCGTGTTCCAAAAAAGCCGAAATTATATCATCAACAGAGAACTTGTTCATGAGAGCGGTGATAATCCTGGTATAACTCCAGTGATCAGTTATCAATCTCTCAATAATTGAAGATATACTATCACCTAGATGATGAATAAAGTGTATAACATCTTCATCATTAAAAGGTGAATCTTTCAGAGCTCGCCAAACGCGATCAGCATCCCAAGACATGGATTTGATAAAATCAGATGCTATCTCCCTATCATAATCGTAGCCAATATACAGAAATTCCAGAATTTGGTAATCAGTCAAACCAGATTCGGCGATTACGGCAAAAATTTCATCATCCATCTCAACTTCATCTATGATATCATTATATAACCTGTGTAATAATTCATAGAAAGTAAACGGCTGTTGGTCTAAAAGAGATTTGGCATTTCTAAGCCATTTTAAATATTTTTCCCGATCTTCTGTATCCATTTCCTGCTCCTTTTTTGGAAAGAATGTTTTAAAAGTACTTCATAAAATGTTACAAAAAATCTCATAAATTGTCAAGTTGGTTAAAATTGTTAACTGTCTATTTCCCAATCAAAAAACACAGTTTTTATAAAAGCTATGTTTTTCTTAATCGGTAAAAGTTATTTATATTTTAATTTTTTACTTATATCAATTCCCGCTCTAATTCTGGAATTGCTTCAATCAATGTCTTAAATTCATTTATTTTCGCCAAAACCATTTCTCTGGTAAAATTTTTATCATCTCGTAATTTATTAGCCAGTTCAATAACTGTTCCAAATTCAGCACTGGGCTTAAATCCTAAATTAATCAAATCTCTGCCGCGAATCAAATCTGCTGGTTTACTTTTTTCTACTCCCAACTCCCTTGACCATTTAAGCAGCCATGGCCCAGCCGGAAAACCATCAGACAATAATAATTGCTCTGGAAATTCCGGATCTTCAAATGGACCTCTCCCCATGTGATCAGCCATTGATACCGCCACTAATTCCCCAATGGTAGCTGGGTAAATGCGCTTAGCTAGTCTTCTAATGGCCCCGTCGCTAACCTGCTCTTTTTTAATTTCTCTACTAATATAAAGCATACTGGGAGCTAAGTGGTTGACTACTAAATTAACAACTTTATCTCTAGTTTTATTATCTACCCCCATGGTCGCCA
>CAYIBK010000049.1:0-1680 GCA_964361645.1 uncultured Gammaproteobacteria bacterium
GTAACTAAAACTTTCATTTACCCTCCTTAAGCCCTAGAATTCGGGCTGCGTTTTGATGATAAATCATCTGTTTTTCTTCTGCTGATAGCCCCAGTAATTCCACTGGTTCTATAGAATCACCATATGACTGTATAGGAAAATCTGTCCCAAACATTATTCGAATTCAATTTCAATTATTAAAGGACTAATAGGACTTTTTATCTTACAATATTAGGGTAAAAAAATCAATAAAAAAAGCAGGTGGTTTAAACCCGCTAAAATAGTTTGGTAATCAGCCACAACAACACCAAATGAAAGGTATTATCTGCTACGGCATAAACCAAGCAGGAGAAAGCAACATCCAAATCTTTGTATTCGTCATTAGAATAATGAGCGGCTATAAAATCACGGCTACCAATTAACTTTAACCATTTACTGGCCAGTGACCAGCGGTCAATTGGATAATGACTTAAAAAAACTAAGGCAATTACCACTGGATTAGCAGTCCACCAAAATAAACAAACAACGAAAGTATAAACCGAGCAATGAAACAAGCACCACCATAATCCTGATAAATCCGGTTGAGATTTTTTAAGAGCCATCTTTTTGGTTTGCAAAAGATAATCACCCACCAAATGTCCCAGAAGCGCTCTAACAAATAAATCCGTCATGTTTTTCTCCTTTCTGATTATCAGCCGAATCTGGCTGTATAACTTTTTAGTTCTGAAATTGGCACATCAGTTTCTAAATTAATCAAATTTAATTTATGCTCCTGACAAATCCTAATGCTTTCAACTAATCCCGGAATTTGATGAAAGAAATCCACTAAATCGGGAGTGCCCCTATCTATAATACGCTGTTGGCCTTTAGCTTCATCACTACAACCTAAATAGATAATCTTTCCGCCCAAATAATTAAAAATATTTTTATTAAGCATCAAGCCATAAGCCACTTCTACAAACAAGTGCTGGCCTTGGGGCGCTGCCAAAAGACTTTGTTGCAACATTTGAAGCCATGGTGGACCGATGACCGCTTTAAACTCGTCGGGTTTTTGTAGTGCCACTTTAATTAAATCCTCACCGGGAAAAGCTGGCTGTAAAATTAGCTTAAGCTCTTCGCTGAAAACATCAGTATTAATATAAAAGCAATTGGGTTTTTCCTGTTGCAATATTTTTAAAAAAGTTGATTTACCAGAGCCCGGACGGCCAACTACCATAAAGAGATTTTCCGCCAGGAGAACTTTTTCCAACAAAGCAGAAATAATAAGGGGCGAAACATACTTGGCTAATTGGCTAAGTTCCATCTTCTCCGCCAACTGCCTAACCTTAGATGAAGAAATATATCTATGTTCATCACTGGAGATGATATAGAAAAATTGATCAATGGAAAATTTGTCATAATTTAGAAACATAACTTTCTTTTCATGCTCGAAATCATTATCATCCCTAATGCCTCTAATCATAACCACTTGGGAACCGGGTTTCTTTTGAGACATAAAATCATCAATAGTGGTAATACTCACATTAGCCGGAAGTTTATAACCCTGCCACAGGTGACAGCATTTTTCTGGATCAAACCAATTATTATTCTTATCCGGATTTTTTGAACAAACCACCACCACGGCCGGAAAAATATCAGCTGCTTTTTGTAAAATCGCCAAGTGGCCATAAGTGGGCGGACAGAAACTGCCCGGATAAACAT